>CAZBMF010000081.1:0-10613 GCA_964492925.1 uncultured Rhizobium sp. | reverse complement strand
GAGGTGCTGTGATGCACAATTTAGCACTTGAACTAAAAGCGTTGGGAAATGAAGTAACAGGCAGTGATGACGAGATTTTTGACCCCGCAAAATCTAGATTAGAAGCTGCAGGAATATTGCCAGAAGCCTTTGGTTGGTTTCCCGAAAAAATTGCAAAAAATATTGATGCAATTATTTTGGGCATGCATGCAAAATCCGATAATCCTGAATTGCTGAAAGCGCAAGAGTTAGGACTCAAAATTTTTTCATTTCCTGAATTTATCTACCACCATGCACAAGATAAAATGAGAATTGTGATTGCAGGAAGTCATGGTAAAACCACATCAACAGCGATGTTGATGCACATTTTGAAGAAAAATAATCTGAATGCCGATTATTTGGTAGGTTCATTGTTGCCAGGTTTTGAACGCATGGTAAGGCTCTCAGATGCACCCATTATGATCATTGAGGGTGATGAATATCTCACATCTCCAATAGATAGAACTCCAAAGTTTTGGCATTATAAGCCACAATTTTCGATGATTACTGGCATCGCTTGGGATCATATAAACGTTTTTCCAACCTTTGAAAATTATATTGAACAATTTGACAGTTATTTGGACACTGTTTCTGAGGGATATTTTTATTACGGAAACGATGAACATCTCAAGCAATTGTCGTTGAAGCACCCAGGGATATCTGAAGCCTATATTGCCCCAGATTATGTAACCACAGAAAATGGTGTGGAATTGTCCCTCGAAAATGAAAAAATACTGCTCAATATATTTGGAAAACACAACATCGAAAATGCGGCTGGGGTGGTAGAATTGGCTATAAAACTGGGTATTTTAAGGTTAGATGCTTGGAAATCTTTGGCCGATTTTCCGGGAACCGCGAAGCGACTTGAAAAGGTGTATGAAACAGATAATACATTGATAATTAGGGATTTTGCCCATGCACCAAGCAAGGTAAAAGCTTCCGTAAGTGCAGTTCGTGAACAATACGCCAATCGCAATTTTACCGCAGTATTTGAATTGCACACCTTTAGTAGCTTAATGCCTGAATTTATGTCGCAATACCATGGAACTATGGATGCCGCAGATTCAATTTTCGTTTTGTACGATCCCCATGTTTTTGAACTAAAACGTATGCCAGTTCCAAGTGCAGAAACAATCAGAGAAAGATTGGGAAATGTTCGTGTATTTAGCGATGTAGAATTGCTGCAAGAGGCTGTTCGTCAATCGTTTAATCCAGGAAATAAAAATGTGTTGTTGTTGATGAGTAGTGGGAATTTAGGTGGTTCAAAAATCGAAGATTTCTTGCCTTAAATTATTCCATTTCATCGTAGTACATTTTCAAAAGTTTGCCACGAATACCTTCCTTAGAAAGGGTATTGTTGCTGTCGGATGGGTAAGTGCGGTTTGATAGAAAAATAAACACCAGGTCCTTTTCTGGATCGGCCCATGCCCAAGTGCCAGTGAAGCCACTGTGTCCAAACAATGCCTCAGGGGCATTGTCGAATATATTGGAAGCTGTATAGTGTTCAGGACTTCCGGCCGCACTTTTTAGGTTGTTGGGATAACCATTGGGTTTGTCGAATCCTAATCCTCTGAAATTGCTAGGATACAATTTATTGTAGTGTGTTCGGGTAAACAATTTCACAGTAGATGATGAAATGTATTGTTTGTTTTGAAATTCACCTTCATCAATTAGCATTTGCATGATTTTCGCCAAATCGCGGCTATTGGAAAACAAACCGGCATTTCCAGAAATACCACCTAGCAAAGCTGCACTTGGATCATGCACAATGCCTCGAATGGTGCCCCTTGGCCAATTTTTATCGATTCCAGTTGGCAAAACAAATCGCTTCAAACCCTTTTCAATTGGCTTGTAAGTTATTTTAGTTAATCCCATGGGTTTATAAAATTGTTCATCCACAAATGAATCTAAGCTCATTTTGGTGGTAAATTCAATCCATTTCCCAAGAATAATCATGTTTAAATCGCTGTATTTGTAGGAGTAAACATTGCTTGGCAATGTTTTGGTAGTCCATTTCCAAACACTATCGGCGTACCGTTTTTCGATAAAGCAAGAATCGCCCAATTGTAACGAGAAATATTGGGTGTCTTTGTTCAACGTGTCGATAGCAATTTTGTAACTTTTTGATAATTGTAACGAACTGTCTTTCTTTATCTTATCAGTCAATGGTAGAAAAGGGGGCAAACCAGATCTGTGGGTTAAAAAATCTTCAATGCTTAAACCACCCCAAGGGTAATTTTCAGCTTCGGGCCAATATTTCTTGATTGGAACATGAAGTTTATATTTCATTTTGTCATATAACTTCATCATTGACAATGTGGTAGCCGCAATTTTTGTGATTGAGGCTATGTCGAAAACATTTTCACTCGTAATCGGTTTTTTAATGATTACATCCGCAGAATCAACGGGAGTGTATCCAACGTTATATTCATCAACTATTTGTCCATTTCGCAATACCAAAAGTTGAATAGCGGTGGCTACTTTTTTATCAATCAGCGATTCTAAATAAGATTTAGTGGCAAGTGGATCAAGGTGTTTAAATCCCGCTTCTTGTGGGTGGATATAATTGAAATATTTTTGAGGGACATTGATTTTGCTCAAATCTTTTTGTGTCCATGTTTCACTGATCTTTGCCGGCAATTCTGCGTTTGATGAATATTCCCCAAAAATTAAATCTGCCGAGGCTCGTTGAAAGGCCTCGCCATTTTCATGTCCAATTACCACCGTGTATTTTTTGGACAAATTTTTGATTGCGTATAAGTTGCCAAGCTGCACCAAAACTGTTTGTTGTGGTAAACTATCACGAAGGAAAAATTCCTCCAGATTTTTTGACATTCTACGAGATCTTTCGCCCCAAAGAACTTGGCTAGAATTGACAACAATCAACGGACTTTCACTGAGGTTGATATTCTTGTGTTTTAAATTTGAATCAAGTTGAGCGTTTGTTCCATCAAATTTTATCCAGTTTATTTTGTGATAATCAGATACTTGGTTGATAAAATCAACCGGGATATCTGTTCCATAACTCAGTACATTGATTGTCTTTTTAGTGTGTTGAATAAAAGGTAGACATTGATTGTTCAGTATTAAAACACTTTTTCGAGCATATTCATCCAATTTATTCAATGGGTTTCCGGATGTGCGGGCGGTTTCTGTTGCGAAATTTGCAAATATTTTATCCAAATCTTTTTGCAAATTTTCCGTATTTACATATCTATTTTCGGCCAATCCGAGTTGATGTTTGGCAATGAGTATTTTTCTAACAGAAGCAGATAATTTGGCGCTGTCTAACCAACCTGAATCACGGTATTGAAGAGACAGGGCAATTATGGATTCAATGTTTTCCGGAAAACATAGGATATCGTTACCTGCCATCAATGCTTTCACCGCAGCCACTTCTGGCTTGTAGATACTGGTAATCCCTTTCATGTTTAAGGCATCGGTGATAATTAGTCCGTTGTATCCCATTTTGTCAATCAACAGGTCTGATATGATTTTTTTGGATAGCGAAGCTGGAACCATGGGAGTAGAATCTAGCAGCGGTACACATAAATGTCCAATCATTACGCTTTTTACATTTTCTTGAATCATTTTTCGGAATGGATCAAGTTCAAAGTCGAGCGATTTTTCTGTATGATTTACAACGGGTAGTTCTTTGTGGCTATCCGCTTTTGTGTTGCCATGTCCAGGGAAATGTTTGGCACAGCTGTATATGCCGGCATCTTCCATACCTCTGCTAATTTCAATGGCCAGTTTGGAAATGTTTTCAGGATCATCGCCGAGGCTACGAAAGCCAATAATCGGATTGTCGGGGTTCGAGTTTACATCCACATCTGGCGCAAAGTTCATTAAAACACCCATCCTTCGGCATTGTTGACCAATGGCATAACCAACTTTGTAACAGTATAGTGGGTCTTTTGATGCGGCCAATGTCATTTGGAACGGAAATTTTTTCACTTGTGAAAGTCGCATCGACAAGCCCCATTCTCCATCAATACTGATGAGTAAGGGTAATTTTGAAGATTGTTGGTAGAAATTTTGAAGGTAAGCTTGGGCGTAGGGACTGCCTTGAAAGAAAATGATACCTCCAACTTCTTGGTTTTGAATTGCTTTCGAGATGATTGTATCCACTTTGATTGATCTCGACCATGCTGGAATCATGAGGGTTTGTCCTACCAATTGTTTGAAATTGAGAGTTTTAAGAACGCTATCGGCCCATTTTTGGCTATTTGATAATGAGGGATATTGGTGTTTGGGAAATGAAAACGGTTGGTTGTATTGTTTTGAGTTGCGAGGCCTCCCTTGTCCCTCCAAATGATTGAAAGACAATGAGAATAATGCCAATAATAGAATCGTAAAACAATATTTCCTTTTCATTTAACTCACAAAAAAAGTACAGAAGATTGGTTTTTCGAAGAAATAGTTTTCATTTCATGTGGAAAACGAAAATTATTGCCTGAAAGTGTGTAAAAAATGCAATTGAATAAAAAAAAGTATTTTTTTTGTGAAAATAACACAGATCAAGCCACGTTTTCGGAAAATGCTTTGTCTATGATAAATGTAAACCGAAAAACCGAAATGAATTTTTGGAATGACAGACAAGGAACTGGTAGAAGGATGTATACGGGAAGACCGGAAATGCCAGCGATTGCTGTGGGACAAATATTCCAGGAAAATCATGGCACTGTGTTTGCGGTATTGTCAAAATCAAGAAGAAGCTGAAGATGCATTGATGGAAGCATTTGTAAAAATATATGACAAATTGGGTGATTTCAGGTTCCAAAGTTCTTTGGAAACTTGGATGCGCCGTGTTGCTGTCAATATTTCTATCAATAAAATCAGGGCGAGAAAAAATATTTGGACAGACATCAGTGAAGCTGAGTATGAAATTGGATATCAAGACAATTCTTTCGATCAATTGAATGTCAATCAATTGTTACATTTAATCGAAAAATTGCCAGTTGGATATAGAATGGTGTTTAATTTGTATGCCATTGAGGGATTTTCACACAAAGAAATCGCTGAAACACTGCAAATTGACGAAGGTACTAGTCGTTCTCAATTGGCAAAAGCGAGAAAAGCCTTACAAGGAATGTTGAACAATTTAAATCTAGGAAAAGCATGATAAACGAAAATCAAGATTCTTTTTTTAGGGATAAATTGTACGATTTAGAATCTCCCTTGAACGAGAAAGTTACGTTCGAGGAAGTTATGGAGCGTCGCAAAAAGAAGAGAAGGGTTATATTTTGGTGGAATCCAAAAATGTATGTGGTTGCCGGATTGTTTGTTGTGGGCGGTTTGGGCTTGTATCTGTCGAATCCTTTCGATAAAAGCAAGCACCCTGTATCAACTAAAGAACTTGCAGTAAAAGCCAAAATAACGCAATCCGAAAAATCATCCATTGTTGATGCTGAAAATCAAGTTTCAGCTGAAGCGAAAAAAGAAAATTTGGGTTCAAAAAATCTTTCATCGATTTCAAACAATAAAATCGCTGAAAGCAAGGTTGAATTGGATCAACTTCGTTTGCGTAATACTAGGGAGGGGCAATTATCAGGATCCCAGCGTTTTCAATTAAATGCTACTAAGAAATCCAATCTGCAGCAAAGGAGAGGATTCTCAATTTTAGCTGATAATCACAATGTTGCTATCTTGGAAGATCAAATATTTGAAACAAGCAAAGAATATTTGAAATTGGGTAAGCATAAGCAACTTACATTACAAGATTTGTTGGTTGGCACTTCGCAAACAAAAGAGGACAAACATTATACTTGGCAAAATAAAAATGAAATGATACGTTCTTTGGGACTATCTACCTTTAAATTCAATTGGCCTTCGTTTGATTTTTCATCGTTTGATATTGAAATCGACATTCCTGAAAGACCGGTTTTACCTAAGTTACCATCATCTAAATGGTATGCTGAATTGTCTGTAATTACAGGAAGTAACAATACCATCAATTTTGAGGAAAATGTTCCTTTGAGTATTTTAGGTACTCAATATACCGCTCAATATCAAATGCTTATTTTGAAGGATTTGGAAAATGGTTCTATGGTAGGAGCTGGAATTCAATATTCAGAGTGGGTTGGCAATGGGCAATGGCAATTGAATAAGAACGAAATGATACAGAAAATTGATACCAACGTGGTATTGATTTCTGCTCCATGGCAACCTAAAAGATACGGAACCTTTATTGATACTAGTTATGTACCCCTGAATAAAGTACAAACTGGAAATATAGAATATCGCATCGGTAAAATATCTTTCCCTTTGGCCTACAGGTTTTATACCCAAATAGCGAAAACTCCAATTAGAGTTGGTTTTCATTTGGCTCCTGGTTATACCACCGTCAATTCTGGATCTTATTTTACCAATACAGATTACAGGGTGTTTGATAAATCGAGTTACATGACCTTCGATGGTAAGTTAACGCTTGGTCCAATGATTCCAATCAATAAAAAGTGGACATTTGTGATAGAACCATCTTTGATGTACCAATCATTTTTGAGCGACAATTACAGCACTGTTAACGGTAAGTTCTTCACAGGTTTGGGAATTGCAATTTTAAGAAAACTTTAATTATTTAAAAATTTAATCAGCAAGTTTGTTTGCTTGAATCGCTTATCGTAATATTGCGATAGGATTTTATGGGAAAAAGTAAAACTTCTTTGTTTTCGCCTGAATCGGTGAGGTTGTCTGAAATTGGAAAGTGTTTTTCGCATCCAGCTCGGGTCGAAATTATTGAGTTTTTGCTCAATACAGAAAATTGCGTATGTGGCGACATTGTTTCGAAATTGCCATTGTCGCAAAGCACGGTTTCACAGCATTTAAAAGAGTTAAAATTGATTGGACTTATCAAAGGGAATATTTCGGGTCCAAATGTTTGTTACTGCATAGATAAAGAAGTTTGGGGTTTGTTTAAAATGGAATTAAATCGATTTTTCGCTCAAGAACCTGTGGCGGAAAATTGTGATACAACTTGTTGTTAAAAAGAGAATTATGAAATTATTAGAATTTAAAAATTATTTAGCGGGAATGCAAGGTTTGACATTCCGCATGCCAAATGGAGAAACCATTCCGGCACATTTTCACATCACTGAAGCGGGTGTTGTTACAAAAAACTACGTAGATTGCGGTGGAACGAGAAGGGCGGAATCAAAATTGATGTTCCAAATTTGGGTTGCTAACGATGTTGATCATCGTTTGAGTGCAGCAAAATTAATGGGTATCATAGATATGGCTGAAGACATACATGGGAACCAGGATTTAGAGGTAGAATTTGAGTATCAAGGAGAAACCATCTGTGTTTATGGAATCAAGCATTCATTGGGACAATTTGTATTTGAGAATAAATTCACAGATTGTTTGGCAAAGGATAAGTGTGGTATTCCAGAATATAAAATGAAAAAAGCGCTTTCTGATTTAACACCTGCAGGAAGTTCGTGTTGCACCCCGGGTGGAGGTTGTTGCTAATGAAAAATATTTTAGTTCTATGCACTGGCAACAGTTGTAGAAGTCAGCTGGCAGAGGGATTCTTAAAGCATTTTGCCAAAGACATGGCTAATGTTTACAGTGCAGGTATTGAAACCCACGGGGTAAATCCCAATGCAATAGCCACCATGAAAAGGGCGGGGATTGATATCTCGCAACATACATCTAATCATGTTGATGAATACAAATCAATAGATTTTGATTTCATCATCACGGTTTGCGATAATGCAAAAGAAAATTGCCCTTATTTTCCGAGTTCTGCAAAAAGATTTCATTTTAATTTTCCGGATCCTGCGAAATTTGAGGGTACGGATATAGAAAAAACGGAGGAGTTTGATAGGGTGAGAGATTTAATACAGAAATACTGCCAAAATTTCGTGTTTCATGAACTCATTCCGTTGTGTACAAAAAAAGAAGATCAAAGCAAAAGATTAAGTTTTTTGGATCAATATCTCACACTTTGGATTTTTTTAGCGATGGCTTTGGGATTATTAATTGGATATTTATTTCCTGATAGTGTGAAGGAATTTAATCAAAATCAAGGAGGTACTACGAACATACCTTTGGCTATAGGTTTGATATTAATGATGTTTCCCCCGTTGGCCAAAGTGCGATATGAAAAAATGGGAGAGGTGTTTGTCAATAAAAAGGTATTGGGTACATCACTGATTTTGAATTGGATCATCGGACCAATTTTAATGTTTGCTTTGGCGTTTATTTTTTTGAATCACAAACCTGAATACATGGTTGGTTTGATACTCATTGGGCTTGCTCGTTGCATTGCCATGGTGGTGGTTTGGAATGAATTAGCAAACGGAAATAGGGAGTATGCCGCAGGATTGGTTGCCTTGAATAGTGTTTTTCAAGTTTTATTTTTTAGCATTTATGCCTATGTTTTCATTGGGGTGCTTCCCCCATATTTTGGCGTAGAAACTTCGTACATTCATATAGAAATGCTCGAAATTGCCAAAACAGTAGGAATTTATTTAGGAATCCCATTTTTACTTGGATTGGTAACGCGTTATGCATGTATTTCTTTGAGGGACGAAAACTGGTTTCAAACAAGGGTAATCCCTTTTATTTCGCCCATTACACTAGTTGCACTTATTCTTACAATTGTATTTATGTTTAGTTTAAAAGGTGAAACGATCTTGCAATTACCAGAGGACGTATTTTTAATTGCCATTCCAATGATTCTTTATTTTGGAATCATGTTCTTGGTGAGTTTCCTTCTTGGAAAAAAAATGGGTGCCGATTACAGTCAAACTGCAGCAATTTCATTCACTGCAGCAGGAAATAACTTCGAATTAGCGATTGCTGTTGCCATTGGAGTTTGGGGATTAAGTAGCGGACAAGCGTTTGTAGGTGTTATTGGCCCATTGATTGAAGTTCCTGCGCTCATTTTATTGGTCAAAATTTCTTTTTGGTTGAGAAAAAAGTACTTTCTATCCTAAAAATTGAGTTGCAACTTTAAAGTGATATTTTCATACTATTTTATCACTTTTTTATACTTTAACTAAGAAATATCTCTGTTCGTCGTATGGTCTAGAAAAAGTCATCTTTTTTGTCAATATATTGCGAATCAATTATATGAACAAAGTAGTTTTTGGGCTCTTGGGAGCTTCGTTATTAACCGCTTTTGTATCTTCAGCTGAATATCATGCGATTGAGCTGAGCTACATGGATACCGCGGTTTCACCTGCAGATGATTTTTACAATTTTGTAAACGGAAAATGGATGAAACAAACCAACATTCCTAATGATAGGAGTCGATGGGGTTCATTTGATGAATTGGGCAAGCGCGCCGACAGTATGAGTTTGGCCGTGTTAGAAGAAGCCATTAAATCTGGAAGATATGCTTCAAATACAGACCAAGGAAAAGCTGTTATGCTTTATGAAACGGTGATGGATGTTGACAATCGCAACAAGCAGGGTATAGAACCTGTAAAACCATTCCTGAAGGAAATCATGTCCCTCAAAAATTTAAAAGACCTAAGAAAATACATCGTGAAATACGCCCCAATGGGTGAGAATACCATGTTTGATTTAGGGGTAGATGCTGATGCAAAAAACAGCAATAAAAATGTTGTGAGCATTGGCATTACAGGTTTAGGATTGCCTGATAGAGATTATTATTTAAAGTCGGATGAAAAATCAGTAGGCATCCAAGAAAAATATAGGAAGTACATCCAGGATGTATTTGTAAAATTTGGAACGGATGACAAAACGGCGCAATCAAACGCTTTGGCGATTTATCAATTTGAAAAATCATTGGCAGAGCCAATGATGTCTCGCGAGGAACGCCGTGATCCTGTTGCACAATACAATCCAACAGCGGTGAAAAGTTTAAGTACAACTTTGGATGCGTTTGATTTACGTGGTATTTTAAAGGCTTTAAAAATAAAGCCTGATACCATCATAGTGGGCCAACCAAAATTTTTAAAAGCCATGAATGAATTGGTGAAGAAATCTGATTTCAACACGGTAAAGATATTTTTCGCATGGTCTACCATGAGAGGATCCATGAATTTATTGAGTGAAGACTTAGAGAAATTGTCGTTTTCATTTTATGGCCAAACGTTAAGAGGAGTTCCTGCTCAAAAGCCTTTGAAAGAAAGGGCATTGGGAGTAGTAAATGGGATTGCGGGTGAGGCTTTAGGTAAGTTGTACGTAGAAAAGTATTTTCCGAAAGAGGCTAAAGTTGTTGCGAAGCAAATGGTTGATGATATCATTGAAGCATACAGAGGACGCATCAAGAATTTGGATTGGATGAGCGCTACAACTAAAGCTAAAGCGCTAAAAAAATTAGATAAATTGATGATTAAAATTGGTTTCCCAGACCAATGGAAAGATTATTCGAAATTGGTTATCAAGAATTATAAAAATGGTGGTAGCTATTATCAAAACATGATCAATGCGTCTAAGTTTATGATTGCAAAGAATATGGAGCGTTTTGGTAAGCCAGTTGATAAAACAGAGTGGTACATGTCTCCACAAACGGTAAACGCATATTACAATCCGTCTTTCAACGAAATTGTGTTTCCAGCGGCAATTTTACAAGCTCCATTCTTCGATTTCAGAAATGACCCAGCGGTTAATTACGGTGG
>CAZBMF010000080.1:0-10703 GCA_964492925.1 uncultured Rhizobium sp. | reverse complement strand
AGTATCTACATTTTGTCGTCATTTCAATCATTTAAGATTACCAATTGCCCTATTTTGGTAGATCTTACATCATTGAAAGATACTATTTGTTTGGGAGAGTGTTTAAACTTAACCGTAAAAGCTAACGGAGGAAATGCCTCAAAATACACCTACTCCTGGAACATCGCTGGAATTTCAGGAAGTAATCCCTTAGTTTGTCCCAAATCAACCACCAAGTATAAAGTGGTTGTGAATGATGGAAACGCTATTCCTGGGTCAGATTCATTGACTATTGTGGTTTTGTCGCCTCCTGTTGCGCAAAACGATACTCAAATATGCTATCTCTCGCCAAATTTATTTCTGAAGGGATATCCCGCCGGCGGAAAATGGTTTGGGAATGGAATTGTGAATAGTAGCACCGGCGAATTCAAGCCTTATGGACAATGGGGGAACGTAAAATTGTGGTACAAAATAGGGTCATGCACAGATACAATGGTTGTAAATGTAACAAATCCATACAATTACGACAATGTGTTTTGCCCCGGGAAAACCCCTCTTTCTGTAACTTGGTTTGGTCCTCTTGGAGGGACATGGACTGGTCCTAAAATATCCCCTACCGGCTTTTTTACACCAGATAGTGCTGGTAGTTATGTAGTTACGTACACTTGGAAAGGTTGTACCTCGAAAAAGAATATTTTGGTTCAAAATGTGGTGGTACCTGCTGTTGATACAACATGTGAATCTCGATTGCTCGACACCTTGCAATTCAAGCCTTATGGTATTTATCCTCAATATTTTACAGGGCTTTTAAATACGTATTATGGTTGGTTTAATCCAAGTTTAATGGGTGGTCCTGGCACTCGAAATATTATATTTACAGCTATAGGTGGATGTAAGGACACAACAAAACTTACAATTTTGCCTTGTTTCGCTGGAAAAGACGATACAATATGTCCAAGTAAGACCAACCATGTTTTGATTAATTTAAGACACAATGGGTCCTATTCTTGGGTGGGTAAAGGCATTGTCAATGCTACTTCAAATGTATATGATGCAAGTTGGACGAATGGTGCAGATGGAATTGATACGCTAAAATTTACTTCCGGAAGATGCCGAGATACAAAGATTGTTAGAATCATCGGCACAGCCATAACAGGTAAAGACACACAAGATTTTTGTTACAATTCAGATACTTTTATTTTAGGTAATTTCTTTAAAACCAATGTTCCCAATGGGACTTGGAGTGGTTTAGGGGTTATTGGAGGGCGTAAATTTGCTCCGAAAAATATGACTCCAGGCACATATCCAGTAGCGTATGCGAGGAACGGATGTCAAGATTTTGGTTATGTCAGGGTTTTAGGAAAACCTGTAGTGCCAAAAGATACCAGTGTTTGTGAGGATTCTAAGCCTTTCACCCTTATTCCAAACGAAAAAGGTGGCGTGTTCTGGGGAACGGGCGTTAAATACGGTATTAAAACTGAATTTAGTCCACAATTATCGAAGCCTGGTACATTTATAATCAATTATTTAACCCCTATCGGCTGTGCGAATTCATTCAAAGTAACAGTAGATTCCCTCACTCCTATTCAATACTTACACCCAACTAAAACCTTTTGTTTCAATGACTCTCCTATTGTATTGAAAATGAATCCAATGGGTGGGAATTACTTAATTGGTGGGAAATTAGCTCCAACTTTTATTTCTAGCCGTTATTTGCCTGGAACATTGAACTTAAAATATATGGTTATGAACAAGAGTTGCCAATTGGTGGACTCCTTCAGTTTGGTTGTCATGGACAGTATTCAATTGAGTTTATCACCAAAATCTGACAGTATTTGCAAGGGCGAAACCATTCTGTTAGAGGCAAAGGCCACAGGCGGTACCGGAAATTACGCTTTTTTATGGTCTAATGGACAAAATGGGTACAAAACATTCGTGAGTCCAATAATCTCTACTACTTATACTTGTAATGTAAATGATGGCTGTAGTAATAATGAAAGTCAGTTAGTTAATGTTTTTTCATTTCCTAAAGTTTGGTCGCGATTTGAAGTAAGTCCACCGGTATGTTATGGTCAAACAGGGTTCGTAAAAGTCACTAGTGGAAATGGCAATCCGTTGAAATATATATGGAATTATCCCATGAAGACTAATAAAGACACATTTTTTGGTCCTTCCGGGGGCAATTACAAAGTGTTTTTAAAAGATAGTCAAACGGCATGTTTTTCGGACACCTCCATTTACATACCTGGATATTCTGCAATAAAAGCCTTGTTTGGTGTTCAATTGCCTATAAATGGAAATTGTTATACGCCTGAAGAATATCCAATAGAAGTTTACAATGCCACCATTGGGGCAAGTTCTGGTTCTTGGTTAATTGATAATCAATTGTATGATAGTTTTAAATACGGTCAAAATATTTTTATTCATAATCTTGATTCTAAAAGCAAATTGAATTTAAAGTTGGCAGTGAGTAATTTAGGTGGATGTTCAGATACTTCAGAAATTGATTTGTGCTTTAAAGATACCATAATACTTTATATTCCAACTGCGTTTTCTCCGAATGGAGATAAGTTAAATGATGAGTTTATTTGGAAAAATTATGGTGCAAGCAAAATATCTGTGAGTATTTACAATCGTTGGGGTGAAATTATATATAAATCCAACGATATGAATGGATATTGGGATGGTAAAGTCAATGGAGTTGATTGTCCTGAAGGACTTTATATTGCCTACATTGAATACCGAGGAAATCGTGTAGCGAATAAAGTTTTTACACAAACTTTGATGCTGCTAAGAAATATTGACAAATAAATCCGAATTTTGAAGGA
The DNA here is from genome assembly GCA_964492925.1 of uncultured Rhizobium sp. Taxonomy (GTDB): domain Bacteria; phylum Bacteroidota; class Bacteroidia; order NS11-12g; family UBA955; genus VMCP01. The sequence goes on along the minus strand of CAZBMF010000080.1, from coordinate 7,896 downwards.
TGTATTCTTCGTTTTGGGTCTATCAGATTTGGGCAAATTATTTATTTCAAAGAATTCAAGGCCTGTATTTGATTCAATCGATCAGTTACGACAAAGATGCAGTGTTTCTATTTTTTGAAAATGGATCCAATTCCTTTTCCTTGGAAGTAAAATTTGTTCAAGGAGAAATTTTCTTTTTTGAATCAAATAAAACTCCTACAGGACACAAACAAAGAGGGCATTTTCAGTTCAAAGAAATTGATGGTCAATGTGTTGTTGATGTTGGTACGAGGATATTTGATCGATTGATATACATTGAATTTTCGGGCGGTCAAAGACTTTGGTTTAAGGGGTTTGGTAGATTTGGTAATGTTTTATTGGGTTTAAAAGACGAAAAATCACCAGAAAGCATGTTCAAATTGAACATTAAAGCAGATTGGGACATTGATTTTTCAGATTGGAATGATTTATTGCTGTCGAATCTTAATAGAAAAGTAAAGGTAAATTTAGATTCTAAAATTGATTTAATCTATTATCAATCAAATATTAAATCTATATCATTTGAATCGTTAGTAGAATCATATTTTGATGCAAATTTCTTTGACCTACCGACGCTTGAAATACAACGATCATATTTGTACGAATATTTCAGTCAAATTCATCAATTAATTGACTTTTCATCATCGCAGAAAAACAATAAAGTCAACATTGATATCAATTTTCACTCTGTTTTAAAAAATATTGAAATTGAACAAGTGATCGAGAATATCACTTTGGCTGCGACAGATTATATCCGATGGTATTTCTTTCATCAGTTTAAAACCAGTTTTATTGATGCCACTCAGAAAAGAATCAGGCAGGATAAAGGTTTGATTAAAGGGTATTTAAAGCGAAAGGAAGAGATTGTAGAGAGACGTAGTTATCGTGAAATTGGTGATTTGATATTGGCTCATGCGCACAGTATCAAAAAGGGCGTAACAAATGCTTTATTGATGGATTATTACACCAATCAAAGAATTCGTGTAAAGTTAGACGAGAATCTAAGTGCTGCTGAAAACGCTCAGAAATACTACAGAAAAGCGAAAAATGAGTTCTTAGAATTAGAGAAATTGGAAGAAAACATTCGCCAAATAACGAACAAAATTCAGGAAAATGAAGACAAGTTAATGACGGTCATGCAGGCTGAGAGCTTCAAAGATGTAAAAAGCTATCAAAAAAGTAAGGAGCAATTTAACATCCCTCAAAAGAAAGCCAATCATGCTGTTCCATATAAATTATATGAATTTGAGGGATTTGAATTTTGGGTTGGGAAAAATGCCAAATCTAACGATGAAATTTTGCGTATTGCCAATAAAAACGACATGTGGTTGCATGTGAAAGATTTTACGGGTTCACATGTAATTATTAAGCAAAGGGGTAAAAATTTCCCGAATTCAATTGTGCAAGTTGCAGCTCAATTAGCGGCGTTTCACTCTAAGGCAAAGCATCAAAGTTTGGTGCAGGTTCAATATACCTTGAGGAAATTTGTTTCAAAAGCAAAGAAGTCTGTTTCAGGAGAGGTGAATGTTCTTCAAGAATCGTTTATTGATGTGGAACCAAAAGATCTAGAAATTGCTAAATAATTTCTTCGGGTATAATTGCTTCATTATTTTGTGTTTAGACAATTAATTTGGCGAAAAATGCAAAAAATACGGCATGGATTTTGGATTTTTTCAATATTTTTATTTGCCTAGAATGAATTTTTATCTATATTTGCACCACCGAAAGGGAGATTAGCTCAGCTGGTTCAGAGCACCTGCCTTACAAGCAGGGGGTCACTGGTTCGAACCCAGTATCTCCCACCAAAGCCTCAGAAATGAGGCTTTTTTTATTTCATTTAATTTGCAGTAGTAATTTTAATCCAATGGTATTCAGGTTAAGTAAATTGGGAATCTCCTAGGCGGAATTTGATGTTTGGCTTATCTCTTATCCTGGTTTTGGATATTTATTGCTTTCTATTCATTGAATAATTTATTACTAATCAATAACATGCTTTTGTTTTTCTGGTTATTTTGTGTTGTGACAGTGCGATATTTTGGGATTTATTCATTATTTTTTTGTTAAAATATAATTTTTATCTATATTTGCACCACCGAAAGGGAGATTAGCTCAGCTGGTTCAGAGCACCTGCCTTACAAGCAGGGGGTCACTGGTTCGAACCCAGTATCTCCCACTAAAAAAGCCTCAGAAATGAGGCTTTTTTATTTTTAGATTCTTTCTATTTCTTATTTGTAGTTGCATGAATTAAATAATTCAATACAGTGGCTTCAGATAAACTGTCCATTTCTACCTTTCTGGAATTTAGCATTTTTGTCATCCTGGGAACAATTTTCCTCCATTCTGGTTCAGTGTAAGAAATTGGATCTTTCAGCGCGTGGCACTTGTTGCATTTAGATTCATAGATTAACCGACCTTTTTGTAACAAAGTGATTGATGTATTTTCGATGGTTTGATTTTCATTCGAAATATTTTGTGGTTGAATTTTATTCTTACTTGAAAAACAAGAGAATAGAACTACTGTGAGTGTGAGTATTATTGACAGATAGGTTTTCATAATGTATGTAAAGATAATTTTTTTAATGTAAATTGCACAAACAATCATGAGACAAGAATCGAAAGAATTTTTGGAGAAATATTTAAACAATGTCTCTCCTACAGGATTTGAAAGCAGCGGACAAAAAATATGGTTAGATTATTTAAAGCCGTATATCGATGAAACCATAGTTGACGCCTATGGAACCGCGGTTGGTGTGATCAATCCCGGTTGCGAGTATAAAGTTGTTTTAGAAGCGCATGCCGATGAAATTTCTTGGTTTGTAAATTATATCACAGAAGATGGATACTTATATGTAATTCGAAATGGTGGTAGTGATTTCCAAATTGCCCCGTCTATGAGATGTAATATCTTTTGTGAAAATGGCAAAGTAGTGAAAGGAATCTTTGGTTGGCCTGCCATTCATGTGCGTACTGAAAAAAATCCCGAAATGAAACCAGATACTGTTTTTATTGATGTAGGATGTTCTTCAAAAGAAGAAGTTGAAAAGCTTGGTATCCATGTGGGTTCTGTGGCAGTTTTTGAAGCAAATTGTGAATGGTTGAACAATAAGTATATCATTGGAAGAGCGTTAGACAATAGAATGGGTGGATTTATGATTGCTGAAGTTGCACGACACTTATCTGAAAACAAACAAAAATTACCATTTACACTCTATTTGGTGAATAGTGTTCAAGAAGAAATTGGATTGAGAGGCGCTGAAATGATTTCGCGTAGACTTAAGCCAGATGTGGCTATCATTACCGATGTAACCCATGATACACATTCCCCTCTGTACAATAAAAAACAGCAAGGTGATTGCAAATGTGGTCGTGGACCTGTGGTGACTTACGGGCCAGCAGTTCAAAATAACCTACTGCAGTTTATCATACAAACAGCCAATGAATCTCAAATTTCTATTCAAAGAAATGCAGTGAGTAGGTCAACTGGCACCGACACCGATAGTTTTGCTTATTCCGGAGTTGGTGTGCCGTCGGCACTAATCTCTCTCCCACTTAAATATATGCATACAACCGTTGAAATGGTTGATGAACAAGATGTTGAGGGATGTATTCAGCTCATGTATCGAAGTGTTTTGAAGCTCAATCAAGGACAAACTTTTAATTATTTCTAATGGAAATGAAACGAACAGAACATCCGAAAGGTACAACAGGTTTTAAACTGTTCGTTTATCCCATTTTTTACCTTTTCTCATCTTCCCCATTCTTTTTAATAGAAAGTTTAAGTAATATAATTTATTTCATTGTATATAAATTAATTAAATATAGGGTGAAAGTTGTTAGAATGAACCTTAAGAATTCATTTCCTGACAAAAGTGATGAAGAACTAAAAAAAATAGAAATTGGGTATTACCGACATTTGTCTGATTTGTTTCTTGAAACTATTAAAGGATTGACAATTAGCAAAAAAGAATTGATGACAAGAATGAAGAACTTAGACCAATCTGTTTACGATGATTTTTACAACAACAATCAAAGTATTGTGGTAGTTATGAGTCATTGCGGTAATTGGGAATGGGTATGTGGTATGTCGCAAATTGTTTGCAAACAACAAATTCAATGTGTTTATAAGTCATTATCTAGCAATGGATTCGATTGGATGATGTACAAAATAAGAAGTCGTTTTGGTGCCATTCCAATGCCAATGGAACAAACGCTACGGATAATTTCTGCCAATAAAGAGTTTGTAACAGCATCTGCTTTTATTGGAGATCAAAATCCGTCATCCGGAAAAACGGCACATTGGGCGCATATTTTGAATCAGGATACGCCTTTTATGAATGGTCCTGAGAAAATTGCAAAGAAATATAACCTTCCAGTGGTGTATTTGTCGTCTAGGAAGGTAAAGCGCGGACATTATGAAGCAACCAGCACAATCATTGTTTCAAACCCAGCAGATTATAAAGATGGTGAAATTACTGATTTGATTGCCAAGCATACTGAACAAGAGATATTGGCACAGCCGGAAATTTGGTTATGGAGCCACCGTCGTTGGAAGCACAAACGGGAAAATTAATCCCTATTATTGCATTTTGCCGATAAAAATAATATTTCAAGCGATTTTTAGTCATACATATTATTCCATTCGTTATATTTGCATTTTACGATAGAGCGAATATTTATGAAAAAAAGGAATAAGTTTGAGGCAGACATTGAATTTTTAGCGAAGTTGTGTAAATCAATTGGTCACCCTGCTAGAATCTCTATTTTATTGTTTTTGATGGACAATGGTCCCAGCACTTGTCAAGACATTGTAGACAAACTCCCTTATTCTCAAAGTACCGTTTCAGGACATTTGCAGAAATTGAAAGAAGATCAATATATTTCAATGAAGCATCATAAAACTTCCAGCATATACGATATTAACAAAGAAACACTTCAGGATTTACAAAAATCAATCCAGGACGTATTTAAATTAAAGGCTGAGAAAAAGCAGCTATCGTTGTTTTAACGGCTGTAATCTTCGATTAGCATACCTGTAAGCAATTTAGGCTCAACAAATGTACTTTTAGGCGGCATGATGAGCCCCGCATCCGCAACATCTATGATTTCTTGCATGGTGTTGGCTGCAAATAAGAAGGCCACATTGACTTTGTTTTGGTTGATTTGCGTCATAACATTTTCTTGTGAATAATCACCTCGAAGAAAAGATATTCGCTCATCTTTACTGGTATCACTAATTTGAAACAATCCTTCGAATATTAAATGTTCAATTCTTGAAACATCCAATTTTTCCTTTGCATCTAATTCAGCGTTGGGTTTATCTAAGTGGATAATAATAGAGAAATCCTTCGCCATACACAAAATATTGCCCTGTGTGAGCTCTAATAGAGTTTGAGCATCCGTAAAAGTGAACGCAATATCATGTTGTTTCAAATAATCAATCAATTTTGATGCATCTACATTTTTTAATAAACGATAAAATGATTTGATTAAAAGATCGTCTTGATCCATCACCAACGCCATGAATCCTTTTTCCTCAGAATCGTTAGCATCCAACAAAAATCTTGAGGAAGAAGCTACCCTGTGATGTCCATCGGCAATATACAATGAATCCATGCTGGAAAATATATTCTGAACATCAGCAATCATAGAATGATCGATAATTTGCCACAAACGGTGTTTGTTTTGATATTCATCGCTTACTTCCACAATTGGAGGTTGAGCTGTCACAATTTTAGATAATTCTTTGAGTGAATTCGGCAAGTTTTGCGACAAAAGAACCGGCTCGGCCATAGAATTTAGCACACGAATGTGTTCAATGAGTCTATTTTCTTTACCAGTTAAAGTATTCTCATGTTTTTTAACATGTCCGTCGGTGTAGTGATGAGCAGCAACTCCCACAATCCAACCACTTAATTCAATACCGGAATGGTGACTTTGAGAGTAGAAATAGATGGCATCATTTTGAGGCACCAAATATCCCTCAGAAATTAAATATTGATAATTCTTTAGCGATGCGTTGTAAAACTCAGGACTACCCTGTTGAATTTCAGGATCAGCAAATTGAGGTTTCACAACCCGGATATAATTATGAGGGATAGTTTCAGCTTTAGCTCTTAGAATTTCCTCAGAAATTTTACCAGAGCCTAGGGTAACCACGGAATTGGCAAATTCTGATTTAGGAACAAGCGCTTTAAATGGAATTACCCTAATCACGGTTTATTTAAAAAATTGACAAATACGTTCAGCAAGTTCAATGCCCACTCTTTCCTGAGCTTCTCCGGTGCTAGCTCCAATATGCGGAGATAGTGAAGCGTTTTTGAGGGACAACATATTCGTATTTACTGGGGGTTCACTTTCGAAAACATCTATTCCAGCAAACGCCAATTTACCATTTTCCATGGCTTCTTTTAACGCCAATTCATTAACAACGCCACCTCTTGCACAATTGATCAATACGGCGCCATCTTTCATTTGTGAAAGTTCCGATGAACCAATTACCTCTGCACTTCCTGGTGTGTGTACTGAAATAATATCGCTTTGAGACAAAATTTGTCCCATATCAATGCCCTTAAGTGTAACTTTAAAGTTATTGGTTTGGTATTTTTGATTGAACGATAAGGTTAGATCAAATTCTCTTTGTTTGTAGTCATACACCAATACTTCCATTCCTAGTCCAATGGCCATTTTAGCAACTTCTTGTCCAATTCTACCGAAACCAATGATGCCTATTTTTTTACCTTGTAATTCAAAGCCATTTGAACCGATTTTCTTCAAGGCGTTGAATTGTTCGATACCATTTTGAGGCATTTCTCTGTTTGTCATGTGCAAATAGCGTGCAACACTAAACAAGTGAGCAAAAACCAATTCAGCAACAGATCTAGACGAAGCATTTGGGGTATTTACCACTGGAATATTTTTCAAACCAGCGTGTTTGGTGTCGATATTATCCAAACCAACTCCTGCCCTTGCAATTAATTTCAAGTTGCTTTTATCGATTATTTCCGATGTAACTTTTGTAGCACTTCGAACAATGATTACATCATATTGATTAATTTCATTTGCCAATTGATCTTGAGGGATTTTATTGGTAATTACCTCAAAGCCAGCAGATTCGAGGATGGCTTTTCCTGCTGCGTCAATTCCGTCGTTCGCTAAAATTTTCATTATTTGGCAAAAGATTCAATTACACTAACTAACGCCTGTACACTTTCAAGAGGAAGAGCGTTGTACATTGAGGCTCTGTAACCGCCAACGCTACGGTGTCCTTTGATACCACTAATGCCAGATTCTTTGCAAGCCGCTTCAAATTGAGCTTCTAAGTGAAGATGTTCAGGTTCAAAAACGAAACAAGCATTCATTTGACTTCTAGAATCGATAGCTGTAGTACCTTTGAAATAAGGACTGTTATCAATTGCGTTATAAAGTAAATTGGCTTTTTCTGTATTTCTAGCTGCCATGCCTTTTAATCCACCCATTTCTTTCACCCATTCAAGGTTGTATTTTGAAACCAGAATTGGGAAAACCGGAGGTGTGTTATACATGCTTCCACCGTCTGCATGGGTTTTATAATCGAGCATTGTAGGGATGTGACGTTCTGACTTTTTATCGTAAAGATCTTTCTTCACGATAACTAAAGTTACACCAGCGGGTCCCATATTTTTTTGAGCCCCTGCGTAAATAAGGTCAAAGTCGAGCGCATTGATTTCACGAGAGAAAATATCTGAACTCATGTCGCAGAACAATGGAACATTGCATTGCGGGAAAGATTGCATTTGGGTTCCAAAAATGGTGTTGTTGCTTGTGCAATGGAAATAATCAACATCAGTTGGAATAGTATAATCAGTTGGTATATAACTGTAATTTGATTCTTCTGAACTT
>CAZBMF010000079.1:0-10793 GCA_964492925.1 uncultured Rhizobium sp. | reverse complement strand
CCATCTGGAAGGTCCATGTCTTTAAACCAGTCATAGACGTTTAGTGCATTACAGCCGCTCGTTCCACAGGTTCCGTTGCTTTTACACCCCGCGGGTGAGCAACCTCCACTTTTTGTGCCACATGATGAACAAGCCATATTTTATATTATTAAACGTTGCTTACGCAACAATGTTTCTATTTACAAAGTTAAGAATAGTAGGACTAGATTTATAGATTAATTCTCTTTTTCAGAGTAAACCCATAATTTTTGTCCCAAAAAGTTGATTACCATACCAACAATTGTGGCACCTAAAACCGCAGCAATTTTATCAACTTTAACACTAAAAATATGCTTCATGATTTTGGTAGAATTTGGATAAACAAAATTTGCAGCCAATTCAAAATCAGGAATGTAGTGCAAAAGCAATTCATTAGTACCTACGTTAGTTAAACCACTTATTAGATACAACATTAACGACTTCACCAACAATCCTTTTTTGCTCTCTTTTTGCCCCCATGTCCAATGTTTATTCAATTGAAAATTCACATAAGTAGCTACAATGATACCTATGCTTTTGGCAATTGCTGTTGGCAAAAATTGGCTCAACAAATAATAAACAGAGATATCAATGACGAAAGATAATCCTCCTACAATTCCAAACTTGGTAATCGCGATATATGTTTTACTCGAAATCAACTCTTCTAACTTTTATAATTGTGAAAATGTATGTCCGTCAAAGGTACAATTCATTCCTAATTTTAACGCAATATTTTGCTGATCATGTCCTGCCGGAAAATCAAAAATAATTGGAAAACCCTCATTTCCAAGGTGTTCCAAAATTATTTCTTTTACATTTTTACCAAAAGGTATGGCATTATCTTTCATGTCGAGCATTGAACCAATTACCAAAGCATGTATCCCTTGAAATGTTCCGCCCAACTTCAAAGAACAAATCATCCTATCAATATGATACAAATACTCATCTAGATCCTCCAAAAACAACACTTTACCCTGAAAATCTTTTTTCACAACACCACTGTGTGCAAAAACCAATGAAAGATTCCCCCCAACCAATTGTCCCTCAAAATTATGAGTATTTAAAATTTCAAAATTTCTTAATCCAAAATGATTAGAATTACCAGCAAGGGCATTAAACAAATAACGTTGATTCAATTCCTGATAAGGATTGTTCAGGTTAAATTGCATCACCATTGGACCATGAATTGAAGCTATACCAAGTTGCTGAAAGTTTAAATGCAAAGTGGTAATATCAGAAAAGCCTACCCACCATTTTGGATTAGATAGAAAATCAAATCCACCAATAATTTCCAACAATTGCGTACAGCCATAACCACCCCTTGCACAAAAAACGGCTTTAATTGATGGTTCATTCAAAGCCCAAAATATATCGTTAGCTCTATCTTGTGCAGTGCCAGAAAATTGATGATACTCACCAAATAAATTGGGCGATGAAACTACATTCCATCCACAACTATTTGCCCAAATTTCAAATTGACGAATCTCATTTGGCTTAATGCTCCTTGCAGGCGCAATTACCGCAATAGTATCTCCTGGTTTAAGATATTCTGGAACAATCATTTAGCAACAGATATCAATAAATTGCTTTGAGAAATAACGGTGGTCATTTCGCTATTCCTAGAATCGGAAGGATATTCAAAAATTGGAAAAGTAATTTTTTCACCATTTTTCACCAATTCATCACAAACTTTGGCCCAAGTTAAAGCCGCTTTCCCAATTTCTGAGTTAATTGTAGCCTTATGAAACTTACCGCCTTTGATTTCTCTGTATTCAAAATCAGCAGTAACAATTTTCTTATCGACAGGAATGCCCACAAAAATTTCCATTTCTTGATTTTCAGTAGGAATCTGATTGTAAACGCTTACAATTGAACCTTTCAGCATCAATTTATTGGCTGAAATAAAATCCATTACAGGTCTTGATGTACCCGCAATTAGAGTAGAAAGCGAGGTGTATTTTGTTTTGTATGACTTTCCAACTATCAGCAAATCAGGCTTTTCAGTTTGTTGCAATACATAATCAGACCCTGACAAAACCAATCCTTCTTTTCGCATAGATTGACCTGTATCAACGGAATTGGATGTATTGTTTGAATTTGGTTGGTTAGCATTGAAAATGTACCCATTTTGATGATAAAAATGCAGCAAAAATGCAGCAATTAAAATCAATATAATAACAATCGTGATGGCTGCTTTTGAAAAACGCTTCATAATTTTTCGCTAAATTACATTGAAACGGCGAAATTATGGTATTTTTGCACTGTGAAATTCCTAGCTGAAATCGAAATTCTTCCTAAAAAAGGATTGTTAGACCCACAAGGTAAAGCGGTAACGCACAGCATGCCATCTATTGGTTTGAACAATGTAAACGAAGTTTGCGTTGGTAAATTCATCACCATGGAAATTGAAGCAAGCAATGAAGCAGAAGCTTTATCAACTGCTGAAACTGCAAGCAAAAAACTATTAGCGAACCTCATTATGGAGAGCTATAACATTCGCTTGAAAGCAATATGATTATCTACAACGTAACCTGCAACGTTGAAAAAAAATTGGCCGCTGAATGGCTTCAATGGATGCGTCAAGAGCATATTCCTGAAGTAATGGAAACTGGTTGTTTTTTGGATTACAAAATTTTGCGCCTTTTCAACCCAGAACATGACGATGAAGGCATTAATTACGCCATTCAATACACCTCAGAAAGTATTGAAAAATTAGAATTTTACAGAAAAACCTTTGGTCCCAGTTTGCAAGCTAAAACATTATCAAAATACGGCGACAAAGTTTTGGCATATCGCTCTGTTCTTGAAGTGATCGAATAAAAATGTCATTCAAAATCATCCATATTGAAGAGGCAATGAATCAAAAATTGTCATTTCAATGGATTGATGTAAGAAGTGAATCTGAATTTCAAAAAGCACACATTCCTGGGGCAATTAACATTCCTTTGTTATCAAATGAACATCGGGTTCTAATTGGCACTTGCTACAAAAAACAGGGCCGAGAAGCAGCCGTTCAACTAGGTTTAAATCTTATTGGCCCCAAAATGGCCGACTTGTTTAACCAATACAAACAGGCGGAAATGGAAGGTAAAAAGTTGTTGTTTTACTGCTGGAGGGGTGGGCTTCGGAGCCAGATTAGCACCACCATTTATTCTTGGGGTGGTTTTAAACCTTTTCTGTTAAATGGAGGATACAAATCCTTCAGAACTTGGATTCACAGCCAGTTCGAAAAGAAAATTCCCATTACCATTTTGAGTGGCTCTACGGGTAGCGGCAAAACTGAAATCTTGCATCTTTTAAGAGAAAAAGGCGAACAAATTATTGATTTGGAACATCTTGCACTCCACAAGGGTAGTGCTTTTGGGGGACTTGGGTTTCCACCACAACCTCACACAGAGGCTTACGAAAATGCTCTAGGATTGGTTATCAACTCTCTCGATTTATCGAAAAGAACATTTGTTGAAAACGAAAGTCGGCTCATTGGACATTGTTTTCTTCCATTGAGTTTTTGGGATCAAATGCAATCTGCACCAATAATCGAAATACAAGTAGATAAACTTACTAGAGTAAAGCGATTGGTTAAAGAATATGCGCATTTTGATGTGAATTTACTCATCGAAAAAACCAACATCCTCAGAAAAAAACTTGGTGGTCAAAACGCCAATGAGGCAATCGCTTGTTTGGAAAATAGTCAGTTTGAACAATGGATTGATATACTTTTGGTTTATTATGATAAAACATACCATTATTCAGTTGAAAAAAACATTCAAAGAAGTAAAACAATTGAATTCAATTGGGGGTTAATAGATGATAGTATTGTGAAAATCATCAACAATTAATGAATTTATGGAATTAAAAAATAGAATTGCGGTAATCACTGGCGCAAACAAAGGAATTGGTTTGTGCTGTGTGGAACAACTTTTGGCTGAAGGGGCCATTGTTTATGGAATTTGCAGAAGTGGATGTACCACAAAACATGAAAACTATACATGTTTAAAAGCAGACGTTCAACATTTTGATCAACTTGAAGAAGTATTTAATACAATATTAGCAAAGCATGAAAAAATTGACATCCTCATTAACAATGCAGGATTAGGTTACTTTGGTTTCTGCGAAGAATTGTCGTTAGAGCAATGGCATACTATGTTCAACACCAATGTAAATGGTTTGTTTTATGCCACCAAGTTGGCCCTTCCTTCTATGAAAAAACAAGGATTGGGACATATCATCAACATTTCTTCAATTGCGGGTTTAGAAGGATACCCTCAAGTTTCAGGTTACAATGCCACCAAATTTGCAGTTAGGGGATTCAGCGACGCACTTTATAAAGAGGTGAGAGATTTTGGTGTAAAAGTAACCTGCGTTTACCCAGGTTCTGTAAAAACGGACTTCTTTAGACATTCTGAAAACATCAAAGCACACGACAATATGTTAATGCCTGAAGATGTTGCAGGGCAAATTGTTTACGCTTTGAAATCTCCAAACAATTTCCATCACGTTAACTTAGAAATTAGACCATTAAAACCAAGAGGTTAAGTTTTTTGAATTATTAATTGTATTTTTGCACCACGAAATAAAAACCATCACATCATGAAAGTAGCCATCAATGGATTTGGACGTATTGGTCGTCACGCATTCAAATTTTTAATTGAAAAACCAGGTGTTGAAGTTGTTGCTATCAACGACTTAACCGACAACGCAACTTTAGCACATTTGTTAAAGTACGACTCTGTACACGGAAAATTCAACGGAACAGTTTCTCACGATGATCAGCATTTGATCATTAACGGTCAAAAAATCAAAGCTTTGGCTGAAAGAGATCCAAAAAACCTACCTTGGGGTGAAATGGGTGTTGATGTAGTTCTTGAAAGTACTGGTTTCTTCACAGACGCTGCTAAAGCAAACGCTCACATTGAAGCTGGTGCTAAAAAAGTTGTGATTTCTGCTCCTGCAACTGGTGATTGCAAAACCGTTGTTTTGGGTGTTAACGATAACATTTTAGACGGTACTGAAACCATCATGAGCAATGCATCTTGCACCACCAACTGTTTGGCTCCTATGGTAAAAGTTTTGGATGAAGCTTTTGGTGTTGAAAGTGGTTTCATGACTACCATTCACGCTTACACTTCTGACCAAAACTTACAAGATTCTCCTCATAAAGATTTGCGCAGAGCTAGAGCTGCTGCTTACAGCATCGTGCCTACAAGCACTGGTGCGGCAAAAGCGGTTGGTTTGGTATTGCCTCATTTGAAAGGTAAATTAAACGGTAACGCTATGCGTGTTCCTATTCCTGATGGTTCTGTTACTGATTTTACTGTTATCTTGAAAAAACAAGCTACAGTTGAAGAAATCAATGCAGCAATGAAAGCAGCTTCTGAAACTTCTTTGAAAGGTATTTTAGAGTACAACACTGACCCTATCGTGAGTATCGATATCGTTGGCAACAGACACAGCTGTATCTTTGATTCTGAGTTGACTCAAGTTATTGGAAATACTGCCAAAGTTGTAGGTTGGTACGACAATGAAACTGGTTATAGCTCTAGAGTAGCTGATTTAATTGCAAGAATTGGTTAATCCAATCTAATCCATAAAAAAAGGCGATCAATTGATCGCCTTTTTTGTTATCTAGTGGTTTTTATTATTTGTTTTCTTGCATTGAAACTCCCACTTTACCGCTAATTTGAACCCTAACCAAAATTTCAGATTGACGTGGTGATATATCTGTAATTGTGAGCTTTTTCAAGTTTCCTTTTAGGTAAATCCCCCCATCCAATTTCTTATTCAACGACTCATTGATGCCCTTTTCAGCCGATGCCAATGTTGATGTTACATCTACAACCATTGCCTCTTCCATTTTCTTTCGAATGGTTTCATTTAACAACCATTTTGCAGACTTTAGCAATAAATTTTTAGTAGACAAATCATACTCCACCTGCTTAATACTCACTATTTTCTTAGCCGCATCAAAGGTTGGAACTCCCAACAAAAACAAAGTACCTGATTTACTTCCTATGAACCCTAACTCAACACCTAGTTTGTCTTTTGCCGCAAACATTCTTAATTTCTGAATGATGATAAAATCCTTTCCAACTACAAATTTCTCTTTCGACAAATATCCCATTATTTGTTTTGATAAAGAATCGTAATTCATGCTTACATCGGTGAATACTTCAAACCCATCAGACGCTTTATATGGTGCTAAATTTGGCAATGGAGCCAATGGAATTGACCATTTTGTTGATTGTATAGCCGGCGTGGCTTTTAAACCAATAGAAAAGCTCAATTTGCTTTTGTTGAACGTTAAATCCGACAACGACAATTCCTTTGGTTGAATCTTCAAATACCCTATTTTATCAATATATATATCTTGTTGCAACTGATCAAAAACTGGCTTTACATAAGGCTTTAGATCAACTTTGGCAATTTCCTTATCAACCATTTTCGACAAATCTCCCAAATAAGGCTTGATGCGGTTCATCAACATATTGGTAACGTCAAAACCAAAAATTACTTTAATTGGATCAACGGGTGTCAATTCTGAAATGGTGGTGGTAGACGAAATTTTATAATTCGGCAAAAGTTTAAACTTACAGTCAATGCCAATTTTTGCGCGTTTCATTGGTTCATCAATGCCAATTTGAAACCCAACTGGAGGTGTAGCACATTGATCCATCACACACAAAGGGCAATACTCACCTTTAGCACCATATTGCAAATCCAAACCTAAACCCAATTGGCCAACCCCTTTTCCCTCAATATTGAAAGAAGAACGGTTCAATTTGTACTCATATCTCAAACCTTGACAAGGTTTATCAGACCCTTTGAATGATTTATCAACCTTATCATCAGCAAGTTTAAAAAACGGCATTAAATCTATTTCCAAGGGTATATTTACTTGCGAAACTACCACTGGTAAAGGTTTTACTTCCACAACCGCATTCATGTCGGTTGGTGGCGTAGGTTTTATCAAACCACACGCATTTAGAAATAAAACTGCTGAAATTCCAATTATTTGTATCTGTTTCATTTTCATTGCTCCGCAAAAATAACACAAGTGAAGGAACCTTCAACGGTCTCAACAATTAAATAATACATCTGCGAAACAAGGCCTTCCGGTTTAATCATTTCCACATTTCTAGGATTTTCACCTCTTAAAACTACTCTTTCCGATATAATTCTGCCCATCACATCCACCAATCTGTATGACACAACATCCGTAGCAGATTGAATGGTGGTTTTATCTTTCACTGGATTTGGAAAAATTACAACCCCATTTTCCTTTGACGCATTATTTAACCCATTCAACTGCACAATAAATCCACTGTGTAAAGTATCATTTTCAGAAATCAAATCACATTTATCTATAAGATTTACAGCCACTTTATGCAACCCAATTTCATTCAATTCCATTCTCTTTTTAAAAATAACCCAAACACTATCACCCGCATTCATTTCTGCAAAATTTACCGTGTCTTTATACCAAATTACTTGATTGTTCATCGATGTTATTTGCATGAACAACTGTCCACTTTTGAGGGATGAATCTTTACCCAAATTGCTAATCCTAACCCTAGGGAACATTCCCTGCTTCGTTTGATACAAATAATTGTACGCCGGCGAATCTATGGCCAAAATGACAAAATCACGATCCACCAATACCTCAAACATCTCATCTAATGTGTCGTTTGTAACATTCTGATCCAACGGATGACTCGTTATGGCGCGCAAAGTATACCAACCAATTTTATCTAATGAATGATTCAAATTAAGGTTAACCACTTTATTCGACCTAGGAGCAAATGTATCTGTTTGAAAAACTGTACTTTTCACCCATTTGTTTTGATATATCAAATCAATTTTGGTTTTAACCGTTTTCAAAGTATCTCTTCCTTGGTTGTTTACGGTTACTTGAATTGTATTCAATACTTTGCCCAAGTAATATTTTGTATTGCTGGCAATCATGATTTCCTCCGGAAATGCATCCTTCCCAATGTCTGCTATGATCGTTTTAACCATGGTGTCATTCTTTGCATTCATGTCGCTAAAGAAATTGGTCCTAACCATGTATGTATATTTCCCAGGATATAATGGCGTAAACTTCTTAAAAAAGGAGATGGCAGATTGTACGCTGGTATCCAAATTCACGTTGGAAATGTCGTAATACACCTGTTTCCCACCGAAATAAACTTCAGCTACTACCGGACAATTGGTAACAGATTTCAAATATCCATTGTTTTTTACAGTTGCTCCCAATGTATATCCCCCAGAACCAATGCTCATTGTGTCGGCAGATGTGATTTTTATCGTTTGATAGTCATATGGCAACCCGATATTAAACGTCGAAATCAATGTATCATTCTTTGGATATATGTCTATTTTAGTTCTTCCATATATCAAAATTGAGAAAATGCCTTTTTTGGACGATTTGAAGGACTTTGGCACCGAAAGCGACAAAGATGTATATCCATCGATATCCGGTGTCACACTATCAACGTAAATGAGGTTTTTAAGCGGATCAAAGATTTTAATATGGATTGGCATTTTGTAAATCGACAAAATCCCATCATTAAACGCTTCAAATTTTATTGGAATATTGGTGTTTTGAGGATAAAACTTTGACGATATAGGACTAATCATCGAATCAATTCCAAAATCTATTTTCTTGTAAACCACTATCCATCTGAACTGTGTGTCGTTATATCGGTATTTATCAGTGGCCATCTCAGTAATAAACATCACTTTCAGCTTTCCAGTATCGGTGCATTTGTAAGTAGGCCAAAAGAGAATTTTGGTTTGAAATTTCGGAAGATTGATGGTTTGGGCTTTGTTGTAAAGTTCCTTTTTGCCTTGTAAAATCACACAGCGTGTAATAAAATTGGGCGAATTGTCGTAACCCAAATTCATGATAGTTGCGAGTGGCTGAAGGGTATCCTTCAGGTATTCATAGGTTAAAAAGTCCATCACTGGATCATGTACCGTTTTCACCATTACATCTTGTTTTAATCCTACATAAAAGTATTTGATAAATGTATCATTATCTTTTACTTGATCATCTTTGTATTGAGCAAACATGAGAAGTTTATGTTGCCCAAGTTCAGAAGGGAAAAAAGATTTCGAGAAGGTATATGTGCGGGTAATGCCCGGCGACATGGTATCTCTGACAACCTTTCGGTATAATCTGGTATTCGGTCCCCAAATTTCACAAACAAAAGAGATACTATCGGATGGTTTATAGGATCCAACATTTTTAAATTTGCCTATTGGTGCAATTGTATCTGAGGTATATTTATTAATGGTATCTGAAGGAAGAATGGCAGCAGTGGCAGCAATATCATAATCTGCCTGCAAACGGGGTTCAATGATAAATCTGTAGGGCGCAACCGGATGAAAATCAACCCAGTTTGTATCTCCTAAAGGTTCAGCAAAAAAGAAAGTTTGAGGCCTTATTGGATATTCAATTTGGTAACCAAATGAGATGTTGTTCATATCGAGCTGCCTGATTCCAACAAAAAAAGATCCTTTCACTTTTACAGGATTTTTAAGGTCTAACGTGTAGGTTCCATTTACGGTTTTTAAGCTATCACTTTCGTAAATTAACTTACCCGGACGGGCTTTCAAACTATCGTAACTCCAAATTCCAATTTTAAAACTTAATCCAGAACTAGCAAACATCACAGAAACTTGATTGATGGCCTTAGAAATGTTGCTTTGAAAACGCGCTACAAAATCTCCTTGGGCCCCATTAAATCCAATTCCTCCGGGTGCGGGTCCTTCGGTAATGTCACGATAACTGTAAATATTTTCATTTCCCAAACGATATGAGAAACCCAAATTATTGGCAGAATTCTGATCATTGCAGCTTACAAAAAGGGTATCTAATCCTTTTTTTGAGGGACTTAAAGACGGAACAGCAAAAAACTTCTCTTCTCCTTTTTTCAAATCGATGTAAAAACTATCTTGTTGTTTGTTTTTACCTATGGAATAGGTGTAACACTTGAAGTTCGACAAGTCGTTTTTACCCACATTTTTAAGTAAAACCTTTACACTATCGGGGTTCCCTAGAGGCAATGGAATTTTCCCCAATGAGTAAACACCCTGAATGGCAGCATCTTTTTGAAATCTAGGATAATTAAAACGAATGGTTGGGTGATATTCTGTGATAAATTGCAAACTATCGGGCAAAGAATTACCGGCGTAGTATTGTGTTTGCTGACTTGCATATCCGGTAACGGAAAAGCTTCCCTCAAAATAAAAATTAAACGCTCCCTTAAGGGTATCGTATTGATTGAATTCCACAAACAATGTTAAATTTTCACCCACAATTGAATCGTACATGAATTTTTGGTAAAAAGGAAGTTTGTAGAAATTCTCTATGTTTCCAATGTGCTTTTTAGGATTTTGATTGTAAACTTGTTTGGCGTTGGCAATTTCTGACACAAAAGAGACTTTTGTAGCACCGAAAGTAGACCTCGATGTGTTGCCAATCCACATTTTCAATTTACAAGTGGTATCAAACGCGGGACCATCTGCCCTAAAAAATTCCAATGATTCAATGGTGTCACCATGCTTTAAATTCCCTAAAACAGATTTTGGAAAAATATACGCAAATCGGGTATTGAAAACCTTATTTGTACCGCTTGTTCTGAGGGGGCCAGCAAAATTCCCCAAATAGTTACCATCTCCAATTTGAACGAATTGGGCATTCAAAAATTGGGTAGAAAGTAAAAAAATTATCGAAAAGATAGATTTCCGCATAATACAAATGTAACCAATCC
>CAZBMF010000078.1:0-10826 GCA_964492925.1 uncultured Rhizobium sp. | reverse complement strand
ACATTCTAAAAAAAATTATCATGAAGAAATTATTTAAATTGGGTGTTATATTGATGGCTGCTGCAACATTCAGTACTTCTTGCAACAAAGAATCCTTCGATATTAACCAAAACCCAAACTCACCTGAAAAGGTAGATATTACGTTTGTTTTCCCTAATGCTGTGCAATATACAGGGTACATTATGGGTAACTATTTTCAAATTTGGGGGGGACTTTGGAGTCAGTACTGGACACAAGGGCCAACTGCAGGACAATACAAGGCTTGGGATCGCTATGAGCAAACGAGCACAGACATTAACAGACCTTGGTCACAAATGTATGCAGGTGCTTTAAGCGATTTTGACTATGTTCAAACCGAAGCTTTGGCTCAAGGAAATAACAACTACGCGGCATGTGCCATGATCATGAAGGCTTATTGCTTTCAATACATGACAGATGTTTGGGGTGATATTCCATTTTCACAGGCGTTGCAAGGTGCGAATAAATTAACACCGGCATATGACAAACAAGAAGATGTTTACAAAGGAATTGAAAAATTGTTAATTGACGCTAAAGCGTTGATTGACTTAAATTCTGATAAGCATCCAGGTACTGAAGATGTGATGTTTGGTGGCGATATGCACCATTGGTTAGAATTAGCCAATACTTTGAGATTGAAAGTTTACTTGCGTCAAGCATATACCTCAGAAGCAGCTCGTTGCAAAGACAGCGTTATGGCTATGACCACCCGTGGTGATGAGTTTTTAACTGTTGATGCTACTATTGGTTACAGTGGTGCACAAGGAATGAAAAATCCTTTGAATACCACTATTTCTGCTTTAGGAGATTACAATTTATTGGCTTCTGCAACCGTAATTGATTCAATGTCTTCTATGAATGATCCAAGAATGTCGGTTTTATTTAAAACTGCTTCTACAGGTACTGCAAAAGGTCAATTTGTTGGACTAACACAAGGATCTGGTCAAGATTACCCTACTACATCTTCTACAGCTCATACCAATTGGTCATTGCCAGGTGCAGCTGTTGGTGGCGGACAAAATCAATCAGATGGTGCTGCGGCAAATGTTTATTTGATTACCTATGCTGAAACTTATTTCATGTTGGCAGAAGCTTGCGCTCGCGGATGGGCAACTGGCGATGGTGCTGCTGAATATGATGAGGCCGTTGCTGGAAGTTTCTCTCAATGGGGACTTGCTGCTGCAGATGTAACTGCTTATTTGTCTGATTCACGTGCAGCATATCCTGCAAGTGGAAGTGCAGCAGATAAGTTGAAAGCAATTATCACTCAAAAATGGTATTCTTTCTGCGGTTCACAAAATATTGAAGCTTGGATTGAACATAGAAGAACTGGGTATCCTGATTTCTTTAAAACTAGTGCTTCTTCTAACTTAGGAGCTGGTATTTTCCCAGCAAGATTTGTATTGCCTTCAGATGAATTAACCCGTAACCCAAATGCTGGTGCTGCGGCAAAATTAATCACAGATAAGGTTTGGTGGGATCAAAACTAATAATGATTAAAAAGATGAAAAAGAATTTAATTTATATGGCGTTGATGGCAGCTTTTGCCTTCACTTCTTGTTCAGAAGAGCCTGCAGCGGTTTCTGAAACCGTGAAAGTACAATATCCGGTTATTACACTAATTGGTGCTGGTTATGTTTCTATTCCACTTGGTGGATCATTCACCGATTCATTCGCTGAAGCGTTTGATACGTTTACTGGCAAAACTTCCATTGTTGCAACACTCGATTCGCTTAATACAAATGTACCAGGTATGTATCCACTAAAATATATTGCTACAAATAAGTATGGCTTTAAAAGTGAAGCGGTTCGTTGGGTAGCTGTAACCAATGTACCTTCAACTGAAGACATTGGAGGAAATTACAAACGTACCAATGGTTGTCCGGTTACCATCACCAAAGTTGCAAATGGTATTTACAAATGCGACAACATGGGTGGTGTTCCTGGAATTCCGGAATATTTGTGGGACAATTACTTTGTTCAATTGAATGATTCTGTGGTAGATTATCCTGAACAACCAGGTCCATTTGGTCCAGTTTCTTCAAAAAATGAAAAACTGATTAAATCTGGTTCAGATGTAACCTTGAAATGGACGGTAATTGGCGCAGGCTTTGGTACTGCGGTAAGAACCTTCAACAGACAATAATTCTGAATGTTACTATCAACAAAAAAGGGGCGAAAGCCCCTTTTTTGTTGATTATACTTTTTAAATAAAAGCCAATTAAAGTAGATTGGTTTATGGCTTTAAACGTCCATACATTCTTGGGAAAGGAATACTTTCTCTTACGTGTTTGAGTTTACAAATCCAAGTAACCAAACGCTCCAAACCTAAACCGAAGCCAGAATGAGGCACTGAGCCATATCTTCTTAAATCGAGGTACCATTCGAAAGCTTCCATAGGAAGTTCGTGTTCGTTGATTTTATGCACGAGGCTGTCAACATTGGTTTCACGTTCTCCACCACCAACAATTTCTCCGTAACCTTCTGGTGCTAAAACATCTACACCACGTGCAAAACGGGTGTCTTCAGGGTTGCGTTTTAGGTAGAAAGCTTTCACTTCGTGTGGCCAGTCATAAACCATTACAGGTCTGTCAAATAGGCGGGTTAATACTGTTTCGTCACTTCCTCCGAAATCATTGCCATATTCAAATGTTCTAGCAGAATTGATCCATTGTGGTATGTTACGTAAATCTTCTTCAATATCGGCTTTTTCTTGCTTGAGGGTATTCACTTTGTTGGTGAAGAAATTGATTTCTCCCTTTTTAAGTCCTCCAGAAGCAATTTTACTTTCTTTATCGGCAATTTCAGTTTCAATGGCTTGTAATTGATTTTGCTTGTTTTCAAGTTCATCTTCCAAACTTTTGATGCTGTTAACACCATTTACATCTTGTTCACCTTTAATGATTCTCACGGCTTCATCATAGGTCATTCTTGGGAAGTTACCCAAAGAACTTTCCAAAACAGAGACATCTCGGCCAATGGTTTCGAGTTCGGATTTACAATTTGCTAAAACATCTTTTATCACAGCCTGAAGCATCCCTTCAATGCAATCCATGTTTTGGAAGATATCGTAAAATGCCATTTCTGGTTCAATCATCCAAAATTCCGAAAGGTGACGACGGGTTTTAGACTTTTCGGCCCTAAAAGTAGGTCCAAAGGTATAGATTCTGCCCATTGCCATAGCCATCGCTTCGCCGTATAATTGTCCACTTTGACTTAAATAGGCAGGTTCACCGTAGAAATCAGTTTCGAACAGGGTGCTAGTTCCTTCACAAGCGTTGCCAGTAAAGATAGGAGCGTCCATTTGAACGAATCCTTGTTCTTGGAAAAACTTATGGATGCTAAAAATGATGGTATTTCTGATGCGCATGATGGCCCATTGACGTGTACTGCGCAACCAAAGATGTCGTTGATCCATCAAAAATTCGATACCATGTTCTTTTTTTGAAATTGGGTAGTTTTCTGATTGTCCAACTTCTTCAATGTGAGTTACTTGAATTTCAACACCACCAATTTGTTTATCATCTGAAAGTACGTTTCCAGAGATGATAACGCTGCATTCTAGATTTAAATTAAGGGCGCAATTTAGACCATTTTCTGTGGCTGTTTCGGCCGTAACTACACATTGGCAGAAACCGGTACCGTCCCTCAAAATAATAAAGGCTATGCCTTTACCTTCTCTTTTGTTAGACACCCAACCTTTTAAGGTTACGGATGAACCAACTTGGCTTTTTAAATCTGAAATAAACGTTTGATGACTCATAAAGTTAATTTCCACAAAGATAATTCTTTTTTTTTGGGCTTTCTACACTCGATATCGGTGGTGTTTCACTTTTTTATTTCATGAATGAAACCTTAACTTCGCTCCGTAAATGAGTTCGCCTGATAACATTAGAGTTTTGATTCCTTCTGGTGCCGGTGCACCGGGTTTTGCTGGTATTGTGAGATGTCTACGAAAAGACCAACGTATAGAAATATTCGCTGGAGACATGCAAGAAAACCCATATGGAAAGGCTTTGGTGCATCATTTTTTCCAAATGCCCGCGAGTTCTGCGGAAAATTATATTGAAAAGATTTGCGAAATCTGCGAAAAATATCAAATACACGTTGTTTTACCCATTACCACCCGTGAGTTGTTGCCATTGTCTGAACACAAAGCTCAAATTGAAGCCTTGGGTACGAAGGTAATAGTTTCTGATTTGAAGGGACTTGAGATTGCAAACCACAAAGGGAGGTTGTTGCATCACCAAATGAAAAACGAAACCCAGATTCCCATTCCAGATTTTGGATTTGCCATGGGCAAAGTGGGTTTTGTAGAAACTGCCAATCAATTGTTTGAGGCCCATAATACCCTTATATTCAAACCAGTTGAAGGAAATGGAAGTCGTGGATTTGGCATTGTAGTAAAAAATCCTACCGATGATTTTCTAAGGGAAAAAGCTGGCAACGTTGCACTTACCGTGAAGGAATGGTCGTCTCGAATGCCCAAAGAATTCGATGATTTATTGATGGTTACTTCATATTTACCGGGTATTGAATATAGCGTTGATTTGTTATGTGATCATGGAAAGGTATTGGTGTGTGTGCCAAGAACCCGCGACAAAATGATCGGTGGAATAAGTGTAGCCGGAACATTTGAAAACAACTTCACGTTGAAAGCCTTTTGTATGTCGTTGGTGAATCAATTTAACCTACATGGTCCTATTGGCATTCAATTCAAGGAAGATGCCCAGGGAATGCCTACTTTGTTAGAAATTAATCCAAGGCTACAAGGCACAACTTCGGCATGTGAATTGGCAGGAGTGAATATTCCACTGATGGCGGTAAAACAAGAAATGGGAGAAGAATTGATGTTAAAAGCACTAAAAATTGATTGGGGAAAGAAAATTGTTCGTTATTGGGAAGATGCGGTTATTACTGATATTGCCGCGCTTTAAGAGGGTAATAACGCAAAAAAATATTTGTAGCAATGAAATTTGATATTATCTTCGCATGACTATGAGTAACGAAAAACGTAACACCAAAGGCTATTGGGCATTATGCATTGTTAGTGGTATTGCACTTACCTTAACAACCATTTTCTTACCGCAAGCATTCTGGTTAGGTCTGCCAACTTTCTTTGGTGGAATGGCTATGGCAATGGATTGGGTATAATTCCTTTCCTTTAAATTTAACGCGTCATTGACGCAACCAAACTAAAAAATTATGGCGAATCAAAATTGGTTTGATTTTGAGAAAGATATTGCTGAATTGTGTTCTCAGCTTGAAAAAGCTAGAGCCACACATGAAGAAGGCAAATTGGATATGACTGACATGATGGCTACCATCGAGTCAAAAATCAAAGAAGCACAATCTCATGTGTATGCAAATTTAACTGGATGGCAGAAAGTACAAATTTCTCGTCACCCAGATAGACCATATACCCTCGATTATATCGAGAATATTTGCACCGACTTTGTTGAATTATTTGGTGATCGTCAAGTAAAGGACGATAAAGCCATTGTTGGTGGATTTGCCAAAATTGATGGCCAACCCGTAATGGTAATTGGTCAGCAAAAAGGCAGAAATACCAAGCAACGTCAATTTAGAAACTTCGGTATGCCAAATCCTGAGGGATATCGTAAAGCTTTACGATTGATGAAGTTGGCAGAGAAATTCAATGTTCCGGTTTTAACTTTGATTGATACTCCGGGCGCTAGTCCTGGTTTAGAAGCTGAGGAGCGTGGACAAGGTGAAGCCATTGCCAAAAATTTATTTGAAATGGCCACATTGGAAGTGCCAATTGTTTGTGTTGTGATTGGTGAAGGTGCCAGCGGTGGTGCGTTGGGAATAGGAGTTGGCGACCGTGTGTTGATGATGCAATACACTTGGTATAGCGTAATTAGTCCGGAAAGTTGTTCTAGCATATTATGGCGTACTTGGGAAAAGAAAGAATTGGCGGCAGAAGCGCTCAAACTTTCTTCTACCGATATGCTCCAAAATAAATTGGTAGATGGTGTGATTCAAGAGCCTATTGGAGGCGCACATCATGATCCTGCTCAAGCATATGAGTTCTTGAAGGAAGCCGTGATGAAAGAATTTGCAACTTTAAAGAATTTATCTATTGATGAATTGGTTGCATCTAGAATCAACAAATTCTCAGATATGGGAGTTGTTGTTGAGGGATAATTTATTTTCAGAATAATTTATGGCAAATCGCATCCTTGAATTGTTTAAAATTCAATATCCAATTATTCAGGGTGGAATGATTTGGTGTAGCGGTTGGGAATTAGCATCTGCTGTAAGTGAAGCCGGAGGATTGGGTTTAATTGGTTCTGGATCCATGTATCCAGAAGTTTTGAGAGAGCACATACAAAAATGTAAAGCAGCTACGGATAAACCTTTTGGAGTCAACGTCCCTCTACTATATCCAGATATAGAAAAGCATCTTGAAATTATTGTAAATGAAGGTGTTAAGATTGTATTTACATCTGCTGGAAATCCTGCAAAATATACATCTTGGTTAAAAAGTCATGGCATTATTGTGGTGCATGTGGTGGCCAATTTGAAGTTTGCAAAAAAATGTGAAGAGGCGGGTGTTGATGCAATTGTAGCTGAGGGATTTGAGGCTGGAGGTCACAATGGTCGTGAGGAAACCACAACCATTGCGTTAATACCATTGATTAAAAAATATTGTAAACTACCCTTAATAGCGGCAGGTGGCATCGGAAACGGGGCTTCTATGGCGGCTGCTTTGTGCTTGGGTGCTGAAGGTGTTCAAGTGGGAAGTAGGTTTGCAGCAACCCATGAAAGTAGTGCGCACATTGCTTTTAAAAATGAAATTATTGGGGCTGGTGATGGTTCTACAGAATTGACATTAAAGGAATTGACTCCAGTAAGACTGCTTAAAAATACATTTTATAACCAAGTTCAAGAGGCTTACAAGGAAAATGCTTCTGTTGAAACATTGAATGCTTTGCTGGGTCGTGGACGTGCCAAAAAGGGTATGTTTGAAGGTAACTTGGAAGAAGGCGAATTGGAAATAGGACAAGTTAGTGCCTACATTGATCAAATAGTTTCTGCCAAAGAAGTGGTTGACGAAATGGTACAAGGTTGTAAAACTGCGCTCAACAATACAATTAACCAATTATCGTTTTAATTCACAAAAGCAAAACTTGTTTTGATATACTTTGGAGTAATTTTGATGAACCATGATTGAACAGGAACTGCTTAAATGGAAAGTAATTTATACAGCAAGTAGGCAAGAGAAAAAGGTTGCATCTTATCTCGAGAAGTTTGGCGTTGAATATTATTTGCCCATATATCGAAGTTTAAGATATTGGAAAGACCGAAAAAAGTGGTTGGAATTGCCGTTGTTCAATGGGTATGTTTTTGTTCGTCCTACCGAAATTCAGCGCGACGAGGTTTTAAAAATTCCTGGGGTTGTGAAATTTATCCGTCATAATTCAACAGATGCCATCATTCCGGAGCGTCAATTGATTTTGATACGAGAATTTATAGAATTGGGATATTCTGTAAGTCAACATGATGCGAGCGAATTGTTTGAAGTTGGAGACGTTGCTGAAATTATGGAAGGTCCTTTGCAAGGACAAGAGGCGGAAGTTTCAAAATTGGGAGAAGACACATATCTTTTGGTAACAATTGAAGCAATGAATCAAAGTTTTAAGGTTAAATTGCCAAAAGAAATGTTGAAATTGCGACGAAAGAAATCAAAAGAAGTAATCAAACCGCTATGGTAGGGAATAAAATTTTGTTATTATCACCTCACACCGACGACGGAGAGTTGGGATGTGGTGCCACTGTTTCGAAACTCATTAGAGAGGGCAAACAGGTATACTATGCGGCGTTTAGTGCTTGCGAACAAAGTGTGCTCGCGCAATTTCCAAAGGATATATTAATCAGTGAAGTAAAGGCGGCGACATCAACTTTAGGTATTCCTCCTGAAAATTTGAAATTGTTTCGTTATGATGTACGCACGTTCAATTATCATAGGCAGGCTATTTTAGATGATTTGATCAAATTGCGGGAAGAGATACAACCCGACACAGTATTGATACCGAGCGTAAATGACATTCATCAAGACCATAAAACCATGGCGGAAGAAGCGTTAAGGGCATTCAAATTCATCAATATTTTTTCATACGAATTGCCTTGGAACAATTTGAATTTCAATACTTGTGCCTTCGAAGTGGTTGAAGAGCAAGACGCGCAGTGTAAGGTAAATGCGTTGGCACAATACAAGAGCCAAGCTCATAGACCCTATGCCAATGAAGAATTTCTCAGATCGCAGTTGCGTATGAGGGGTGTTCAAGTGGCTCAACGGTATGCCGAGGTCTTTGAGGTGGTGAGATTGGTGATGAAATAGTTGCATTTTATGCAAATCTTTTTCGATAATTAATATTTAGTACTAAATTCGCCCTCAATGGTTATTTCTCAGATTGTTTTTGCAGTATTCCTCCTAATTGGAATCTACTTTTTTTCAAAAAGTGTTGGTGTTGTAAGACGCAATATTTTATTGGGTAAAGACATCGATTTAAGCGATCAACCTGCTGCTCGTTGGAAGCAAATGCTTTGGGTTGCAATGGGCCAAAGCAAAATGGGAAAACGACCAGTTGCTGCCTTTTTTCACTTGTTTGTGTATTTGGGTTTTGTGTTAATTAACATTGAGGTGATGGAAATCATGATCGATGGTTTATTTGGCACTCATCGTTTTTTTGCGCATTATTTGGGTTCTGTTTATGATTTGGCCATTGGCTTTTTCGAAATTTTGGCTTTTGGTGTTTTGGTAGCTTGTTTGGTTTTCTTGGGACGTAGGTATATCACCAAAGTTCCACGTTTGAATATGCCTGAATTGAAAGGTGGTCCAATAAAAGATGCTACTTTTATTTTGTTGGTAGAGATTGTGTTAATGGCGGCTTTACTTAAAATGAATGCCGCTGAGCAAGTGCTTCAAAGTAGGGGTGAAATGCTGAAACATGGTTCATTCCCAATCAGTCAATTTTTGGTTCCGTTTTTTGAGGGATTTTCTAACCCAACCTTGCATTTTATGGAGCGTTCGGCTTGGTGGTTCCACTTTGTGGGTATATTGTTGTTTTTGAACTATATTCCTTTTAGCAAACACTGGCATATCATCATGAGTTTTCCAAATGTTTACTTTAGTTCATTGAATCCGAAGGGACAATTTTCCAACATGGCTACTGTAACCACCGAGGTAAAATTGATGATGGATCCTTCGGCTCAACCACCTGATGGTTATGAGGCTCCGCTTGGATTTGGTGTGAAGGACGTACAAGATTTAACATGGAAGAATTTGATGGATGCCTATTCTTGCACCGAGTGCGGAAGATGTACAAGTGTTTGTCCTGCAAACATTACCGGCAAGAAATTAAGTCCACGTAAAATCATGATGGATACCCGTGATCGATTGGAAGAAGTAGGAAGAGCAATAGATGCTGCTGCAAAAGCAGGTACCCCAATTGAGGGTAGGGTTGAAGATGGCAAAGATTTGCATGCTTATATCAGCGCGGAAGAACTTTGGGCGTGTACCACTTGCAATGCTTGTGCTGAAGCTTGTCCGGTAAATATCAACCCTGTAGACATCATTTATCAAATGCGTCAATACAAGGTAATGGAGCAAAGTGCTGCTCCAAGCGAGTTGAATGGCATGTTTACAAACATGGAAAACAATGGTGCACCTTGGCAATTCAACCAGAACGACAAGGGCAATTGGGCGATGGAATCTTGATTTAACGATTCGTTTTCGGATTGTGGGAAGTTGAAGTTTATCGAATTCCGCAAAAACTGCAATTAATTAGTGATAAATGTTTCTTATCTTTGAGGTCTCATGAGTAGTTTTTTAAATAATATGTTGATTTTAGGTATGGGTACCGGTGAGATTGTCGTAGTAGCATTAATTTTATTATTGTTATTTGGCGGCAAGAAAATTCCTGAATTGATGCGTGGCTTAGGACGAGGAGTACGTGAATTCAATGATGCAAAGAGTGGCATCAAGAATGAAATTCAAAAAGGAATGAACGAAGAACAAAACCCAGAATCGAAAAATTGAAAACATACAATCGCATTTCCGAAATTCGATTAGATATTGAAGCGGGTGCGGTGTCGTGTGTCCAGCTTGTACAAAGTTACCTTCAAAACATTGAGGGTAAAAAGCATTTAAATGCTTTTTTGGAAGTTTGGGCAGAAGAGGCATTGTTACGCGCCGCTGAAATCGACGAAAAATTGAAGCAAGGCACCGCAGGTCGTTTGGCAGGGGTGGTGATTGCTTTGAAAGACGTATTGGCTTACAAAAATCATAAAGTAAGTTCGTCTTCAAAAATATTAGAAGGCTTTGAATCCTTATACAATGCAACGGTTGTTGAACGGTTGTTGGCGGAAGATGCAATTTTCATAGGTAGAACCAATTGCGATGAGTTTGCAATGGGTGCTTCGAATGAAAACAGTGCATATGGTCCGGTTAAAAATGCAGCTGATGAAAATCGCGTGCCAGGTGGATCTTCAGGTGGTAGTGCCGTTGCTGTTCAAGCCAACATGTGTCATTGTGCTTTGGGTACAGATACTGGTGGTTCAATTCGACAGCCTAGTGCATTCACAGGTATTTTTGGTTTGAAACCTACTTACGGATTAATTTCTAGATGGGGTCTACTTGCTTATGCTTCGAGTTTTGATCAAGTAGGACCTATGACGAAAAGCATAGAAGATAATATGTTGCTCACTGAGATAATGTCGGGAATGGACAATCACGACGCTACGATGTTGCAACAAGGTTCTGTCAAGTTTACCCAGCCAAT
>CAZBMF010000077.1:0-11085 GCA_964492925.1 uncultured Rhizobium sp. | reverse complement strand
CAACTGTATTGGTAACACCACTTTCAAATCCAATGATTTGTTGGGTTCTTAATGCAGTTCTTGCCGCTTTTTCAGTCGGTAAATTCAACGCTTCATCGAAGCCGTTGGTATGCAAGCTTTGAGTTCCCCCCAAAACAGCCGCCATGGCTTGAATGGTAACACGGGTGATGTTGTTTTCTGGCTGTTGTGCCGTTAATGTAGATCCACCGGTTTGCGTGTGAAATCTCAACATCATGGCCTCATTGGCCGTAGCCCCTAAGTCCCTCATGATTTTTGCCCAAATTCTTCTCGCTGCCCTGAATTTTGCAATTTCTTCAAAAAAGTCGTTGTGAGCGTTGAAAAAGAACGACAATCTTTTACCAAAGACATTTATATCCAATCCTTTCGCTAAGGCGCTTTGCGCATAAGCCTTGCCATTTGCAAGTGTAAAGGCCAATTCTTGAGCCGCAGTACTTCCCGCTTCTCTGATATGATAGCCACTAATACTAATGGTGTTCCACTTCGGCAATTCTTTGCTGCACCACTCGAAAATATCGGTGATGATTCTCATGCTCGGACGAACTGGATATATATAGGTACCCCTATCGGCATATTCTTTCAAAATGTCGTTTTGGATGGTTCCCCCAATTTTAGATAAATCGGCGTTTTGTTTTTTTGCCAAAGCCACATACATCGCCAAAAGTGTGCTGGCAGTAGCATTAATGGTCATGCTGGTGGTAACATTTTCTAAGGTAATGCCTTTAAACAATGTTTCCATATCTTCAAGAGAATCAATGGCTACACCCACTTTTCCAACTTCGCCTTCGCTCATTGCATGGTCACTGTCGTACCCAATTTGCGTCGGTAAATCAAAGGCAACCGACAATCCTGTTGTACCTTGATTCAATAGATAGTGGTAACGTGCGTTACTTTCTTCTGCCGTACTGAAACCTGCGTACTGACGCATTGTCCAGAGTCTGCCTCGGTACATATCTTTTCTAACCCCTCTGGTAAAAGGGAATTCACCTGCTTTTTCGGTCATGCCGCTTTGCTCGGTGTAAATTTCTTTGATTTCGATTCCGCTGCTGTTTTTCATCTTACCCAAATATCAATTCAATTTCTTGCTTTATCATTTTAAGTCCTTTTTCATGAGGGACATCGCCTTGTTCCTGCAAACGGTTGATCAGAGCAATGCAATATTCAGCTGAACCTGCATTTTCAGGAAGTGATTTTTCAACTTGTTGCAAAAGGATGCTGGTTTGTTCTTTCACCACTTTGATCATGGCCCAAGTTTGGTCGCTCACATAAATCTGTTGCGACAAGTTGTAATTGAATTCATCGTTGATGCTTTTTAGTGCTAACAATTTGAATTCTCTTGCTGTTAAACCGTTACCACCCATGTTTTGAATCATGGTAGGAATGCTGGTTCTTTCCAAAAGAAGTGAAAGTCTTTCATAAGCCTGTAACTTCAATTTGTTCAAGGTTTGTCCGTTTTCCTTGTTGCTTTCAATTTTTGCAATACGCACCAAGGTGTCGGTGTGACTTTTGAACAAAGATTTTGCGAAATACATGATCAATATCATGCAAACTAAAATCAAACCTGACGTGATGTAAACTACGGTTAATGTATCAAGATTTTTCATGTAGGGCTTTTCGACAAAGATAAGGCGTTTGTTCGACAAGTGTATGTTGGAATTGATCAGAATCTTGAAGAAATTCCGTATTTTTGTAATATGGAAAATGCAACAATTGAAACCACAGTAGCTACAGAAAATCCACCAATTGGATTTACAGCAACCGCTTTGGAAGAACTTCACCGATTGTATGACAATTTGGAATTGAAAGAAGATTCGGTTTTAAGAATTGGTGTAAAGGGCGGAGGATGTTCAGGAATGAGCTATTTGCTTGCATTTGATAAAAAAGAAGAAGGCGATACCATGTATAATTTAGATGGTATTCCTGTTGTGATGAACAAAGCGCACGTGATGTACGTATTGGGAATGGAAGTAGATTGGGAAAATGGTTTGGCCAACAGAGGCTTTTCCTTCAATAACCCAAATGCTACCTCAACCTGCGGTTGCGGGCAGTCGTTCTCGGCCTAATTCCGAAGTTTATATCCCTCAAAATACAAAACCTTGTCTTTATTTTTAGAAAATATCCGTCAGGGTTTCGGCTCACTTAAGTCGCACAAGGTTAGGGCCACCATTACGGCCTCTATTATTGCTATTGGTATTACTGCGTTGGTGGGTATTCTTACATCCATTGATGCCATGAATAATGCCATTTCCAAAACCATGAGCCGTATGGGTTCTCAAAGTTTTAACATCAGCAACAGAACTTCCGTGGAACGTTTTGGCGTAGCCGATGATTTTAAGCCCATTTCTTACGAGCAAGCGCATCAATTTGAAACTTATCTTGGCAATAAATTGCCTGTGTCTTTGTCGTTGACCGCTTCATTTAATTCGAAAATTAAATGCCAAGGTCAAGAAACCAATCCCAATATCAAAGTTTTGGGTGTTGAGGAAGATTATCTAAAAACGGCAAATTATGAAATTGCGGCGGGCAGGAATTTTACGTCGAACGACATTCGTATGAACCTTCCTTTGGCCGTTGTGGGATATGACATTGTGAAGGATTTGTTTTTAGAATCTGATTTGGAGGGACGTAGTCTGGGCCGAACCATTCAAATCGATGGAAAACCATTCAAAGTGGTTGGTGAATTGAAGAAAAAGGGTTCGAGCATGGGAATGTCGGGTGGCGACAGATTGATATTTATTCCCATTCACAATGCACGACAATCATTCGCATCGGTGAACAACAATTGCAACATTTCGGTGATGGTAGATAAGGTAGAAGATTTGGACCGAGAGATGAACGAAGCCTATACGTTTATGCGTCGAATTAGGCGGTTAAAACCTTCTGATCCAGATAATTTCACCATCACAAAAAGCGATGCTTTGGCCAAGGATGCTCAAGAAAACATGGCCATGGTAAGTGGTGTAGGTACTTTAATCGGTGTGATTACGCTGTTGGGAGCGGCGGTAAGTTTAATGAACATCATGCTGGTGTCGGTTACTGAAAGAACCAGAGAAATAGGACTTCGGAAGGCATTGGGTGCCACTAGCAAAAACATAAGGGATCAATTCTTATTGGAAGCCATAGTAATTTGTCAACTAGGGGGCATTGGAGGGATTATTTTGGGTTTGCTGTTAGGGAATTTGGTTGCAATGGGACTTGGTAGTGGATTCATTGCTCCTTGGAATTGGATCATCATGGCTTTTGTGGTTTGCATACTTGTGGGATTATTGGCGGGAATTTATCCAGCACGAAAAGCATCGAAGCTTGATCCCATTGAAGCCTTGAGGCACGATTAGTGTCAAATAAACCCTAAACTCTAAACATATAAAAAAAGAGGCTTTCGCCTCTTTTTTTTATAAAAATGGAATTTTACAAACTTCTGCTTTTAATAATTTCCCTCGAACTTCAATATAAATCTCGCTGCCTACACCTGCATGTGCCGATGCAACATATCCCATACCTATTGCTTTGTTCAATGACGGACTCATAGTTCCGCTTGTAACTTCACCAATTACTGTGCCATCAGCCGTGCAAATTGGGTAATGCTGACGCGGAATACCTTTGTCTACCAAGGTAAATCCAACCAATTTTTTTGTTGGTTTGTTCTCTTTAATAGCCAAGTGATGCTCACTCATGGTGAAAGGAT
Organism: uncultured Rhizobium sp.; assembly: GCA_964492925.1. Taxonomy (GTDB): domain Bacteria; phylum Bacteroidota; class Bacteroidia; order NS11-12g; family UBA955; genus VMCP01. Next base: position 7,382 of record CAZBMF010000077.1, on the reverse strand, counting down.
GATTGAACTTTGTAATCCAACCTAAACCAGCCTCAATTGGTGAAGTGGTGTCGTTGATGTCGTTGCCATACAAGCAGAAACCTTTTTCTAATCTTAAAGTATCACGAGCACCCAATCCCACAGGAACAATGCCAAATTCAGCACCTGCCTCGAAAACAGCATCCCAAAGTTTTTGAGCATCGCCGTTTTGACTGTAAAGCTCAAATCCGCCTGCGCCGGTGTATCCTGTGTTTGAAATGATGATGTCAAGACCAGCCAATTGTCCCTCAACAAAATGATAATAAGGGATGTCTGAAAGATTCACGTCTGTTAATTTTTGAAGTGCTTTCATGGCATTCGGACCTTGAACTGCAAGAAGTGAAAAATGCTCACTTACATCTTTTACAGTTGCACCAAATTTTTCGTTGTTTTTGTTGATCCAAGCCAAATCTTTTTCAATGTTTGAAGCGTTGATTACCAACAAAAACATTTCTTGGTTGTAACGGTAAACCAACAAATCATCTACAATACCGCCTTGGTCGTTTGGCATGCAAGAATATTGAATTCTGCCATCATACAAACTGCTCACATCGTTAGAAGTGATGTATTCTACCAAATCATAAGCTTTAGGACCAGTGATGTACACTTCACCCATGTGGCTTACGTCAAAAACACCCACACTGTTTCTAACAGCCAAATGTTCTTGGATAAGATTGGTATATAAAACAGGCATGTTGTAACCTGCGAATGGAACCATTTTTGCCCCCAAAGACTCGTGAAGAGCCGTGAGTGCGGTTGATTTTAGAGACATAGAATCAGACATATTACAAAGGTAAGAAAAAGTTTAGATATTCTTTTACGACATCAATGAGTGCTTGAGGGATATATCTTGATTATTTCACCGTTTCATAAGGGAAATTTACTTCTACATCAGTCTCTCCGGGTTCGCAAGTTTCATCTTTTACTCCTGGTTGGTGTTTCAACCTTATATTTACATAACCCTTATCAAATGTTTTGGGTGTGTACCATTCGGTTTTTAATCCAAGTACTTTCCCTGTTACATCTTCATCGGTTCGAATCATGTAAAGTGAGGTAGGCGGCATGATCATGGTTTGCACGTTGTAGCAAATGATGTGATTGGTTGCTTCAGATAAAATTTCTGGAGTAATGTCGTGAAAAGTTGTAGCATCATGATTGGTGTAGAATTCAATTTTTCCCAAGTACATTTTGCCTTCCTTGAGTTTGAATGTGTCGGGTAATATTGGATTGTTTCCACCAATACCATCCCTGTCGCTCCAATAGGAAATCAAAGTGTCTTTGGAAAGGGTGTCAATCAAAATTACTTTAACTTGTGTAATAAGTTCTTCTTCGTCGATGTGTTGGTGATTGTCTTCTTTTGTGCATCCCCAAAAAGCGAACGGCATACTTGCCATTAACGCGATGATAAATAAGTGTTTTTGTTTCATGATTTATTGGATTTCGTCGATTGTAATTTCTTTATTATCGGAATGTTTGTTGTGATGGTGTAGGTGGTAGATGAGTTGTACCCCGAAGTTTCTGCCTGGCATTGGGGTAAAATAGCGAAAGCGATCTAGGTAATCGCGGTAAACGGTATTCATCAGATTGTCAAGGCTTAGCATCATTGAAAATGATTTTGATTTCCCAAATTTAGGGAATTTTAAGTTTAATCCCCACAGCTGAAAAGTTGGTGGCGGTGGCGAAAAATCGGATTTGTCAGTATAAAACGGTTGTTTAAATTGAACCCTGTGACTGATGGCAATGGTGAATTCTTTCCAAGAATAATCGAGTGTTGAATTTAAAGTTGGACAAGGAATTAACGGAGGGTAATGATTGTACGTTAAAATGGTTGCATATAACAGATTTCCTTTGGATATCAATTTGATTTTTCGGGATTTTTTGAAGAGCCAAGAGGTTTCCAATGTCAATTCGGCTCCACCGTAAAACGTTGGAAATTGTTTGTATTCAAAGGCCGGAAAGGCGCCACGAACAGTGAGTACAGGCTGCGGCAATGGAAATAGATGAATGAAATTTTGCGATAATTGCGAAAATCCATTGAAATTAATTTTGCAAAAACCGCCAAGGTTCGATCTGTATGTATACCGTGTGTTTTCCGGGTAAATTGGAATTTCAATACTGAAATTGATTTTTTGGCCACTTTCTGGTTTTAATCCAGGATTTCCTTGCTCATACGATGCACTTCCATGATGCACACCTTTGCTGTAAAGTTCATTCACCCCCGGCGCCCTCCAAATTTGCAATAAATCTATTTGTGCTAATTTCCACCTCCAAGAATATCCTCCAGAAAATCCCCAATAGGCTTCATTGAATTGATTTTTTACAATGTTAAACCAATGATCTCCATTTCGTTGAAGCAAATCTAATCGCCAAATAAACGCATGTCGTAATTCGTAATTGTTCGTATTAATATCGATTTTTGAATAAAACGATTCTTGTAGGGATTGATATTCGGGAATAAAGTAATACCCACCAAACGTTTGATTTTGATAGGTGAATTGAATGCCATTTTTCAAATTGAAATGCTCAAAAAACATAGGTTTCTCAAACTTGAGTGAGGTTGTTTGCTGAAAAACATCGAGTTGAGGAAAATTGACCGAAGAACTTCGATGTGGATCATATTCTTGTCGCAGGTTTTGTTGGTAATTGAATTGAACTTTTAACCCATTCATAGACTTTGAGTTCCATTCACTTTGAAAATGAATTTGTTGGGTGAGTTGATTTGGCTTTTCAATTTGGTATCGGGCAACATCTACGGTTCTTGAAGGTGCTTCGTTTTTTAAAGATTGCTGTAAATCGGTTAAATTTCCAATGTGGCTGCCGAGGTAAATGCCAGATGCAAATTGGTAAAATCCGCCGTGAATTTTTAATGATCCCGGTTTTAGATGAATGGTTTGTCCTGCCGCCAACATCAATTCTTGAGACGCCGTATTGGCCAAGATTCCAAGTGGGGTGGTGTAATCTTTTGAAACCTGTGCCAAGTATTTGATGTAGGTTCCGTTGCTTTTCCCTGAGTTTTTTTCTATTTTTTTTGAGGGACTTTGACCAAATTGTACGATGCCATTTAGCTGAAAAACGCCTCCATTGGTTTGGTATGAAAGCCGTTGTTTTACGTCAACTTCATGATGTTGAAAGGAATGCTGATTTTCAACAGAAATAACGCCGCCCCAGGCGTCGGAAGCTTCCACAAGCGCATCAACGCCACGAATCAAGGAAATTCTTTCGGTACCGGTTGCCCCCAATTCTGGAGAATGGTCCATCCCCCAACTTTGTCCTTGCAAACGCATTCCATCCATTAAAATTGGGACTCTCAGCCCAATCATGCCTTGAAGCATGGGTTTGGAAATGGTTCTGCCAGTGGAAATAAATTGCACGTTGGGAAGGTTTTGAATCGCTGCTGCAAAAGATTGAATGGATTTAGATTCCATGTTGGAATATAAATTCTGTTGATCATTTGGGTTTGAAATTGTAATAATCACCGAGTTTTGATGGATTTCTGAGGTGAGTACAATTTCATAGGGAATGGGTTTAGCAATGTTCAATTGGTAATGTTCATGAACATTTTGTGCTTGAATTTCAATTTCAACCACAGAATCGCAGATTTTTTCGAAATGCACTTGTCCCAATTCATTTGAAAGCTCAAGCCGGTGTTCTTTTTCGAGAAAGACTTCGGCATTAATTACGGGTTTTTCGTTTTGGATGATATTGAGGTCCAAACGAAAGTTGCACGGTTTCTTTTGAGCCACCGCAACAGATACATACAGTATAAAAATCCCCAATAGGGAAATGTGTTTTTTGTTCATAGTTCTTGAATTTTAAATGACCGCAGATGCGGAAATTGCCGAAATCAAGAAATGAACGGGGGTGCTTTGTTGTTGGGTTTGGAGAGGGAAATTTGTCCTTCTTGCACAAAATAATTCGCCCAGCCTAGTGTTAGGTTTGTGGTGAGAATTTGGGTTTGAAAGGTGGGTGCAAGAAGAACTGGGGCGTATAGAAAATCGCAAATTGTGCAAATCTCTTCAAAGGAATGATTTGCATTTTCCGCGGAAATATTGTGTTTATGAGGTACTGAGGTATGGGCGTGCAGATGCAGGCTATTAAATTGACTGGCAAAAAAGGCCAAAATCAAGATAACGCCAATATGGAGTCTGCCTTTGAACACGTTTAAGCCAAAGCTTGCATGTTGTTGGTCATTTCTCTAAGTTCGTTGCGGTTGATTTCATTTTCACACTTCGCACACAAACTCAAGAAATAAATGAAGTTTTCAGTTTCATCTTCAATGTCTTCCGCCAAATCAACAGCAAAAGTGTCATTGGCTTCAAGATGCTGCCATGCCAAACGAAGCGCGCGGGTAACCAACGGATCTTCTTCTTTCAAGGCGAACTCTCTTGCTTCTTGCAACAAAGGAATGATTTTGTCTGCAACAATACCGTCTTTTTCTACAATAGAAATGGCTTTTTCAATGAGTCTATTTGCTTTTTCAGTACGCATAATTGCAGCAAATATACGAAAAAAAATTGAGGTTAATGAGGGTTTTTGGACTCAATTTTGGCTTTCGGCGTAAATTTGGTGGCAGTGAATACCCCAAACAATACGGCTAAAATGAGCATGATTTTTTCGAGGGATATTTGGTCAGTTTGCAACAAAAAGGCTATCACCGTTGCCAACAAGGGTTGAAGGTAAATATAAAGTCCTGCCAAAGTAGGACCTGCCTTCTTTACACTGTATGCATTTAATAAATATACCAAGAAACTGGTGAATATTAATATGTAGCCTATTTTCAGCCAAATGCTATTGGGAATGGTGGCAAAATTGGTTTGTAAAAAGGGAATCAAACCTATCGGTGTGATATACAACAATCCAAAAGTGAATGTCCATCGGTTCACAGAAATGGGACTATATATAGAGGTGAGTTTTTTGACTCTCACCAAATAAACGGCGTAAAGGATTGCATTGATTGCGACCCAAATGTCCCCCAAAATTGTTTTTTCTGAAAATTTAGCTCCTTTACCAGCGATGAGCATGAAAGAAGCGCAACCGGCCAAAATGAATCCGAAGGTAAATTGCCAATTTGGCCATTTTTTTACCCTGAAGTGGTCGAAAATTGCTACAAAAAGAGGGGTGAACAGCATGAGAATGGCTCCGTTGATGGGGTAAGTGCTTTCTAATCCCTTGAAAAACAATAACATATTGGCACTTGTGCCAAAGAATCCACAAATGGCAAACTCCTTGAGATGCGATTTCCAATCAATTTTATCCGTTTTTTGAAAGAAGCCAATGATGTGAAACAACGCTGTTGCAAACGCTATGCGCAGAAATACAAATCCTTCGGCGCTAAGGTGTGTGGGCATGATTTGTCCTGCCCAAGAAAACAAGATGGCATACAGCAGTGAAACAAAAAACAAGGCGATGTGTACGCGTATCATGCCCAACCGTTTTTCTTTTTGATATTGTCGTAGGCTGTTTGTACGCGGTGGAATTTACCTTCAGCTTGTTTCCGTTCGCTTTCAGAGAGGTCTTGCAATCTGTCTGGATGAAACCTCATAGCCAATTTTCGGTAGGCTTTTTTGACTTCGTCTTCAGTGGCCGATTGGCTCACATCCAAGATTTTGTAATCTGAATCAGCGGAAGAAACGAACATGGCCTTGAGCGACAAATAATCGGGAGTGCTAATGCCCAATTGAGCGGCCACTTGATCAATGAGAGATAGTTCAGAATGTGAGATTTCTCCGTCGGCGCGTGAAATTCTAAAAAGGATGTGCACGAGTTCTAACCTAGGACTATAACTCATGCGGTTTCTCAAATTGCGGCAAACTTCGGCAAGGTTATGTTCTTGTTGTAGGTAATCGCGAAGTTTGAGCAAGAGGATTTTGGTTTCGGCTTCGCCGTATGTACGCAGTAACATGGCTTTGACCATGTCGAGCTCACTTTTAAGCGTTACTCCGTCGGCTTTCATTACCGCAGCAATGAGAATGAGGAGTGAGTTTTTAAAGTCGCTTGGATGAGATTGATATTGAGATTGATACTGAGATTGGTAGTTAGATTGATAATTGGAATAGCTTTGTTTGCCTTGTGACTGACTGTCGTTGGCAGCTTCTCCAGAAGAGATATAGTCTACATAAAAACCAATTAAAAAACCGAACAGTGCGCCATAAAAGCCGCTGGACATGTAGCCGATGATGGCGCCAATAATTTTAAAACTCACAGGTATTGATGTTATTGTAAAAAGTCTGACATTTTTTTCAAACGGTTTCTCAGAACGATATCTTGAGCCATCCAAATGTAGGGGTCATTGTTTGATTTTACCCAGAACAATTCGGTTTGGTTGGTAGATGTTTCTGTAGGGGTTGCATTGATGGAAACATCTTCATAGCCCGAAGGAACTGGATAAATGGCGAGGGAAGTGGTTTGATTTTGGGCGGTTATATATTCGAAGATTACGAGAGGTGTACTTTTGAGCACTGCATCTTTTTGGGATTTATCTCTATTGATACCGGCAATATTACCGGCTTCTCTTGCAAAATCTTTGCATAATATAAGGTAGCCAGCAATGAGGCCTCTTTTTGCTTCAACTTTACGTCCCTCAGAATTAAGAAGGGTTAGATCGTCGCCTGCTTGTTGAATGGTAAAAGATTCTTTGGGGTTATTGGGGTAATTGACTTTGAGGGATTTAATATTCGAGGGGTCGGAAGCGAAAAGGAAGACGGACCTCCACACTTGAATATCGGTATTAAAGTATGGAGTAAGATAACCTTGAAAGCCGGGAACTTCAATCACGCAAGGTCTTTCGGTTTCTGGGAAGTACATATAAGTAGCTTCATTAGATTGGGTAGATCCTCCTACATAGATGGTATGTACGGGGTCGTTTCCTGCGAAGAAAGTGGCTTTAACGCCATTGAGGGTAAGGTTACGGGTAACGGTTTTCTTTTCTTCATCGGAGGTAGGGAGTTTAATCCGAAGTTTGGGCATTGCCCATTTGAGAAGGAGGTGAATAGAATTTGTATCGGCTGGGTAACGAGCATGTTGATCGAACACAAACCATTGATTGTTTATTTTTTCGAAGGATAAAGGGGGGCGTTTTGCGTTGTTTGGGGTAAAGGTAAACTTGGTAATTTCGTTAGGATTTTTAAGTGCGAAAAGATCGGGTTTCCAACTGGAGGTATGGTCCATATTTCGCCAAAGTAGGAGAGAGGCAACAATGGCAATAGCGGCAAAGATGATGGGTTTCAAATATTTTTTCGACATATATATAGTAATGATGGTGGTGTATCTTGGGCTAATTCAAATGTATCTCAAACAGTTTATGATATTGAATTTAAAACTGATAATCCAAATATTGTATATGCAGCTGCTAATGACGGTGTATA
>CAZBMF010000076.1:0-11439 GCA_964492925.1 uncultured Rhizobium sp. | reverse complement strand
GCTTCGCAAAAAAATGTTATTGGTACCGCTCCAACGAAATGCATTTTTAGAATACGCGCCCAAAGTATTCACCATTAACCCGTCTGTTTTGTCCAACAAAGGATTATAATCGCCACTGAGGCCCGCAACGGCCTTAAAACAATCACCATGTTCAATTCCTAAAAGCAAGGCACCTCTGGCGCCTGTAGACAATCCCAAGACAAATGAATTGCTACCGGGAACAAACCAACCATATTGTTGAACTGGTTGAATCACGGTATCCCACAACCAGGTTCTGGTAGGATAAAACTTGTAATCTTTGCGCATTGATGGGTAAAAACTGTCCATATAAACGCTTTTCCCCATCTCCACGAACATCAATCCGTAATTCAATGATAAAGCTTTGCTGCAAACGTTTGTCTTTGCAGACCAATCCACATCGGGCAAATTCCACCCAGGCAAAAGCAGCACCATGCCCTTCATTTGCTTTTCAGGCAAAATGAGTTTCACCTGTACCCCTCGGTTTCGGAACATCACAAAATAAGAGGTGTCTTTGAAATGTGGGCTTTTATATAAAACGGGGTTTTTTATTTCTGAGGGACATTGACTCTGTAATGAAAATAAGGGTTTACAGAAAAAATGTCCTCCCCAAAAAAGAATAAAAAATAAGAAATTCCGTAAATGAATTTTATTCAAAATCATATCCAAATTGCTTCAGCATGTTCTTGTTATTTCTCCAATCTTCACGAACTTTTACAAACAATTCAATATAAACTTGTTTTCCAAAAAAGACTTCAAGGTCTTTTCGAGAATTAATACCCAAACGTTTAATGGTTTGACCACCTTGACCAATAATGATGGGCTTTTGAGATTCACGTTCAACAATAATTTCGCAACTCATTCGAATAATCTTATCGGTTTCCTTGAAAGCAAGCGTAGAAACTTCGCAAGCATAAGGAATCTCCTCACTATAAATTCTAAGGATATTGTTTCGAATAATTTCATTCACAAAGAATCTTTCGGAACGATCTGTTAATTGATCTGGTGGGAAATAGGGAGGATGTTGAGGCAAAAATGAAACAATGTACTTTTCCAAAGTATCGGTTTCAAAGCCATTAAGCGCAGAAATTGGCAAATACACATCGGCAACAAATTCTTCCTTTAACTGAATCAGAGCAGACTCTAATTCTTCCTGATTGCTAGTGTCAATTTTATTGATACAAATGATTTTTTTTGCTTTTGCTTGATGGAATTTTTCTTTGATATCATCAGAAAAATCTTTGCCATGAATGTCAATTAACAACACCAAAACATCACTATCTCTCACACTTTCATTCACAAAATGCATCATTTTTTCGTGCATTTGGTAGCTGGTTTTTTTCAAAACACCAGGAGTATCACTATAAACTATTTGATAATTCTCACCATTTTTAACTCCGATGATACGGTGTCTGGTGGTTTGGGCTTTAGGATTTACGATTGCAAGGGCTTCTCCCAATAAATGGTTGTACAAAGTACTTTTTCCAGCGTTGGGCATACCAATGATGCTCACGAATCCTGAGTTAAATTGCGATTCAGTCACAGCACAAAGTTACAACAACTTAACTGGAAGATTTCAAATTTGGATTTTTCTTATTCAGAAGTACCTCTTTCCAATTTTCTTCAATTTGCAATTTTTTACGAATGCTGGTTCTTGCGTTGTTCACATATTGACTAGTCAAGCCTAATAAACCGGCAATTTCCTTGGTTTGATAACCATTGATACTCAGAACAAAAATTCTTTTTTCCGTGATACTCAAATTAATAATATCTGGAAAATCATTCTGAATGGTGGTATAATCTTCAAGAAGCTTATCGGCTAATTGTGGCTGAGCATCGGAAACTGCATTTTGAATGCTTAAAAACTCTGTTCTAACTTCTTTAATACCAACATTAAAATTGCTTTCGTTGATTCCAGATAATAGTTTATTAATCACATCTACTTTTGAAATAATGAGTTTAGATAATGTCACGATTCTGTTGTTAAGATCATTTTCACGTACCAAATTCTCTGCTAGAATTTTCTCATTTTCTAATTCCTGTGTCAATAGTTGTTCCCTGAGGTTATTACTTTTACGTTGTTTATAAACCAAATACAAAATCAATACAGAAATCAATATCAGTAAAACCGTAAATGCTTGATAAATTTTCTTTTCTTGATCTCTCTCTAAAATATTGACTCTCTGCTTTTCAATTTGTTCAAATAATTTACTAAGTCTTAGTTTTTCAGATAAATCAGTATGTCTTTGTTTATTTTCAATTTCATCAAACTCCCATCTTTCCTTCATGGCTTGTTTGTTCCAAAAAACAGCCTGGCGTAAATCTCCACTATTTTCATAACAAAGGGCTTTAATGCGACCCAAAGAAGACAAAGCCATTTTCTCGGTACTTCCTGGTGGAGTTTTAGTTTTTTCCAGTAGTTCAAAATCTCTCACGGTAATAAAACCAGGATTCTTTTTGAGTTCCTTCACCAAAAAGTCTTCCAAATCCATGAATGAATATGGGTATGCGTCAAAAATAAACGCACGATTTTCATTTAATAAAGTAGAAAAATTGCCTTTTTCGAACTCCAATTGACGCAATTTCAATCGAATTACGTTCAACTTCAATTCATCATAGCTCTTAAGATCTCTTAATTTGTTGATCCATTTTCTTGCTTCCACAAATTGATTTTGATTTTGATACAACAAGGCCCTATTGATTACAATAAGTTGACCTTCATAAGTGCTAACATCTATATTATAATTTGTAAAATGCTCTTTCCAAAATCTTTCAGCTTCCTGAAAATTCTGTTCAGTGATCATGATGCTCAACATATTATTGAGTAACACATTGTTTCGTGGGTATAATTTCTTTGAAACTTTCAATGCTTGTTCAAAATACATTTGAGCGGCTCCATAAAGTTGATCACCATTCATCACATATCCCATATTGATTGAAAAGAAGAAAATAAAACGGTTGATATTAGCATTCATGGAAATGTCGTACCCCAATTTGGTGTAAGTCAACCCACTATCATGCTCTCCCTTCCACAAAAAAATTGCAGATAAATTAGAAATTGCTGACAATAACAAATTGGTATCTCTATGAATATGGGCTTGTTTCATTGCAAATTTTTGACCTCTTTTAAAACTATCAAACCCAATTGTATCAATGGCATTTCTGCTTATTATCATATGATAATAAGCAAGCGCGTAATCATTTTTATCGGCTATGGCTTTTTTGAAATACAATTCAGACAATTTCTCAAATTCACCAGAGGTATCTTGTTTGATATCTTTGTAAATCAAGGTTTGGCCAACAGGGACTTCATATTCTCCTTTCCCAAGTTTTAAAAACATTAGAGCACTATCGTACGAATAATACTTGTCTGATTTAACAGTTTTTGAGCCATCAAAATTAAAATTGGTTATAAAAACTATAGCAATAAAAACTATGACAATGATATATCGATATTTGTATAAGATTTTTTTCATCACTAAATGTTATTTTACATAGAAATAAATCTACAAGTTGCCCAAAGTTAACAAAATATCACATTTTATCACTTTTTTTTACTTAAATATGATAAATTTTTGAATGAATAGCATCAAAATTTAATAACTGGCAAAATAAATAATGAGTAATTTGCAATCATGAAAACCAACACCAATCGGTTAATAATTTGCTTCACTATTTTTCTATTTTCGAATTTAGGATTTTCACAAAATACAGATACCACAACATCTGGATTTAGGAGGGCAAAAATAGGATTGTTCTTTAAAGACAATTTTGATATTAGGAATGGATTTTCTCGCATTAACTATAGTTTTCGTAAGAAAAATAGTGAAACATTAACATTGCCAAAGTGTTGTGCCAATTATCAAAGAACCTTTTATGATTCATTTAACAATTTTGACTCAGAAAAATGGTCTAAAGGACAACCTTGGGGCAGTTATCATCCTGATTTTTTGCATCAATACTACGGTAAGGAACAAATTTATGTAAAAGATGGGTTGTTGCATTTGCTCAATGAATATGCTCCTATAACATTTTATAAAAATGCAAATGATTCAATTTCTATTCCTTATGGAACCGGTTTAATCAACTCGTTGAATCAGAAGTGTTTTCAGTATGGATATTTTGCGATTCGAAGTAAAAATCCACAAGGACCTGCTACTTGGCCAGCATTTTGGCTCACTGGGAAAAACAATTGGCCACCGGAAATCGATATTTTTGAAATGTACGGCAAGAAAAATGGCAAAAATATACATAAGCAAACAATGACGATTCATGCGGGAAAAGTTGAAAATCGCACCAAAAAGATGATTGTCAAAAAAATGCAACTTCCAAAGAATACAGACACAGAATTTCATATTTACGCCTGCTTGTGGGAGCCCAAGAAAATCACTTTTTATACAGATGGCGTGAAAATCAAGACTATAAAATTAAATAAATGGATGCAACAATTTTACAAGGAGCCCATGTATTTAATTATTAACAACGCACTAGACCACGAGCATTTAAATTCACTGAAGAATGCTGAAATGCCACAGGATTTTCAAGTTGATTGGGTGCAGGTATATCAAAGTACGTTTTAGTACTTTCTTTCAACAATTCTCTCAAGATAAACGCCATAACCACTCTTTTTAAGTGGTTGCGCAATCTCGATAAGTTTTTCAGCCGAAATAAAACCCTGACGCCAAGCAATTTCCTCAATACAACCAATCTTTAGTCCTTGTCGTTCTTCAATCACTTGCACGTATTGACCTGCTTGCATCAATGAATTGAAGGTACCCGTATCCAACCAAGCCGTGCCACGGCTCATGATTCTCACTTGTAACTGATTCTTTTCAAGATATATCTTGTTCACATCAGTAATTTCCAACTCTCCACGTGCAGAAGGTTTCAAATTCTTTGCAATTTCAACCACTTGATTGTCGTAAAAATACAAACCTGGAACCGCATAGTTTGATTTTGGAACAGTTGGTTTTTCTTCGATGCTAACGGCTTGAAATTGGTCGTTAAATTCAACTACACCGTATCTTTCAGGATCTGAAACATGATAAGCAAATACAATACCACCATCTGGGTTAACCGAACTATTCAATGTTTCTTGAAGATTGGATCCAAAGAAAATGTTATCACCAAGAATCAATGCAACCGAATCATTTCCAATAAAGTCTGCCCCTAAAACAAAGGCTTGTGCTAGTCCATCTGGAGATGGTTGCACACAATATTCAAATCGGCAACCAATTTGAGATCCATCCCCCAAAAGCTTTTGAAAATGAGGCAAATCATGTGGTGTAGAAATGATCAAAATTTCATTAATTCCCGACATCATTAAGATAGAAAGAGGGTAATAAATCATTGGTTTATCATAAACAGGCATAAGCTGTTTACTAATAGCCAACGTAAGAGGATGCAATCTGGTTCCTGAACCACCTGCAAGGATAATACCTTTCATAAAGCGAAGATAGACAATAAATCAATCAAAATGATGGCCGTTCACCAATTAAACAGCCTCAATTACATAATATTGTTTCTTACCCTTTTGGGCTACAATGAATTTTTCATGAAGCAAATGACCACATGAAATTGTTGCATTTACATCAGTAAATTTTTCTTTATTGATTGAAAAACCATTGGCTTGCAACATTTTACGGGCTTCACCTTTTGAAGGAAAGACTTGTGTGTTCACTGTTAAAAAATCAAGCACTGAAATACCATTTTCTAAATCTTGTTTAGAAACTGTAAATTTCTCCATTCCGTCTAAAGAAGCGGTTAAAGTGGATTTATCCAATGACATTAGGTCTTCTTTACTGCCATTTCCAAAGAAGATTTCAGTGGCTTTTTTGGCCATGATCAAATCATCCTCAGAATGCACCCTGATGGTTAATTCCTCGGCTAACGCCTTTTGCAAATTTCTCAAATATTCATTTCCAGAATGTGATTGAATAAGTTCTTCAATTTCATTCCTGGACCTTAGTGAATAAATTTTGATAAATTTTATAGCATCTTCATCGGCTACGTTCAACCAAAATTGATAAAATTTAAATGGGCTTGTTTTTGAGGGATCTAACCAAACGTTTCCACCTTCACTTTTACCAAATTTGGTTCCATCGCTTTTGGTTACCAAGGGTGCCGTGATTGCAAAAGCTTCACCACCTGTCATTCGGCGAATTAATTCAGTACCTGTAGTGATATTTCCCCACTGATCACTTCCACCCATCTGAAGTTTGCAATTTTCATTTTTGTAAAGGTGTACAAAATCATACCCCTGAACCATTTGATAACTGAACTCGGTAAATGAAAGACCACCAGCTTCTAATCTATTTTTCACACTATCTTTACCCATCATGTAGCTCACAGTAATATGTTTACCTACATCACGAATAAATTCCAAGAATCCCCAATTTTTAAACCAATCATAATTGTTCACCAATTTTGCAGCATTTTTAGTCTCGCTGTTAAAGTCTAAAAACTTCATCAACTGCTTTTTTTGTCCTTCCAAATTGGCATTGAGGGTTTCCAAATCCAACAATTTTCTTTCAGCACTTTTACCGCTAGGATCTCCTACCATACCGGTTGCACCACCAACCAAAGCTATTGGTGTGTGTCCGGCTTTTTGAAACAACGTTAACATCATAATTGGCACCATGTTTCCTATGTGCAATGAATCAGCTGTTGGATCAAATCCAATGTAAGCCGTAACTTGTTCTTTGTTCAAAAGTTCCTCTGTTCCGGGAATGGCATCATGCAATAAACCTCTCCAACGAAGTTCTTCTATAAAATCAAAATTGGGTTTAAAAGACATAAATTACTCTTTAATTGGTTGAATTTCAACCATTTTAGAAATAAACAATTTCAAATTATCTACTTGATCATCATCCAATCCACTGGTAGGAAAGCAAACCACTTGTGCAGATTCTTTGACCATAAAATTTATTTCAAACACCAAATAATCAATTCGTTGTAAATAATTCCAAGGCACATAAACATAGTTGGAAAAAAAGTGTTGTCTAAAACCAATTCCATCTTTGTTCACTCTTACAAAATACTGACCGCTTCTTTTTTTGTAAATCCAAAAATAAACAGGCAGGGCAACTAGTAACCATAAAAGTCCACCTACAACATTAAAAATTCCATAATGCAATGCCCAACCGGCAAAAACAACAAATCCCATCACAATAAGAGCGGGTATCTCTGCCCTTTTCTTGGGAATTTCGATGAATAATTCTTCAGTATTTTCCATTATTCAACAACCAATTTTGCTGAATTTGAACCACATTTCACTGTGTAAATACCCGGTGTTAAGGCATCTACATTTAAGCTAAAACCTACAGATTCTTTGCGAATTTGTAAAGTTTGTTTTTGACCTAAAGCATTGAAAATTGTTGGTTCTACAACGGAGCCAATAAAAACTTGACTGGTTGCAGGATTTGGTTTCACCAAGATTTTCCTTGCATCCAATTGTTCAACAGTTCCAGTTCCAGAAACATTGATGAAAAATGATTCAATGGTATCCTTCTGAGTGGTAGGTAGAACTCCTGAAACTTTGGCATAAGCCAAAATTGCAATTCTCAACGGAAAAACCCCTTCTTGGGTTGGCGTACCAGATAATTTCACACAACTCAAAGCAGTTGGAGTGAATGCGCAGGTTGGACTCAAACAAGTGTAAGACATTCCATTGGGTAAACCCATAATATTTGTAATCTTCATTGAGTCGATGTATACCTTTACCACCAGACTTCCTTGTTTAACGGAAGTATCTTTGAATGCTAAAACGGTAATTGCCTCAGAATATGCAACATCCTTTTTTGCATCTGGCAATACAGCCGGTAAAAATCCAGGTTCTTTCAAATTTGCATCTGGAGTACAAATTTGTGCTTTTGCTTGATTGTATGAACAACTCAACGTTCCAATAGCGAGAATACTCAAAAACTTTCTTATCATTGTACTGTGGTATTAAATTGTTCACGAATTTACATGGAAATTTTTAAGAACTTCAATTCTTTTATTTGTTTATCCTTACTTTTTGTTTCAACCAATCTATTTGCACAAATTGAAAACTCAAAAAATAGCCTAGAAAATTATGATTGGCTCAATGAAGTGGTCATCAGTGCTAACAAAGACGCATCCAAATTAAAAGAAAGTGTTGTTGGCATTTCTATTCTTAAACCCTATTTAATTGAAAATAAAATTCCTCTTGACGCAGGAAAATTATTCAATCAGTCACCTGGTGTTGTGGTAAATGACGGTCAAATTAACATCCGAAGCGGAAGTGGATGGAGCTATGGAGCCGGTAGCAGGGTCATGGTTACTTTAGACGAAATGCCCATGCTTGCTGGAGATGTTGGCTCCGTACCATTTAATTTTTTACCCGTAGAAGGAGTTTCTGGAATCGAAATCATAAAAAACGCAGGCTCAGCTTTGTATGGTTCATCTGCTTTAAACGGTGTTGTAAACCTAAGATCTATACCCATTAAACCTCAACAGTATGTGAATGTAAATATCATTGCTGGGTTTTATGATATACCTAACAATTACAAGTTCGACAATAAGTCTCATGCTAATTACGGTGTTAACGGATGTTATACTGAAAAAATTGACAATCACTCCTTGGCATTCACATGGAATCAACTCAATGATGATGGGTTTAGACTCAACGAACACGATTATCGTGTGCGAATTGGTTGGAAATATGGATTTGAATTTTCTGAAAAATCAAAACTCGCTCCTCTTAAATTATGGTTAAATGGAGGGACACAAAGAGGTGAAACTGGTTCTTTTCTCATTTGGCAAAACGAAAAACTTGGATATACCACCCTCGATAGTTCTTTTTCAATCAATACTGGCAGAAGAACCCACATTGATCCCATTATCGAATGGAATGGCAAAAAATGGAAGCATAAACTCATGAACCGTTATTTTTCCATTAGCAATAAAATTAACAATGGTGACTCAACCAACTTACAAGACAACCAAAGCGTACTCATTTATTCTGAATTTAAAACAAAACGTTCATTCAGGAATTTTGAATTGGCAATGGGCTTGGTTCGAATTGGTACAACGGCTACAGCACCCATGTACAATGGCGATCATAAATTAGAAAACCGTTCAGCATACTCTCAATTACAATACAAAAACAATGGATGGATAGCCCAAGTTGGTGCCCGATATGAACATTTTAACTTGGATGGCAAAGTAGAGTCCAAACCCGTTTTTAGAGCAGGTTTGAACAAGCAATTGGGCCGTTCTAGTGTTGTGAGATTTTCTTATGGTGAGGGTTTTAGATACCCATCAATGGCAGAATTATTTACCACAACTTCTACTGGTTCTATTTTCGTGCTTCCAAACGAAAATTTAAAGCCGGAAACCGGAAACAACATTGAATTGGGTTTCAAACAGGGATTAATTCACAACAAAAAAGACAAGTACATTTTAAGCACCTATTTTGATCTTTCAATTTTTCAAAACAAATACCAAAACATGATGGAATATACATTTGGACAATGGAATCCTATTTTATTAGGATTTAAGAGTGTGAATGTTGGAGCAACTACAATTCAAGGTTTTGAACTTGAAAATGCTGGAGCTTTTGAAAAAAATACATCCTTAAAAAACAAAGATGGCGTTAAACAAAATCTAAAAATTCAATGGTTGTTGGGATATACATATTCAAATCCAACGGTAGATAATATCAATGCTGAAATCACCAAAAATGCTAGTGGACAATCTATTACGTTTAAAAATACGGCAGCTAATGACATTTCTATATTAAAATATAGAAATCGACATGTTTTCAGGGGAGATATTCAGATGAATTTAGGGGCTTTCGAAGTTGGATATAGCCAGCGGTTTCAAAGTTCATTTGAAAATATGGACCTAGCATTTTTGATCTTTATTCAAGGAGTAGAAAATGCTTACAGAAACGGCAAAAACGAAGGATGGATATCAGATATTAGGGCTGGTTACAGAATCAATGAAAGCATAAAAATCCAATTTCAAGTCAGCAACATTACCCAAACCATATATATGGGTAGACCTGCTGATTTAAATGCACCAAGATTCTATCAAATGCAGTTGAACTACAAATTCTTAGGTGAAGACAAATCCAAAATTCTCAGCAGAAAAAGGGCCGTTGAAAGGCGCTAATCTGATTTGAAATTTCGGTCTATTATGATTCCTTGGTACTTTTTATTTGTTCATGTACAAACAAAAAGAAGAATGATGAAAATATTAGAGCGCCAATTCCCATCAAGCGTACTCCAATAATCCAATAGCGAAATTCTAAAGAAAAGAATTCAAAGAAGACCACGCAACCCATGAGCAATAGGCCTATAAAGAAAAAAGCCGCCATTATTGGTTTGATAACGTCTCTGTCCCTCAAAAAATAATACACCATATAACTTACTGCCGGAATTAACAAGGCAAAAGAGTAATCTCTTTGATGCGGAAAAATGATTGGAATACCTATACATACAAGGCTAAATTGCAAATAGTCATTGTATTTCATGTGGCTTACCTTTTTCAAAGTCAGAATCAAATAAGTGATAATACCCAAAAAAAGCACCCTTAAAACTTGAGTAATCCAAAACATTTGAGTAACAGAAAGTCTTGTAATACAAACCCTTGGCTCAGTTGGCACTCTGTAATAGGTAAAATATTTGGTTACAATTGAACCAATATCCATAAATCCACCCTCTCCAACTTGCACAACATGCTTGCCTTTCATCGGATTTATGGCCATGATCCACATTTTTAATTCCAACAAATAAAATCCTGAATTTAGAAACAAAAATGGAATCAACGTAACCAAAACTACCCAAAAGAAACCCCACAACATGGCCCTATAATTTTTATCTAAGAACATTTTCCAATAGAAAAATATTGGCAGAATTTTGATTTGCAACCCAATTGCTAAAGGCGCCCACCTCAACCATTCTCTGATTGTTTTATTGAAATACGCTTCAAAAAACGCAAAAAGCAAGAACAATGTTAGTTGACCATATTTGATATTGATATGAAACCATCTATAACATAAAAATACCATGATAAAATAAAACCAAAACGCTTTTCTTTCTGTTTCGAATTGGAAAATTCCTAAAATGTATTTGCAAATTCTGTAGATAAAGAAGAGATTCAAAGAGTTCCAAACCAATTTAACGATGAGCATTCCCAATTCTACATTCGGCAACATAGAATCTTCTGGAAATCGGTAATCGACAATGGCCGCAAAGGGCTGCAACAAGAATGCAAAAAACGGTGAATAGTAATAATGCAAGTATCTATCGTATTTAATACTGTCATGATACATGTCTAATCCTTTAAACATTCTTCGGGCCGCACCCAAAAAAACTTCGAAATCGTTGGAATTTGATAATGAATTTAAAAATGGCCAAATTAACAAGATTGAAAATACACCAAGCAATATTTTTT
>CAZBMF010000075.1:0-11599 GCA_964492925.1 uncultured Rhizobium sp. | reverse complement strand
AAAGTTGTCAATTTTTCTTTTAATTCTGTGCGTTTCACAATAAAATCCAAGAAACCATGCTCTACCAAGAATTCACTACTTTGGAATCCTTTGGGCAAATCGCGACCAATAGTTTCTTTAATCACACGAGGACCAGCGAAACCGATCAATGCCTCTGGTTCAGCGATATTAAAATCGCCAAGCATGGCAAATGATGCAGTTACACCACCCGTTGTTGGGTTTGTCATCAAAGAAATGTAAGGAACTTTGGCTTTATTTAAAAGCGCCAATTTGGCACTTGTTTTTGCCATTTGCATGAGTGAAAATGCCGCTTCCATCATCCTAGCCCCACCCGACTTTGAAATCATCAAGAAAGGCGTTTTAGTAGCAATAGCATGATCAATGGCACGGGCAATTTTCTCTCCTACCACAGAGCCCATGGATCCCCCAATAAAATTAAAATCCATACAAGCTACAACCAATGGATATCCATTCATGAGGCCGTAACCGGTGCGAACTGCATCTTTCAATTGGGTTTTCTTTTGAGCCACAACAATACGATCTACGTAAGGAGCGGTATCTGTGAACAACAATGGGTCACCACTGCTGAGATTTGCATCTAGTTCTGTGAATTGGTTATTGTCGAACAAGATTTCAAAATACTCTTTTGAACCAATTCTATCGTGGAAGGAACATGAAGGACATACATAATGGTTGTTCATCCAATCTTTTGTTGGGTGAACTTCTTTACAACGGCCACATTTTTCCCACAAACCATCTGGTGTTGGTTTCTTATCTTTTGTTTTGGTAAGAATACCCGATAGTGTACGGCGGTACCATTTAGATTCGCCGCTATCTAATTCGTATTCGTCTTCGAAATCTGCGTTTGTCACAATATTGATAATTAAGCGATGGTGATGCTATTGTCTAAATATACATCTTGAACAGAATTCAACAATTGAATTCCTTCATTCATTGGCTTTTGGAAAGCTTTTCTACCCAAGATCAAACCAGTTCCACCAGCTCTTTTGTTTACTACTGCTGTTGTGATTGCCTCTTCAATATCTCCTTGACCTTTGCTCTCTCCTCCACTGTTAATCAAACCTGCTCTTCCCATGTAGCAATTTGCCACTTGGTAACGGGTTAGATCAATTGGATGATCTGTGGTCAATTCAGAATATACTTTAGGGTGTGTTTTACCGTGTTTGGTCACCAAATAACCACCATTGTTGGTTGGCAATTTTTGTTTGATGATATCCGCTTGAATGGTTACTCCCAAATGGTTCGCTTGTCCTGTCAAATCAGCACTTGCATGATAATCAATACCATCTACTTTGAAACCATTGTTACGGGTATAGCACCACAAAATAGTTGACATACCCAATTCGTGAGCCATTTCAAATGCTTTAGCCACTTCAACAATTTGTCTAGCACTTTCAGGACTTCCGAAATAAATGGTAGCACCAACTGCAGTAGCACCCAAATTCCATGCTTCTTTAATAGATCCAAACATGATTTGATCAAATTTATTAGGATATGAAAGAAACTCATTGTGATTAATTTTCACAATAAAAGGAATCTTGTGAGCATATTTTCTTGAGTTCATCGCCAAAACTCCATAAGTTGAAGCAACCGCGTTGCAACCACCTTCAATGGCCAATTTGATGATGTTTTCTGGATCAAAATAAGCAGGATTTGGCGCAAACGATGCTCCACCGCTGTGTTCAATTCCTTGGTCTACTGGAAGAATACTTAAATAACCTGTATTTGCCAAACGACCATTACCATAAAGGTTTTGCAAGCTCTTCAATACTTGAGTGCTGCGGTTTGTTTGTGCAAATACACGATCTACGAAATCAGATCCTGGTAAATGAATTGTGTCCTTTGAAATTGTGTTACAGGTGTGATTCAACAGGTATTCAGCCTGATCGCCTAATAAAGATTGAACATTTGTTTGAGCCATTTTTAAAAAATTTTGTTGTTATTTTGAAGCAAAAATAACCATTTTTATTCATGATTCAGATATTTGAGATACAAAGTCCACAAGATTTAGAGAAGGCATTTGAAATTCGACGCATTGTTTTTGTAATTGGTCAGAATTGTGCACCCGAAGAGGAATACGATGAACATGAACAATTCTGTCGACACTTCCTAGCTAAATACCAAGGAATTCAAGCAGGTACATGCAGAATTAGACAAACAGAAAATGGCATTAAGTTAGAGAGATTTTCCGTTTTGGAACAATTCCGAGGACATCATATTGGCGCAGCCTTGGTTGAAAATTGTTTACAAAAAATTCAACCCACCGACAAAAAAATATACTTACATGCCCAAGAACACGCCATTGGATTCTACGAAAAGTTTGGTTTCAAGGCATTGGGGGAACGTTTTTATGAGGCCAATATCCCTCATTTCAAAATGGTTTTGAATCCATAAAAAAAGGCGCCTCGCGGCGCCCTCTTCTAAACTAAACTACTAAACTAATTATATATTATTGTTCAACAATACTCTTGATTTTGTGCAATTTTGTGCTTGTATCTACAGTAACGTAAACGTTCATTTTCTTTCCAGATGCAGTTACTTGATTGAACAAATCAACCAAATTGTTTGGAATTAAAAAGCAGCCAACATTCGTTCCAGTTTGGAAAGAAAAATCTACTATTTTAAATCCTGATGGTGCTGTACATGATGAACCTCCAGTTTGATTTACTGTTGTTTTTGGCGCAGTGGTATTCGTACTACCTGATGTAGTTGGATTTGTTGCATTTGAATTTGTAGGACTTGCTGCGATAGCCTTTGGTCCATTTTTTACAGATCCTGAAGATCCAGATGGAGCTTTAGATACGGTCATTGTTGTGCTAACAGTTGCAGCAGAGCTAACCCTAACTTTCCCTTTTACATCGGCAATTGAAACTGTTGTTCCGTTGTATTTCGCAATGTTTGTAACAAAATCACTTGAGCTAACTGATTGTGCACTAACAAATCCAACGATTGATAGCACAGCAGATAATAATGTAATTTTTTTCATAATGTTTGATCTAATTTGGTTATTTATATCCAACATTAAGCAAAATCTATGCCAAACTCAATCAACTTTCAAAAGAATCACTTTCCCCGATTTGTTGTCGCCACATAGCGTAATACAATCCTTTGGTGTTCAACAATTCCTCATGATTTCCTTGCTCAATCACCCTGCCTTTTTCCAAAACATAAATACAATCGGCATGCATAATGGTGCTCAAACGGTGAGCAATCATTACGTTGATTCTGTTTTTTTGACTTGAAATTTCTTTCAACGTATTGGTAATTTCCTTTTCGGTAATTGAATCCAACGCCGATGTAGCCTCATCAAATACCAATAAATTTGGTTCTCTTAATAAAGCTCGAGCAATCGACAATCGCTGCTTCTCTCCCCCAGAAACTTTTATACCTCCCTCTCCAATTTGTGTGTCCAATCCTTTTTCTGCCCTACTCATCAATGTTTCTGTCGCCGCCTTTTTTAAGGCAACTTGCATTTCAGACTCCGTTGCGTTTGGACAAACAAACAGTAAATTTTCTTTAATGCTGCCGGAAAACAGTTGCGATTCCTGTGAAACCAACCCCAATTGCTTTCTAATTTCCGTTCTGTTGATATTATGCACATTAATCCCGTTAAAAACAACTTCTCCATCAATGGGCAAATACAACCCGACCAACATTTTCACCAATGTGCTTTTTCCACTGCCTGAAGGACCTACAAACGCAATTGTTTGTCCCTTTTCAAGTGCAAAACTCACATCCGTCAATGCATTCCTAGTAGCAGTTTGATGTTTAAAAGAAACTTTTTTAAATTCAATTCTTTCAATATTCCCAATTTCAATGGCATTTTCAGGGATAACCTCTTTGGGATTTTTGAGTAGCGTATCAAATTTATTCAACGACACTTCTGCCTCTCTCCAAGCCTGAATAAAGGTGCCAAGTTCTTGCAATGGATTGAATATAAAAAATGTATAAAACAGAAATTGTATATACATTCCGGGAGTAATCCTTTGTGTGAACACCATCCAACTTAAAAACAGTAACAATGCATTTCGCATGAAGTTCACAGTAGTACCCTGAACGAATCCTAAAGTTCTAATTTTCTTTACTTTTTTTAATTCTAAGCCAAGAATTTTAAGTGTGTTTGAACTAATGCGCTGCATTTCCTGCATCACCAATCCCAAACTTTTCACCAACTCAATATTTCTGAGAGATTCAGTGGTTGTACCAGCTAAAACTGAGGTTTCTTGCATGATGTCTTTCTGAATTGTTTTGATTTGTTTGCTGAGCATTGAACTGCTCACCCCTACAACAGCCATAGCTGTTAAAAATGCGGGCGCAATCAGCCAATGAACAGAAAAAGAAGCCACAAACACAAATATCACCCCCACAATAGAAGTAAACAACAAATTGACTGTCAATGTAATCAACCTTTCCGAATCCGTTCTTACTTTTTGCAGAACATTCAATGTTTCACCACTTCGGTGATCTTCAAAAGTGGCAAATGGCAAATCCAAGGTATGCTTAATTCCATCTGTGAAAATTTTGGCACCTGCCTTTTGTATGGCCACGTTCACAAAATAATCTTGCAAATTTTTGGCAATACGACTCACCATTGCAACACCAATTCCAAGGCTCAACCACGAAATAACACCAACAATGTATTCATGTTCTTTATATTGAGAAAACTTTGTTAAATATCGATCGAACAAATTACGTCCCACCCACGGGTCCAACATACTAAAAACTTGGCTAATTGTAGCCAAAAACAAGGCCCAAAACACCAAATTTCCTTGGGGCCTCAAATACATCCATAACCTTTTCATCTATTTTTTATCTCCAATTAAATTTGCATAAAATGCCAAAAGTTCTCTGGTATTTTTTTGCAAATCGTGATGTTCTAACATCAATTTTTGTGCAGTTTTACCCATTATCACGGTTTCTCGCCATTGCTTACACATTGTTACAATGGACTGGGCCATTTCTATTGCATTTTTCGCAACTTCTAAATGCACATGATTTTTTGCCACAATTCCTTGAACCCCAATTTCTGTAGAAACACAAGGAATGCCAAGGCTCATGGCTTCAATTAATTTCATTCGAATGCCACTGCCTGCAACCACCGGCACAACACAAATTCCATGATTTAACATAAATTGCTTGGCATCATCCACTTCACCGTGATTGTAAACACCACTTTGAAAAATTCTCGGGTCGTTAGGATTCAATCCTTTACCGGCCAAATGAAATTCCATTTCCGGCAATTCCGATTTCACCAACGGCCAAACTTTTTGCAAGAACCATTCTACTCCTTGAACGTTGGCCATCCACTCCATGCTCCCAATATGAAACAATTGATTGGGTTGCAATTGAACATCGTCAAGAAGTCCAATTTGGATTCCTGGTAGGTATAAAAATTGCGGTTTTTGCGTTTTGAGGGATATTTTTTCAGCATCATCGGGAGCTATAGGCACCACCGAATCTACTGTCCCCCAAAAAAATTCTTCTTCTTTTTTTAACCTAGAAGCTTGTATGTTTAAATACCAACGCTTGAATGAATTCTGGGTTTCAGAAGCCAACCTTTGCCAAATTTGATACTCAACATTGTGAGAACGATAGCTCACATGTCCTTTGAAATGCTTCCTAACAGTTTCTAAAAATCCAGCGGAATACAATCCCTCAATATGCACCAAATCATACTCATTTTCTTGAAGCAATTTGGACAATTGATCATTCGCAGTGGCCGATTCATAGCGCGACAAATGGTAACTTCTGCCAGAAAACAAGTTTTTCAACAGTCCCCATGGAGTTACATTGGCATTCAAATAAACCGGATAATATTTGCAAAAGGAGAATCTTTCTAGCAAGGTTTTTTCATCCAAGAAATGTTTTTCAGTATTGAACGAAAAATAGGAAATCACATGGCCTTCAAAAGCCATTGCTTTCATCATCTGAAAGGTGGCAATAGCCCCACCATCATGCAGTGGCCAAGGAAATCGATTCCCAAGAATCAGGATGTTCATGCTTTTTTCTTTTTGAAGAGCGAAAACAACTGACCAAATAATTTCCCGATAAACGGCACCAATCCACCGAAGGTAAAGGCATTACTGTCTTTAATTGCTTTAAACGTAATCCATAACCCAATAGGAAATAAAAACATGGAACTCATCCACATTCCTGTCCAAACCGGCATCACCAATTCTTTGCCCATTTTTTCACCAGTAAGGTTAATGGCGTAAAACAACACAAACAAAATCACAGAAATCACCAACGGCAATCCAATTCCACCCTTTTTGATGATGGCTCCCAAAGGTGCCGAAATCAAGAACAACATGAAAATTAAAAATGAATGAGCGAATTTCTTGTGATATTCCGTTCTGTACAATGCAATATCGGTGGTTAAAAACACCTGATTGGCCGAATAACCTTCCAATGTGGCTTTCATACCTCTGGCACTACTCACCGCTACCGCTCTAATTACTGAACGCTCAGTTGCATCAAAATTATTGAGAATATTGGTATCAGACAGGAGTTTAAAACTCTCAGGCCTATTCAGCCCTCTTTGTTTCTCCAACTGAGGAAATGCCTTCACGTAATGCATAAATCGACTCACATAACGCTGATTGTCGATGTAGGCTTGACGCATTTTCATGTGAAAAGTGTCGATCTCTAATTGAAGTTGAGAGATGTTCAACAAACGAAAATCGCTCGACATGGCTTCACGGTCGGTGAATTTAAAATCTAAGCTCGATAAATCAATGACCATGTGTTGTTTAGCAAAAAACATTTGATTAAAGGGCATCGTTTTATTATATGTTGGAGCGGTGGTCATTTCTTCATATCTCACCCCGTCGTACAAGGTAAAATCCAACTGCCTTTTATCGGCCGACATGACCATTTTGCCAGATTTGGCATGGATCACATTCAACCTCTTACTATCGTCTTTTTTGTATTCGTGAATCAACACATCTTGCACAGTTTCATTGTCGGCTTCTTTTTTGCCCACACGAATAGAAACCCCTTCAATTTGCTGATAAAATTGCCCCGCGTCGATGTTAAATGCGGGTTTTTTGGACCTCATATCCATTAACATGGCCTTAAATTCTAAATTGGCCTTGGGAATTACATAATTCAAGAACAAGAAATTGAGTACCATCAAGCAAGCCATGAACACAAAAGTTGGCCTTAGAATTCTCAAAAGCGAGATTCCATTGGCTTTCATTGCCACCAGCTCAAAACTTTCAGATAGATTCCCAAAAGTCATAAGTCCTGCCACCATGATAGTCAATGGCAAGGCCATTGGCACCAAATCAGCGAGCGACAAAAAGACCAATTTAAGCATCACCAGAGCGGGGATGCCCTTCCCTACCAATTCATCGATGTATTTCCACAGGAATTGCATCAAGAACAGGAACAAACTCAGAATAAACGTTACGAGGAATGGTCCAATGAAGGAACGCAAAACCAGAACGTCTATTTTCTTCAGTTTGAAAGGAAATTTCATAAAAGTGCAAAGATACCACTTTTAGCCTAAAAAGGCATGCCGAGATTTGCGGAAGTCACAAATCAAAAAAAGACAAATCCACTGGGAATGATTCCCGAATTGTAATTGTGAATGACTTCGTGGTTTTCATTTAAAATGGTCACCATACCATTGCTCACATAATCCTTGGCATCTGCCACATAAATGTATCCGTTTCTTGGGTCAACCCCAAGTCCATAGCAGGTTTGAGCACCAGCATAAACCACCTCCATTTCTTTTAAATCAGTGGCATTTACCGGTAATTTACAAACCTTGTTTTGGTATATAAAATAGACCTCATTTCCGCTCTTGGAGATACACAAACGGTTCAATGACGACATTGCGGGAAATGCAAATCTTTTTTCCTCTTTTTTATTACTGCCATAAGCAACGATTGATGCCAAACCATTTACCGACGACAATGCCCACAGCCTATTATTGGCATCAATGACCAAATTTTGGCAACCAGTGTCGGCTTCCATTTTGGTGGTTGTTTTGGTTGTAGGATTCATGGTGATCAAATATCCATCGTAACAGGCAGCCACCAATTCGTTGTTCCAAACGGTCATTTGTTCGGTCCAACCGGAACGGTTGGAAACCAAATTGCCGCTTAAAACCTTGAATTCATGCAGTGTAGCCAAATTTCCCGTGTCTAACATTGAAACCGCATTGTTTTGCAAATCACTCACGAACAAATATGGCCCAAATGGCAAAATATAACGGGGTGATTTTAAACCACCCCGGCTTTTTACAAGTTTCATGGTTTTGCGGTCCAACGCAACAATTTTACCGGTATTGTTCACGCAAAGCCAAATATAATTCCCTGAATAACAACCACTTTGAAGGACATCCCCTAGGGGCATTTTGTTCACAGCCTCAAAAACATTCGAAAAATACTTTTGAGAATCAATGCTAAAAACGTCGAATCTCGAGTTGTTCCACATATAATTACCCTCACAGAGTATTCCTACTTGCTGTTGGCTGTATTGAACAACGTTGCCGCCTTGGTTGTTTCCATCTTTTATACAAGACTGAAGGAAAAATATCCCTCCGAAAAACAACCAAAGAAATCCTTTAAATTTCATTATTCTTTGATGAATTTGATTCTAGATTGTTTTCCAGTTTCATCGGTAACAACACCAAAATACAAACCAGAATTCAAACCACTAACGTCCAATGTTCGGGTACTTGGGATCAATGATTGCTGAAGGATAATTTGTCCCTCAAAATTATAAATTTCAATAGTTTTCAGGTCTTTTTGCGAAACAAAATTCAAGGTATTCACTGCAGGATTTGGGTAAACCTTCATGTTATTCAATTGCATTGTTTTCACGCCAACATTGTGAAGTACTTGAATATCGTCGAGTACGAAAAATGCAGGGGTATTCATTCCCCAGCTTCCGTTATCAGAACTTTCCATTTCAAACTGAATACTGTCGTTAAACTCCTTAAACTGGATCAATCTCCAAGTATCCAACAAGAAATTCCTGGTAGTATCCATGAAGCGAAAATCTGCCAAAACCACCCTTTGTGACTCTTGCTTTACACCTTTAAAAAAGGTTGTAATAACCAAAATCAAACTGTCTTTGTCGCTCGCCTTAAATTTCTTAGCAAAAGCATCGCCAAATTTCATTGAGTTGTAAGCATACAAAGAGTTGCTGACTTTCAACGACATAACACCCAATACCAAAGGATCAGCTGCTGTAAGTTTCGCGTGATTTTGTCCTACTGCAAAAATCTTTTCACTGTAAGGAGCACCTTTTCCTGGAGCAGCCGCATAAAGATGCGCATCCATAGAACTAGGTTCAATTTTGTTGAAATGATTGTACGACAAAGCCCAGTTTCCTGACCAATATTTGTAAGTTGTGTCCCAACCAAACTGCATGAGCAAATCGCCATTGGTGATGTACTGCTGCATGCCCGTTTTACCATTGTAAACCATACCCGAATCAAATCCAGTGTTGTTTAAATCATCGAACCTTTCTGTCATGACATAAGTACCAAGTTGAGCATAGATTTTTACCGTAAAAAGCAATGCAAAAACCATGAATGATGTTGTTTTTTTCATATAAATTTGTTATATTGTGATGTTTAAATAAATGCCAATTGTTCTACCCGGCATGGGTCTTCCTGGCATATTTTGATATTGCACATTTCCCAAATTCCGCCCTTCGAGTGAAATTTCGGCCTTTAATTTTTCTTTATTTTTGAGGGACATTATCTCCGTGCTTTTCCAAACCCAAGCGGCATGAATCAGCCTGTAACCTGGCAACCAAGCCTGATTGTCGGTCTGCGTGAACCGATTTCCAGTGTGCTGAATTTCTAACTTTAATGCCCATTTTTTGCGGTCCATTGCGACACTTAAAAATCCCATAAAATCAGGTATGAAAATTTGCGCATATTGTGTAGATTCCGGTTGTTTTTGGACTTGGGCGTGCACATATTCGCCGCCTGTAACAATAGATATTTTGGTCGCTTTTACCACTTGCGAAACCTTCGCATTCCATTGAATACCTGCATATTGCCCTTTGTGGAAATTTGTTGCAATCCACGACCAACCATTGGGCACCCAAATGATGGGTTGGTTTAATTCTCGGTAATAACCCGTCAATTCAACGGATGCTTCCATATTTTTGAAAACAAAAGGCTTTACAATTCCCAATTCCATGCCCCATCCTTTCTCGGGTTTTGTGGTTTCTATGGCATTGGTTTTCCAAAATAAATCATTGAGCGTAGGACGACGGAACGTGCTGTGAAGATTGGCTTTGATGTTAAACGCTTGTTTCACTGGCACAACCGCAGAAAATCCGAATGTTGGCAGGTGTTCGTAAAATTCATGTCGTACATTCAAGTTTATATCGGCCGTTTTCACTTTAAACATGGCAGAGGCGAACGCAGAAGTATACAATCGCTTCACATTCAATACATTGTAGTTGATGGAATACGCGTTTTGTTGCTGTGCATCAAATCCTAGCAACCAACGCACACCCAGCCAATTTTTGTAAATTTCCGACTGAAAATAAGGCGTTTTGGCAATACTAGAATCTGCTTTAGCGGTATTTTCGTAATATTTGATCACATCTCGAACAAAGCCCAAACGATTCACAAACAACCACTTACCAGAATTGTATTGATGTTCAATCACTGAACGAAGGTTTTCATCTTTTTGGATGCCAAACAACATCGTACTTCCGAGTTGTTGTCCCAACCCTCTCTCATTCTGAACCATTTCTAAAACGGCTTTGAGTTCATGATTTTTCCGTTTGTAACCGTAAACGGTGCGAAAAGTATTTTGAAAAAGATTTGCATTTTTCGCGGTTCTATTTTCGAGGGATATTGGATCTTGAAAATTGAAAGTATTTTGGTGATTGAGTTGGGCCCAAGTGGCTTGAATAAAGTGAGATTTCCCTGAATACTGTAAATTTGCGGCAAACCCTTGGTTGTTAAATTGCGCCCTTTGATAACTCGCCAAGGCATGAAATCCCTCACCAAATTTCACTTTGTTTCTCAGGAAAACGGTTCCACCAACGCTGCCACTTCCAAACAGTGCAGCATTTCCTCCTTCTATTAAAAATGCTTCTTGCAAACCAAAAGTAGAAATGTTGTTGAAGTCCGTCATTCCCAACATTGGATTGTTTACCGGCAATCCGTTCCATAGAACTTGAGTTTGCGCAGCATCAGCACCTCTTCTTGAAATGGTACTTGATCCAGATACTCCGTATTGTTTGAGAAAAACAGCATTCGACAACAACGATTGTTGCAAATTTTGTGATGTTGCGGCATTGTTAAAGTCGATTTTCACCCGTCCTAATTGGCAAAATTCAAGTCGTTGCGACTGTATATATACGGTATCTATGGGCAAATTCTGCACCGTGTCGCTCAAAGAGCAACAGATTGTAGATACGATATTTAACAGGTTCAACAGCATAGATTTACACTGGCGAACGGAAACAAAAAAGTTGGAAAAATGCCTAAGCAAATCACCACCGCGCTTTTATTCCCGAAAGCGAGCAATTGTAGTGCCTTAGGCAGGTCTTCTGACTTCCCCATTTTAGGCGCCTTCCCGTTTACACAGTGGCA
>CAZBMF010000074.1:0-11635 GCA_964492925.1 uncultured Rhizobium sp. | reverse complement strand
AAGAATTTCCCACAATTTCCCACATTTTCCCAAAATTAGCCACTTCTTATCCACATTTCCCCACAGATTGGGCGTTTTTGATGATTTTGGTGGGTCTTCTTTTCATTTTAGACAATACAAAAATAGTGAAAACTATTGAAAATACAAGGGTTTTTGTATCTGTGGGACAAAGTGGAGGAAATTTTACCTTTTTGGGCCTTTTTTTTATAAAAGTGGAATACTTAACTTTGATTCGTTCTAAAAATGAGAAAATTCACTGCTTTGTTTATAACCTTATCCACATTTTTGGGTCATTTGGAGGCTCAAAAAAGCGTGATTTGGGGCATTGATGCTCAAATTCGAAATTTTGGATTTGACTTTGGCGTGTCTAAAACAAACCTTTTGAAGGGTCGTGATTGGAGTGAAACTTACGGCTTAAAAATTGGCAATTTGGTGGATCCAAAAGAGGTTGAAATAATCAGTCAATTTTTGCCAGGTGCTCAACCGTTTAAATTGAATAAAGTAAATTATGCTTGGGCAATAAAGCCATTTTTTAGTAAAAGTTTTCACCTAGCGCAAAGACGTAGTAGACTGGATATAGGCTGTAAGTTAACGGGTGCTGTAAGTTTACCGGTTGTTTATTCTTGGCCTATTTACATTTGGTATTATAATGGTACTCCACCGTTTGATGGTTATCAGGACATGCGGTATGATCCGAAGGTGCATAATCCAGCCTTGATTGGTGGTACAACTGCATTTACAAAGGGAATGAAGCAAGGGCAATTTATACCTGGTTTAGGATTATCTGGGGCAATCCAATTTGATTGGGGTAGTTATAAATCTATCAGCAATTCTGTGAGTTTGGGTGTTTCATTGGATGGTTTTGTTCAAAAAATACCATTATTATATACACAAGAAACAAACAGGAATATCTTCCCGGCACTATTTATTAACTTTGCATTTGGATTTGGAGATATCCAATAACATTAAATTTTAACACTGTGATAGAATTACCAATCGTTTCAAAAGAGAAAAAAGGCCCTTCAAAACCCAATTGGTTGAAAATAGAAATTCCCATTGGAGAGAATTATACCAACGTAAAGCGTATTGTGAAGGAGCATAAACTTCACACAATATGTGAGGATGGACGTTGTCCGAACATGGGTGAATGTTGGGGAGCAGGAACTGCAACCTTCATGATTTTGGGTAATGTTTGTACCAGAAGTTGTTCGTTTTGTGCTGTTGCAACAGGCAGACCAGGGAGTTATGATTTGGATGAGCCAACACGAGTTGCTGAAGCAGTGAAATTAATGGGTGTTAAACATTGTGTTATTACCTCAGTAAATCGCGATGAATTGAAGGATAAAGGTGCTACAGTTTGGGCAAATACAATCACTGAAGTCAAAAAATTGAGTCCACAAACAACCATAGAAACTTTGATACCTGATTTTAAAGCTCAGTGGGATTTGCTTTACATGGTTTTAGATTCAAAACCAGAAGTGGTAAGTCACAATATGGAGACTGTGCGGGAATTATACAGATTGGTGCGCCCACAGGCGAAGTATGAAAGAAGTTTGGAACAAATAAAACGGACCAAAGAATATGGTGCGAGAACCAAAAGTGGTGCCATGTTGGGTTGTGGAGAAACAGATGATCAGGTGAAAACATTGATCAACGATTTGCGAGAAAATGGTTGTGATGTATTAACGTTAGGACAATATTTGCAACCAACTAAATTGCATTTGCCGGTTGCCGAATATGTACATCCAGATAAATTCAAATATTGGGAAGAATATGGACTTCAATTGGGATTCAGATTTGTTGAAAGTGGCCCATTGGTGAGAAGTTCTTACCATGCAGAAAAGCATGTACTCTAATTTTTTGATTAAAAAATTGATTTTATGAAGAAAAAATTACATAATATATGTGCATTAACTTCTTCGGGAATTGGAAAAACCCCCATTTTTATATTAATTTGCGAACATACAAACATAAATTAACTCAGAAATAAACTATTTATGAAAATAAAATTATACTTACCTATCGCTCTTTCAGCTGGAATCTGCTTGGGTATTTCCATTTTAGGAAATACTGATCGCTTTTCGATTCCCAAAGGTTTGAATTTCTTTGAACAAGAAATTGCCGGAGAATCTGAGGAAATTGAAGGTGCCATTCGATCTATTTACAGCATGAGATTGAATGAAAAAACTGGAACCCTAGAACCAGAATGGATCCAAAATGCAATTAGCCAAGCTGATGCATTAAAGGTGAAAAACCGTTTGAACAAATCAATCATTTGGGAAAATATGGGTCCAGACAATGTTGGTGGTAGAACACGTGGCATGGTGATTCATAAAGATTCTGCAAATATTTGGTTTGTTGGTTCTGTTAGTGGTGGATTATTTAGAAGTACTACCTATGGTAAAAGTTGGACACCAGTAAACGATCAACAAGAAAACTTAAACGTAACTTGTGTTGCTCAAACCACAGATGGTACAATTTATTATGGTACTGGTGAGGGTGGATTCACCAATCTGAGTGGTACACGTAACGGTTCACCAGCATTTATTGGTGGTGGTGTTTTCAAAGCTAAAAACGCAGGAGGTTCTTCTTTTGGAATATTGCCAATTGCCAGTGATTTTAACTTCGATCAGTGTAATTCAATGGTGGCTCATCCAACCAAAAATATTCTTTATATTGGTACAGAAACAGGATTGTTTTCTATAACAGATGGAACAACCTTGAAAAAAATGAGCAGTGGTAGTACAAAAGAAGTAAAAATAGACGTAAACGGTGTATTATGGGCTTCAAACGGAAGTGGTTCTGTATATAAACAAGACGCTGCTGGTGCAATGAAATTGGTGAATTCAAAAATCAATACCGGAGGTAGAACGGCTATCGGAATTTCAGATCAAGATCCAAATTACGTTTATCTATTGTCAGCTGCTAGCAATGGAACAATGGGTGGTGTTTTCAGAACTACTGATGGTGGTTTAAATTGGGAACAATTGGTATATGGTAATAGTGTTACTGATATTTTTGGCCCGAACAGACAAGGTTGGTACGATAACGTAATTAGCGTATTCCCTAACGATAAAACAAAGGTTATTATGGGTGGCGTTGATTTGGCTACTTGGGATGAAAAAAATGGCTACGTTCAAATCGGAAGTACATTTGGTGCTCCTTGGAACACTCAATATGTGCACGCTGATAAACACATGGTTTATTGGAATAAAAATACTTCTCCTGCAACTTGTATCATTGGTTGTGATGGCGGTATTTTCTCTTCTCAAGATTTGAAGGTTTGGACTTCTATTAACAGAGGGTATACCTCATTGCAATTGTACAACGTAGCAGCGAACTCTTTGGGTCACGTTGTTGGAGGTGCTCAAGACAATGGAACTTATTTGATTAATTTCAAAGGAAATACAATTAACAATCAGCCATCTAAAATGGGTGTAAGCATCTATGGTGGTGACGGATTTGATGTTGAGTTTTCTAAATACAATCCTTCAACTGTATTCATGTGTACCTACTATGGTAACGTAGCTAGATCAGGTAACGGAGGACAATCATCTTCTACTTTCTTTGATAAACGTCAAGAAGGTACCATTCAAACAGATTTTAACACTACATTTAGCTTGTTTGAAGAAAGTGCTACTGAATCAAAATTGTATCTTGCAAAAGATGCTGAAGTTTGGGCGGCAATTAACCCAACAGATTTCGCGAATGACGTACATTGGATTCGTGTAGCCTCTGGTTTGGGAAATAGCAGAATCATTGAAATGGATTACACTCCAGACGGTAACCACCTGTTTATCGCTAAACCAGGTGCTTTGTACCGCGTTTCAGGACTTAAAGATGCAGATTTTTCATTGACTGCAAATCCTGGGGTTTATGATATCCCTGATGGTGTTACTCAAAAATTAATTACTATTCCAGGTGCTTCTGGTAGAACTGTTACTTCTGTAAATGTGAACCAAACAGATTCTAACCATGTTGTTGTTACTTTGGGTGGATATGGTAACTCTTCTTATGTGTTTGAATCTAAGAATGCTTGTGATGTTACACCTACTTGGACAAACATCACTGGTAACTTGCCTTCAATGCCAGTTTATGATGCTGTAATTGACGTAGATGATGCTTCAAGAATCATTTTAGGTACAGACTTAGGTGTTTGGGTAACTGAAAATGGTGGAACCAAATGGGAAGAAGCAAACAACGGTATGGCACGTGTTGCAGTATTCGAAATTCGTGGATATGAGTGGAAACCATGGGAAGGTATGACCATGTACATCGGTACTCACGGTCGTGGTTACTTCAAATCATCTACTTTGTTAACCAGTTCAAAAAATGTAAATTCAAACAAGGTAAATCTTTCAGTTTATCCGAATCCGGCATCTGAATCAACCAAACTTAGCTTCAATGCTACAAAAAATGGCTCTGCTTCAGTAAACGTTTACGATTTATCTGGCAAACTGGTTTATACCCAGAAAATTCAACTTGTTGTAGGTGCAAATTCTGCATCAATCAACTTGAATAATATGAAACAAGGTTACTATTTTGCTTCTGTTTCTGGCGATATTCAAACTAAAGCGGTAAAGATTTTGGTGAAATAATCTCACCTCTCAATATGAAAAAGGCTACCCAAGCGGTAGCCTTTTTTTTTGCTTAAATTCTCGAAAAATGCATATCAATATTGTTGAAAGATTGAATAGATATTGCCTGTATTAGGAACAAAATCTAACAAGTGGCAATTAGCCTTATAAGATTTATAGGTATAAAATTGGCCAGTGGATGCCAGTCACAATGTCCAATTTGCAAGCAATTAATAATTTAGTTCAATTGCCAATTGCCATTGAATACGAATTCAGCGGGACCAATTAACCAAATATTGTGAAATTTATTGTCTGCGGTTTCAAAAGAAACCGACAAATTGCCTCCTCTGGTTTGCATGGAAGCATTAAAATCTTTCTTGCCTTGATAATATTCTCCAAGGCCTAATTTGTCCCTCAAAATATATGAGGCTAAAACTGCTGCTGTTACGCCAGTTCCACAGCTTAAAGTTTCATTTTCAACACCGCGCTCATAAGTTCTCATTCCCAATGTTGTGTGAACGCCAAGCTCTACAGTATTCACATTAATGCCCAAATTTGTGTAAGGCTCATTGTATCTTACTGATTTGGCCCATGTAATTAAATCCAATTCTTGTATATTCGGATGTCCAAAATGAACATAATGTGGCGAACCAGTATTTATTTCAACAGTTTCATTGTCAATTAATTGCCAATTGTTTACGTCTGTCATTTTGAGGGATATTTGGCGCTGGTTAACAATAGCTTCATGCTGTCCATCAGGTGCCCAAAAGGTAAATTTCCCATGGTTTCCAAGTCCCAATTGATGTGCCCATTGAACTATGCAACGTCCACCATTGCCACACATACTACTTAAATTCCCGTCAGAATTGTAATAGACCATTTCAAAGTCGTAACCTTCTTTTTCTTGTAAAATCATCAAACCATCTGCCCCAATTCCAAAGTTTCTGTCGCACATGAGTTTGACTGGTAGTGAGTTATAGGTCTGTTTGCGACCATCAACCAAGATGAAGTCATTTCCCGTTCCTTGGAATTTTACAAAAGGAATATTCATTAATTTTGAATCGCTTTGATGATAGATTTATCAGTAATCGGCTTTGGATTGTTTAGAATGGTAGTTGAATTAGGGATGAAATAAATGCTTTTTGGTCCTAATTCAAGGTAAAATTTCTCATTTATTGAGTACACCAACGGGTTGTCATGGTCGAGATTGGTGATTTTCAAATAAATTTGGTCATTGATATGTCGAATTTCAATTGAAGGTTGACTATTTGCATGTTGAACAAATACCAATGAGATTTTTTCAATCGCTTTTTTTACTTTTGATCGGGATTTTGTGTTTTCAAAATCATCCTCTGATTCCCTTACTGTATCTGCGGCAATTCTGGTATTAGAGACTGGCGCTTTCAGTTTGGCAGTTTCTTTTTTCTTTGATAAGGCCACTCGGTTTCCAGAAACAGTAGATTCTACATCTGCATTTGTGGCTCTATCTACTCGCATCATTTTAGAATCATCGTTCATTGCAATTGCAATTGGAATCAACGTAGTTTGATGAATAAAAAGATCTTCTTTATCTAATGCAATTTCCTCTTGTTTCTTAAAATTTTTAGACTCTTGAATTTCTGGGGCCGAGGACATTTCCATGGCAGTATTTTCAGGGTCTATTGACTCATCAGGGTTGTCGTTCAATGCCAAAAATGAGTCAGTGCTGTATAACGTAGAATCAAAGATTTGTGAATTTGGCTCGTTGTATTTAAAGGGTGTTTTTTGTTCTGTTTTGTTATTAGTTGGCTCGTTTAGTACCAATACTTTTGAGGCTTCTTTTAAACTACCTGTTTTGAAATATTGAACGATAAAGAAGTAAGAAACAAGAACCAATGTTACTGAGGCAACGGCATAAAGCCATAAATTGGTTTGATTTTCAGTGCTTTCATCTTGAACCCTAGAGCGTATGTATTCTTTTAATTCTTCATCACCTTCGGAACGAATTCCCTCAATAATGAATTTTTTAAACGCGATATATTCTTGAATTTCAGGATTAGATTCCAATTCTTTTTCAAATGACAATTTCTCAGAATCATTCAATTCATTGTCGATATATTGCTGTATGCGAGGATCTTCAATGTTCATCATCATCTGAAAAAATCGGTTGATTGGAATTTTAATTTAACTTGTTTTTCAAGCTCTTTCAAGCACTGATGTTTTTTTGCTTTTGCAACATCGGAATTGGCAAAATTGTTCGCTTTTGCAATTGTTTGCATGTCTAATCCATCGTAATAAAACATCAATAGAACTTGTCTGCATGTTTCTCCCATTTGATTGAGCATTTTGCGAACAATTGAATGATCCATTGTTTTGTCTGTTTCTTGTTGGACAGAATGGACGTTAAGAGGTATTTGATCTTCGCTCGTAAGGCGTTTGTTTTTTTCTACAGATTTCAACCAAAGATTTTTAACAATAGCATAAAGATAGGTTGAAGGCTTAGCGGTTAACTCAAAGTTCGGATTTTTAGCATTGTTCCAAAGTACCACCAATGCTTCTTGAAGCAAATCTTCCGCATCTTCATTTCGGCCATTCTGATCTTTTATGTATTTGAATATCATAGTTTCATTTGCTTTATACAATTCAACCAAGACATCTCTGTCGCCTTGACGTAATCGAATCAAGATTTCTTCTGATGAGTATTGATTTACTTGCATTTCACGGACTATGAATACCCTTTTATCGAAAAAGGTAAATGAATTATCATGCAAATTAAAGCACAATCACGATTTTTGCGTTGATATTGCAAACAAATTTTTAAAAAATGTAAAAAGTATGAAACAGTATTTTCAAAAACACAAATTATTCACATTCTTTTTGGCAGGCTTACTTGGTGGAGCCGTGAGCTTATTTGGTTTTTTTGCAGTGGCGAAAACCTTTTCGGGGGGATACGATATTGATCAAAAGCAAGGTACTTCTGCTCAATTAGCCCGCTATGCAAGTTTGAATACAATTCCTGCTTTCGATTTTACAGGAGTTTCTGAAATTGCCAATCCTGCAGTTGTGCACATTAAAACTACGATTTCAGCTTCTACGGAAGGTGATGGAGGTCAACGCCAAATGCCCATGGACCCATTTGAATTTTTCCAGGGACCTAATTTTAGGTTTGATAATCCGGGTCCTAAGCAAGCTAGTGGTTCAGGTGTGATCATTTCAGATGATGGATATATTGTAACCAACAACCACGTAGTTGATGGTGCTACCAAAATTGAAGTTGTAATGAACGACAAACGCACATATTTGGCTGAATTGGTAGGAACAGATAAAAATACAGATTTAGCATTGTTAAGAATTGGTGAAGGAAATTTACCATTCTTGAAATTAGGCAATAGTGACGATGTAAAAGTAGGACAATGGGTAGTGGCAGTTGGAAATCCATTTAATTTAACCTCTACTGTTACATTGGGAATTGTGAGTGCGGTTGGCAGAAATATAGATTTGTTGCGTTCGAAAGGGAATAAATACGCCATCGAGAATTTCATTCAAACTGATGCGGCAATCAATCCTGGAAACTCTGGTGGTGCGCTTGTGAATGTAGCCGGAGAATTGGTTGGTATAAATACTGCAATTGCCTCTGAAACAGGTTCTTATACCGGATATGGCTTTGCAATTCCGGTGAACTTGATGAAGAAAGTGGTGAACGATTTAATGAAATACGGTAAAGTTCAAAGGGCGTTATTGGGAGTTTCAATTCAAGAAATTAATCAAAATTTATTGGAGGAAAAAAATCTAAAGGATTTAAAAGGAGTGTATGTTGCCGAAGTAGTTGAAAAAGGCGCTGCTGAAAAAGCGGGTATAGAAAAAGGTGATGTTATCCTAAAAATTGATGGAGAAGAAGTAAATAGCTCTAGTCGTTTACAAGAAAAAGTTGGGAAATATAAACCAGGAGATGTTATCAAAATTACCATTAGAAGAGGTGGTTCTGAAAAAGAAATGCAAGCTACATTGCTTGGTGAAAATGGAACTGCAAAATTGGAAACAGCTTCAAAATCAAATGTTTCAGAATTTTTAGGGATGAAACTTGATAATACAACCAGAGAAGAGCGTGCAAAATTAGATGTTAAAACTGGCGTAAAGGTGTCTTCTATTGCTTCTGGCGTATTCAAAAATGCAGGAATACCTGAAGGTTTTGTGATTACCATGATTAACAATGAACCCGTTTATTCGGCACAAGGCGCTGTGTCTGTTCTGAAATCATTGAAAGGTAGCATTGTTGTTGAAGGAAAAACAACCAATGGTCAAGAAAAAATATTTGCCGTAAAACTTCCAAAAGAAAAAGAATAAATCTTTTGCAAAAATCGCGGAAACAAAAAAGGGAAGCCATGGCTTCCCTTTTTTGTTAATCTTCCTGTATGTTCGGATTAAATCCTCCTCCCCAATTGGGTTCTGGTTTGTCAAATGGCGAAATCGGATTGTCGTTGTAAAATGAATCGTCGTTATTCAATTTAGATTGAACAGTGGCAGTGTAAATAGAAGGTGCTGATGAAGAACTTCCAAATTCTTGCTTATTGCTCATTGCCGATCTTTCGTATGGCGATAAATCAATGAACTTAGAATATTCACCCACGAATTTTGCAAATGCTGATCCTACTGAACCATGACGGTTTTTGGCAATAATAACCTCGGTTAGACCTTTGATTCCATGATCTACCATTGGATTGTCGCCACCGCCTTTTTGGCCGCCTTCCTGCGTGTCCATTCCCATGTTTTGATAATATTCATCACGGTATAAAAACATTACCATATCGGCATCCTGCTCAATAGATCCAGATTCACGCAAATCTGAAAGTTGAGGACGTTTGTTTGCTCTTTTTTCTACTTCACGACTTAACTGTGCCAACGCAATTACCGGCACACTCAATTCTTTCGCCAAACCCTTCAATGAACGTGAAATGAAGGCAATTTCTTGTTCACGATTTCCGCCTCCGCCTTTTACTTCATGCCTTAATAACTGCAAATAATCCACCACTACAAGATCAAGTCCTTGCTGTGAATGAACCCTTCTACATTTCGCATTAAGGTCGAAAATGCTCAACTGCGGGGTGTCGTCAATGAAGATTTTTGCAGATCCTAGTGCTACGGTTTTTTGATGCAATCTTTCCCATTCTTCAGGCGATAGGTCACTTTTTTTGATTTTATCACCGGGAACTTCAGATTCTCCACTGATCAAACGATTCACCAACTGAATATCGGCCATCTCGAGAGAGAAAATCATCACACTTTTTTTGTGGTCTACGGCCGCATTTCTCACCAAACTCAGTGCAAAAGCCGTTTTACCCATCGCAGGACGAGCTGCCAAAATTACCAAGTCAGATGGTTGCCAACCACCGTTGATCCTGTCAATATCCGAAAATCCAGAAGCAACACCGGTAATGCCATCATTTTCCGACGACATTCGGTCTTCTATTTCTTTTAATGAATTGTTGATCAAAACGCTGATTTCTTGGAAATTCCTTTTCAATCCAGCATTTTTTATTTCGTATAATTTAGATTCCGACTTATCTAACAGTTCAAACGCGTCTTGTGATTCATCGTATGCATCGTAGGCTACTTCACCAGCAACAGAAATCAATTCACGTTGAATGAATTTTTGTGTAAGGATTCTCGCATGGAATTCAATATTGGCGGCACTAGAAATTTTATTTGTTAAACTAGCCAAATAATAACGGCCACCCACAAATTCCAATTTGCCCAAATTGTGTAATGCGTTTGAAACAGTGAGCAAATCAATGGCTGTATCTGCCGACTGGTACATGTCGCGAATTACTTTAAAAATTTCAGCATTTTGAGGTTGGTAAAAGTGCTTGTCGGATAATATATCAATTACTTGATGCACTTTTTCTCTTTCCAACATCATTGCTCCTAGAACAGCTTCTTCAAGTTCTTTAGAGTTTGGTGGTACACGTCCCAAAATATCTCCAAAAAGTTCTTTATTAACTTTTGGTTTGCGTGTTCTCTCTTGGCTGAATTTTTCCATGGACTTTCAAAGTTAGAACATTTCGATAGAAAATGAACCTCACGTCTAAGAAAATAATTGTACACATGCCGAAGTGAAAAAAAGGTGAATAACTGACAAAAATGCTTTGTTCTGGTCACAATGTCATATAGTTATGGCATATTTTCATTTTGGTATAGATTGTGTTTATTCCAACAAAACATACACTCTGTTCAATTGTTTGTTTCATTCAATCTTGTAGCGTGTATTTCAGTTTATATTTGAGAATCTTTTTATGGAAGCAAAATTTTCACCAAGAGTTAAAGAAGTGATTCAATTCAGTAGGGAAGAGGCTATTCGCCTAGGACATGATTATATTGGATGCGAA
This sequence comes from uncultured Rhizobium sp., assembly GCA_964492925.1. GTDB lineage: Bacteria > Bacteroidota > Bacteroidia > NS11-12g > UBA955 > VMCP01. The sequence continues at coordinate 696 of CAZBMF010000074.1, read as the reverse complement.
CACTTGCTTTTAGGCATTATTAGAGAAGGCGAAGGAAAAGCCATTCAAACAATTAAAATGCTCGACATTGACTCGTTGCGTTTGAAAAAAAGTATTGAGGATGCAATCAAAGGCACTGCCTCTAAAACCACCAATTTGGGGAATATCCCACTTACGAAACAAGCAGAAAAGGCGTTGAAAATCACCTATTTAGAGGCGAAAATATTCAAAACAGACCTTATTGGAACAGAACATTTGTTGTTGTCTATTTTGAGGGATGAAGACAATGTGGCCTCCAAAGTGTTAAATCAATATGGAGTTACTTACGATGTGTTTAAAGCAGCTCTTGAAGAAGGTATAGATCAATTTAAAAGCGAAATGCCAAACGAAGAAGGTGAAACACCTGAAGAATATTACAGAGAAGAGCAAAAAGCTCAACAATCTGCCAAATCTAAAGTAAAATCTAAAACCCCCGTTTTAGATAATTTTGGTCGAGATTTAACCAAAGCCGCTGAAGATGGTAAACTAGATCCAATTGTAGGTCGTGAAAAAGAAATTGAAAGGGTTAGTCAAATCCTTTCAAGAAGAAAAAAGAACAATCCAGTGTTAATTGGAGAGCCAGGTGTGGGTAAAACTGCTATCGCTGAAGGATTAGCTTTGCGCATTGTTCAAAGAAAAGTGAGCCGTGTGCTATTCAATAAAAGGGTAGTAAGTCTT
>CAZBMF010000073.1:0-12292 GCA_964492925.1 uncultured Rhizobium sp. | reverse complement strand
ATGGTAGCTGCTGCTGAAAAGAATTTACCAATTGTTGTTCCAGGTTGGGAAGATTCTACAATGGGTAACATTTTTGCAAGCTATGTCATTAAAAATGAATTGAAAGCTTCTACCATGAAAAGTGGTATTGAATACATGGCTTGGTTGGCAGATTGGTACGTGAAAAATAGCGAAGGAAAAGGTGTAGGATTCTTCCAAATTGGTGGTGGAATTGCGGGCGATTTCCCTATTTGTGTGGTTCCAATGTTGTATCAAGACATGGAAATGGAGAACATTCCGTTCTGGTCTTATTTCTGCCAAATTTCAGATAGTACAACCAGTTATGGTAGTTATTCTGGTGCCGTTCCTAACGAAAAAATTACTTGGGGTAAATTGGATATTCATACCCCTAAATTTATCGTGGAAAGTGATGCCACCATTGTTGCTCCTTTGATTTTTGCTTGGATTTTGGGTTGGTAAAATGAGGGACATTCAATCGTTTGAGGATGTGGGTAAAGTGGTTGACTTGCAATATAAGCAATTGCTAGAAAACGATTTAACCCGTAAGCACTTCGAACATTTGAATTTAGCTGAACACCTACCGAGAATTTATAACTTCTGGACATTTATTCTAGACATTGATGCAGCGAATCACCCTTATCAAGGGAGTGCATTTGGCGTTCATTCAAAATTGGGGTTGCAAAATCTCGATTTTGAAATATGGCAAAATGCCTTGAAACATGCGGTTGAATCGCAATTTCAAGGTGAAAAAGCCTCATTGATGCTTGAAAAAGCCAACCAATTGGGCATGATGTTTCAATATAAACTGGGTTTAATCGACGGATAATGGCAACTCTTATTCCTATTTTTAAAGAAATTAAAGCATTTGCTTTCGATATCGACGGTGTGCTCACTAAAGGTGATGTGCTGGTTACCGAAGAAGGATTTATGCTTCGTTCCGTGAACATTAAAGACGGGTATGCGCTGCAACATGCTGTAAAACAAGGGTACCCGATTGCAATTATTTCAGGTGGTAAGTCTGAAGGTATGCGTAAACGTTTTGAGGGACTTGGGGTGCAACATATTTATTTGGGTCAAGACCATAAAGAAGCTGCGTTTGCAGATTTTTTGCAAAAGATAAATCTGCAACCGCATCAAGTTGCCTACATGGGCGATGATATGCCCGATTTGCCTCTAATAAAGCAAGTTGGACTTGGATGTTGTCCTAATGATGCAGCAATAGACGTAAAAGATGTTGCCAAATATATTTCGCCAATCAAAGGCGGTGAGGCATGTGTACGTGAGCTCATTGAACGGGTTATGAAAGTGCAAAACACATGGTTCAACGAAGATTCTCACCGTTGGTAGGATTTCTTCATTTTACATGTTGAATTTACTTATATTTGTTTTTGTATGATTGCGAGTGAGCTTTTAAGCGAACATTTAGATTGTTTGCGTTTGACAGATACGGTGGATGCGGCCATTGACTTTATGGAAAGTCAAGGTGTGTGTGAATTGCCAATTGTCGATAAAAAGAAACTTTATAATTATGCCCGGATTGCCTCTTTGCATTTAGAATCAAACAAACAACAATTGTTGTCTGAGGTAATCGCCTTCAATCAATTTACACCGAATGTGAAAATTGATCACCATATTTATGAAATTATCCCAGTATTGGCTGCCAACGATTTGAGTGTGGTTGCTGTTGTAGATTCGGATGAACAATTTCTTGGTTTGATTGACCAAAAAAGGTTGAACAAACAAATTACAGAGTCGTTGACTTACAGAGGGTTAGGAGCTGTATTGGTGTTGAAAGTGAGTGATCGTGATTTTGCACCTTCTGTTTTTGCTAGATGGATTGAGGAAAATGGTGCCAAAATTTTAGGGATGATGGTGCATACTACCCAAGAAGGTGAATTGATGGTCAATTTGAAAATTAATACCACCATCGTTAAAAATATTGTAGCAACTTTTCAACGTCAAAATTACAGAGTTGAACAAGTTTATTTATCTGAAGACTTCAATCAAAACAATGATAGAGCCATTGATTTGGCACTAAAATTCTTTGATTTTTAGTCTAAAACGAAAAAAAATGTGGATAATCTAAATATTTCTGATGAAATACATTAGATACTCGTTGCGTTTAGATATTTTTGAAAACGTATTCCTTTATCATGAACCAAGATCTCAATTCTAACAATCAAGATTTAATCAACGAAAGTGAAGTAAAGCCTATTACACTCATTGGGGTTGTCAATTTCTTTTGGCGTTGGAGAAAAGTATTTATCATTAGTGCCCTTTGTGCCATTTTGTTCTCTGTAGTGCTTACACATCCTGCAATTACAAAACCAAAATATGCTGCACGACATATTTTTTATCCTACAAAAAACAACTCTATTTCAAATGCATTGCTAACTGAATTGAATCAAAGACAATCAGATCCATTGGAATTCGGTGAAGAAATTGAAGCAGAAAAGGCACTTCAAATTTTGCAATCTGGTACTTTGTTAGGACGATTGGTGCGCAATTTCAATCTAATGAAGCATTATGGTATTGATCCAAAAACTGAAAAATTTCCACAATATGCATTAGACAATAAAATCAAAGAGAATTTTAGCTTTGAAAGAACCAGATACCTCAGTATTAAAATCGAGGTAATGGATGAAGATCCAAAAATGGCGGCTGATTTGGCCAATGGAATTGCCAATTTATACGATAGTATTACCACTGAAGTTCAAAATCAGGTAGCAACTCCAGCCTTGCAAATTGTTGAGCGAGCGCTGCAGGAAAAAAGAAATAAAATCCAAAATATCAAGGATGAATTGAGAAAATTGGGTCAAAATGGTATCACCAACTACGAAGAACAAAGTAGGGCTTTGGCTGAAGAGATTTATAAAGCTCAATCTAGTGGTAAGGTGGGTGAGATGAAAAAACTTTTGGAAGAACAAAAGACATTGGTTGCCAGTGGTGGCGATTTTATTGCGCTCAATGAATTGATTAAATTGGAAGAAGAGAAGGAGAGTGATTTGATTACTCAATATGAAAAGAGAAAAGTAGACGTTGGTGAAACATTGTCGCACAAATTCACTGTTGAATCGGCTACGGTTCCCGAAATCAAAGCTTGGCCTAAACGCACTTTCATTATCATTTTATCTTTGTTTGGTACATTTTTCGCTACTGCCCTAGTTTTGGCAAGTATGGAATTGTTCCGCAGAAAATAATCCATGAATTTATTGCCAATGCATTTTTCGTCTAAGCAGAAGTTTATTCTGTTTTCGGCACTGGTGCTTACGGTATTTTTATTTGTTTTTGCCATTGTTGCGCAGCAATTTTGGGTTGTTTTAATTCCAATTGGTCTATTTGCCTTCATCGCGAGTATTTTATACACAGAAAAAGCCCTGTTATTTTTTGGCGCTTTGGCCCCACTTTCAGTGAATAACGACAATCTGTTTGGTGGATTTGGTATGTCCCTCCCAACAGAACCAATGTATATTTTACTTTTTCTATTGTTGTTGTTTCACGTTTTCAAAGAAGGTAAATTTAATTTGACCTTTTTTAAACATCCATTGGTAATAACGGTTGTACTTTATTTATCATGGTTGTGGATTACAAGTATTTTTAGTACCATGAATTTGGTGAGTGTAAAATTTAGCCTTGCAAGAACTTGGTACATTACGCTGTTTTTCTTTTTTGGTATTCGCATTTTTAGAGATTATAAAAACATTCATTGGTTCTTAAAGGCATTCACAATTTTCACTTTGGTTTGTGTGGGTTATACCCTAGTGATGCATTCTGCGGATGGCTTTTCAAGAAGTTCAAGTTATGGAATTTCTTGGCCATTTTTTCCAGATCATGGAATGTATGCAGCAGCCATTGCCTTTGCTTTCTTCATTTTGTTTTTCTATACATTTTACGTGCGTCAATTTGATTTTCACGTGTTTTTTAGTCCTATTTTATTGTTTGCACTCTTTATATTAACCTTCGGAATCATTGTAAGTTTTACTAGGGCAACTTGGTTGAGTTTGGTGGTGGCCTTTGGTTTATGGGGGATATTAAATTTAAAAATTAAATTTTCTTGGATATTGGTGGTGTTACTTTCTGTGGGAACGTATGCGGTGGTGCAGCAAGATGAAATTTTATATTCTCTTGAAGCAAACAAGCAAGGTTCAAGCGATGAATTAGAAGGGCACGTTAAATCTGTGAGTAACATTACTACAGATCCAAGTAATTTGGAACGCATCAACAGATGGAAATGTGCCAGTAGGATGGTGGCTGAACGCCCTTGGTTTGGGTTTGGACCGGGAACTTATGTTTTCAAATATGGACCTTTCCAGAAAAGCTCAGAATTGACCATTATTAGTACCAATTCTGGTGATTTGGGGGATGCTCATAGTGAATTTTTCTCTGCCATGAGCGAAATGGGTTTCATAGGTTTGATTTTATGGGCCGCTTTGGTGTTAGTTACCATTTCAACTGCTTTTAAAGTAATTTACACAACCACTGTTTTAAAGGTAAAATTAACGGCTACCTTGGTGCTTTTGGGTTTAATTACCTATTATGCACATGCCGTTTTAAACAATTACAGTCAATACGATAAGGTGGCTGTTCCCCTTTGGGCATTTACAGCAATTATTGTAGTTTTGGATATTTACCATAAAAATGGCATCAACCATGCTCAAAAAACTGTTTAAACAGCCATTATTTAATGTTGGATTTGCCGTTTGTGCAATTTTTGCGGTGTTGGGTACACTAGGTTATGCGATTACGCCCGATACTTCAGAGGATGCCAATCAAATTATGCCTGAATGGGCAAGTTTGTCGCCAGGAAGTAGCAAGTTGTTTGTTCAAAAATTGCGTTCAGAACCTAGGTCACCGTTTTTTTGGATTTTGGGGGATAATGGTCTCGGAGAGATGATTTCCGTCTCCGACAGTTTTAAAACCCAGCAAAATCAATCACAACTCACATTTTTCAATGAAAAGCGGGGTATGTATTTGACCATGAACATCGATTCTTTGCAGCTTGGAAAAATTCAAAGTCGTTATTTCTTGTTAGGTACCGATAGATTTGGTCGCGATATTTATAGTCGTTTGGTAATTGGTGCAAGGGTATCTTTAAGTATCGGCTTTTTAGCCATGTTTTTAAGTTTAATTATAGGCATTTTTATTGGATTGGTTGCGGGATATTTTGGAGGTAAAATTGATCAGTTTTTAACATGGGTGATCACGGTATTTTGGTCCATTCCCACGTTGCTAATAGCCTTGGGATTGAGTTTTTTCTTGGGGAAAGGGTATTTTCAAGTTTTATTGGCTACAGGATTGAGTAGCTGGGTGGAAGTAGCGAGGGTTGTGAGAGGGCAAACCATGCAGTTGAGAAATAGAGAGTTTATATTGTCATCGAAAATCGCCGGATTTTCTTCCATGCATATAATGTTTAAACACATATTACCCAATTTAAAAGGATCGCTTACTGTGCTCGCAACTACAAATTTTGCTGCGGCAATACTTTTAGAAGCAGGTTTGGGTTTTTTAGGACTTGGGGTAGCGCCTCCCACACCGAGTTGGGGTATCATGGTTAAAGAGAATTTGGGATATTTGGTGATAGATAAGGCTTATTTGGCCATTATACCAGGCTTTGCTATCATGATGCTCGTAATGTCGTTTAATTTGATGTCTATGGGCATCAAAGATGCGGATGACCATCATGATTAATAAAATTATTAAAACGTAGCTAGAATTATTTTTCAAGATTCATTTGATTTATTAGAATGATTATTAAACCATTTTGGTATTCATAGCTAAATCAACAATTATTATAGTTCACAGCAGGCTTTCATTGGAGTTTGAGATGAAAATAAATAACATTTTATCAGTAAAATCTATTGATATCAATACCTTTATCTATTAGCAATGCATTTAACTATCTAATCATGCTCTCAGGGTATTTTTGACTCATTATTACTAAATCTTTCGAATACGATAAAAATGATTGCTTAGCTAAAACGATACTAGTTCCTTGAATTCCATACTTTCTTTGAGCTTGAATGTAACTCAGTTCTCCTTTTTCTACTTCTGATACTACCTGTAATTTAAAAGATAAGCTATAATCTCGTTGACTACGCTTCTGTTTTTGTTCTGCTTGTTTCTTCATTTTATAAGTTGTTTGTGTGACAACTTATTTCAGGACGGGAGAGAGACATAAAAAAAGGGGCTTATAGCCCCTTTTTTTATGTAATATTTATGGTTAAATTAATGAATATAAATAGATGCTTTGAATGTTTGTTCGTTGCTAGAACCTTTGATCCAATAAAGACCAGTGTTCAATCGCGCAGGAACAACAGACATGTTTTCGGTTACTTTTTCAACGGCAACTTCTCTTCCGCTCATATCGTACCAATGCAATTCAGAAGCTTGAATTCCTTGGATATTTAACATAGTACCAGATTTAACTGGGTTAGGATAAACAGTTACAACTGGGTTGCTGATGTTTTTAGTAGAAACATGACTGATTGCAACTGGTATATCTGCTGTATCTGTACATCCGTTTGAAGTGCTTGTTGTAACCAATTTGATGGTGTAGTTACCCTCTGCCGCATAAGTATGTGCAGCTGGCAAACCAGATGTTGTATTACCATCACCCCAGTTCCAAGAGAAGGTCATTCCTGCTGTTGTGATAGGAGTACAAGTTACCAAACGAGGCCAAGCAAGCGTCCATGTAAAACCAGCAGTTGGCCTAGGAAGAGCTTTAACAGTAACAGGAGTTCTTGCTCCAAAACAACCATTAGACTCTGTAGCATAGTAAACTGTGATGTTAGACCACATTTGGCCTAAAGAAACTGTTTTACCAGTTGCATAAACAGAAGAAGTTGTTTCATCTGCATACCAATTGATGTTACCAGCACCCATTTCTACTTGGATTTCACCTAAACCTTTTTGACAAACATCGTTGTTGGTTACTTTGGTTACTGTAGGAGCAGTGTTCACAGTAACTTTTACGCTATCATAATTTGCGCTGCTGCAATTTTCTTCACGGGTTTTGAAATAAATGTAATTGATGTTGTTGGTTAAACCACCAACTGTGTATGTTTTATTGTTAGAAACAACTGAACCACCTTTGCTTGAGTACCAATCGATGTTACCCCACAAAGTAGATGCACCAACGGTTGCTGAATCACCTGAGCAAATTGTTGCATTGGTTCTAGTGAATACTGATGGAGCTTTTGCAGCAAATACATTAATGGCAGTTCTACCACTTCCGCAAACGCCGTTCCAAGATTCTACATAGTAAGTTTGAGTACCACGAGAATTAACGGTTACATCATAAGTATTTCCTGTAGACAAAGGAGTAGAACCTGTTGCAACGTCGTACCAACGTAGAGAAGAACCACTAGATGGTGTTGCAGACAATGTTACTACTGCACTTGTATTGAAACAGATACTTGTATCTTTTACGTTACTTGGCAATGTTGGAGCGTAAGAACTTCCTACAAATGCTTTCACAGTAGCTCTTCCGCCCTTATAAATACAACCATTGTTGTTAGCTTGTGCATAGAATGTAGTATCTGCATACAATTGAGGAGTTTGATAACTGTTACCAGTATAGATTTTGTTTCCGCCAGTTTTCGCTGTCCACCACTCAATTACTCCTGCATCAGTATTTCCTGTAAGGTTTGCTGTTGCGCTTGAGCAAATAGAATCGTTTTTAGTGGTTAATGTAGTTGGATAAGCACTTGCTTTTTGATAAATGGTTAAAAATCCAGAAGTACAGGTACCATTAATAGATTTTACATGAAATGTATCAGGCTTTTGAACATTGGAAATAGTATATGAAGAACCCGTATAGAATGGATTGGCATCTGTTTGTTTTTTATACCAAGCAAATGTTACACCGGCATCTCCAGTAACGCTCATTCTAAGTGAATCTCCAATACAGCCGTTGGCTGCTTTAACCAAAGTAGGAGCCACAGGTTTGAAGTACACATCTTTTATTGTAGTGTCATAACACAAACCTGAAGTGTAAGTTACAACCATAGATTGCAATGCAACGGATAAGTTTTTCTTTGATCCAGATTTGTATTTTGCATCTACTGTGTTGAAGATATAAGTACTTCCATTGATAACCCAGTTATGGCAATAATCGTTATATCCATAACCTAATTCATCATAATATTGATATTGGTTGTAGTATACACTACCAGCCACATTTGTTTTCAATTGATTGGTGAATCTCAAAGTATCAATAACATTGTAGCAATTGATATTTGTGGTAAAGTCTGTTCCAAATTTGTATTTCACAAATGGATAGTATTGCATATGTGCATCAAATGAAACGCCACCGATGTTTAATTGCAAACATCTGTACCATTTACCACTCACCGAACCTACTGCCAAATTTCTACCTTCACCATCACCGTACTGCCATGCATTGGTAACAACACCTGGTTTTGAGTTTACACTGTCACTTTCAATGGTAATAATGTAAGGGAAATTACAGTCAACAGGAGTTGAGAAATATACATCACGTTTGATTCTGCTCAACAATAAAGAACCTTGAATGGTATCAAGTTTGAACGTTGTACTTGCCAACGCAGAGCCAGTAGGCAACGAGTCTGCTCCTGCTTTATAAAGTCTGCAATGTACATAAGTACTTTTTACTTTGCGCGCTGTATCATAAATGAAATAACCATAAAATCTAAATCCAGAAACTGTGATTGTAGTTGGCGCTCCAAAAAACTGACCTAAACCTTGACCTTGTCCAACTGTCAGCGATCTATATTGGTAAGATCCACTGGCAATAGAGGTTGATAAATTGGTGAAATAGCTGGTATCGGTGTCGCATGTTTTGGGATTACTTGCTGACCTACTCGATACTTTTTTCATTCCAGTTTTTACTGGTATGTTGCTGATAATTTTGTAATTATCACTTGTAAATTGCCCGAACAGGTTCAAGCTCATAAACAATGCAACACAAATTGAGAGTAAATTTTTCTTCATCGTATTTATATTCAATATTCAGTGTAAATTAAGCGATAAATTTCTACATTTTCAAAAATAAACAGGTGAATTTTTTAAAATGACAAATTACTGTAATTCAATGATTGTTAATTGTGTGTTTTATTTCATTTTCATTTGTCTAAAGAATCAAGTATTTTCGCATCAAAATAATTTGCTATGGCCAATCAAATTTTAAAAGGTAAAAATGGAATCATTTTCGGTGCATTGAATGAAGCATCTATCGCTTGGAAAGTTGCAGAACAATGCGTTGCCGAAGGTGCAAATATTGTGTTAACCAATGCTCCAGTTGCTGCAAGAGTAGGACAAACTGAAGAATTAGCACAGAAATTGAATGCTCCATTGATTTACGCCGATGTAACCAAAATGGAAGATCTTGAAAACTTGATCTCTGGTGCAATGACCGCATTCAACGGTAAGATTGATTTCGTTTTACACAGCGTAGGAATGAGTTTGAACGTTCGTAAGAAAAACCCTTACACCGATTCTAACTATGATTATATGCACCAAAGTTTCGACATTTCTTCAATGTCGTTTCATCGTTTGATGCAATCTTTGATGAAAGCAGATGCTATGAACGATTGGGGTTCAATTGTTGCCCTAAGTTACATTGCTGCTCAAAGAACCTTCCCTGATTATGGTGAAATGGCCGATGCAAAAGCCCTTTTAGAAAGCTTTGCCCGCAGTTTCGGTTACCACTTCGGTAAACAAAAGAAAGTTCGTGTGAATACAATCTCTCAAAGTCCTACCAAAACTACAGCAGGTAGCGGAGTTGGTGGCTTTGACGCTTTCTATAACTATGCCGATAAAATGAGTCCGCTCGGTAATGCCTCTGCCGACCAATGTGCACAATATTGTGTGAGTTTGTTCAGCGACTATACCCGCATGGTTACCATGCAAAACCTCTTCCACGATGGAGGATTTAGCTTCACCGGAATCTCTACCGATTTGATGGAAGGGTTCTCAGATCAAGCACTAAACAAGTAACTAAATTCAATTTTCAATATATTCTAATCTAAAAACTTATGGGAAAAGGCGACAAAAAATCGAAAAGAGGTAAGCTTTGGAAAGGAACCTACGGGAAATCACGTCCTAAGCGTTTAACAAAAAAAACCTCAGACGTAAAGTCAAAAAAGTAATTTGACTTTGAAACAAAAAAATGGCTCCCCAAAAGGAGCCATTTTTCATTTTATTTTATCAAAATAAATTTTTGGCATCGTTTTTGTAATATACACAACAAGATTGAAAAATCTTCAAGAATTACAGGTCTTACAGCTCTCTTTGTGCTTTTATACTTTTCTGTAATCTTGCCCAATTTTGTTGAAAAGAAGGTTGTGTCTCAACCCCGCAACCTTCCTTCAACATTTTCATGATTCCATGAAAATAAAACCAATTAAATTTATGGTGATAATCTTTTTTTCTGCCAAATAAAATCTTCTTGGGTGTATGCAACTCGGTCGTGAATTCTGCTAGCTCTGCCATGCCAAAACTCAAAATAACTTGGTTTTAACAAATATCCACCCCAATTCTCAGGACGTTTTAATTCTGTTCCACTATTGAGTAACAATTGTATACGTTCCTCTAAATTTTCATTTTTATCTATTTCACTGCTTTGCTGACTCACAATAGCGCCAGCTTGAGATCCCAACGGTCGAGAATAAAAATACGAATCGCTATCTTCTGCAGATATTTTACTAGCCGTGCAATGAATTCTCACCTGACGTTCCAAAGCAGGCCAGAAAAAATTAACGGCAACATTTGGGTTTGCCTCGATGTTTTTTCCCTTCGTACTTCCGTAATTAGTGAAGAACACAAGTCCCTCAGAAACAATTTCCTTCAATAAAACCACACGCGATGTAGGGAAATTTCCCTCAGAAATGGTGGCAATGTTCATGGCTGTTGGTTCTTCAACTTCTGCTTCAATGGCTTGGTTGACCCATAGTTGCAGGGCATCCAATGGATTTTCAGGCATGCTATCTACAGAAATACTTCCTTTCAGATAGTCTTTTCGGATGCTGCTTAAATCTTTTTTCATGGGTTTATTTGAACATGCCGCGCATTTTTCCACGGTTGTTGTTCATGGTTTTCATCATCTGACGCATTTGAGTAAACTGTGTCAATAATTTATTCAATTCTTGCACAGATCTACCACTACCAGCCGCAATTCTCTGCTTTCTAGAAGCATTTAAAAGTTCAGGCTTTTCGCGTTCTTGTGGTGTCATAGATTGAATTAAAGCCTCAATACCCTTGAATGCATTGTCGTCGATATCCAAATCTTTGATTTTACTTCCCACACCGGGCAACATTCCCAACAAATCTTTCATGTTACCCATTTTTTTGATTTGCTGCAATTGTCCCAAGAAATCTTCAAAGTCGAATTTGTTTTTGGCAATTTTCTTAGAAAGGCGCTGTGCTTCTTCTTCATCGAAAGTGGCTTGCGCACGCTCAACCAAAGAAACAACGTCTCCCATACCCAAAATACGGCCAGCCATACGATCAGGGTGGAACACGTCTAATGCGTCCATTTTTTCGCCGTTTGAAACAAACTTAATCGGTTTGTTCACCACAGATTTGATGGAAAGAGCTGCACCACCTCGGGTATCACCATCGAGTTTGGTTAAAACCACACCGGTAAAATCCAAAACATCGTTGAAGTTCTTTGCGGTATTTACAGCATCTTGACCCGTCATTGAATCCACAACGAATAAAATTTCTGTTGGATTTAATGCTTTTTTGAGGGACGCTATCTCGTCCATCATTTCTTTGTCGATAGCAATACGACCAGCGGTATCTACAATCACCACATTGTGGTTGTTGGACTTGGCATATTTGATTGCATTTTCGGCAATGCTGATGGGGTTATTGTTTTCGTTTTCAGTGTAGTAGCCAACTTCTGTTTGAGAAGCCAACACGCGGAGTTGCTCACGTGCCGCAGGACGGTATACGTCGCCGGCCACTACCAAAGGATTTTTACCTTGACTTTTTAAATATTTACTGAGTTTTCCAGTGAAAGTGGTTTTACCAGAACCTTGTAAACCTGCTATCAAAATGATTGCTGGTGAACCTTTTGTAGAAAGTTCTTGGGTAGTACCCCCAAACAAAGCAACGAGTTCATCGTGAACAATTTTGGTGAGTAATTGTCCTGGTGAAACAGATTTAATTACATTTTGACCACGGGCTTTTTCTAAAACATCGTCGGTGAAAGATTTGGCAACTTTGAAATTCACGTCGGCCGCTATCAGGGCTCGGCGAATTTCTTTCACAGTTTCGGCAACGTTCAGCTCGTTGATGCTGCTTTGTCCTT
>CAZBMF010000072.1:0-12295 GCA_964492925.1 uncultured Rhizobium sp. | reverse complement strand
GAGTCCCAGCGGGATCACCACCAAAGCCTCAAAGAAATTTGAGGCTTTTTTTATGGGATGAATTTTGGTTTGAGATGGTTGGAAGTGGATAGATTGAAAATGGATCAGTAGGAGCTAGGTAGATTTCAAACGACCAAATGTGGCAGTGTAGTTCACCTTTTCGCAAAAATGTTTGCAATGACAAACGGCAAATTGATTAGAATGCCCAATGATTGTTTGATTTGTGTAATTGCAAATAACATACAAACATTGAATTACGTCAAGTAAGTATGTCAAGGTTAAAATACTTAGTTTCGTTTCAAGCCATTTGGAATTAATTTAAATGAATTATATAATCCTACACATACCGACAAGGACAATTGTTCAGGAACCTACTAACCTGTGCGACGGCATATTTTGCTTTCACTCCAAATTCTTTGATGAATCATTGGGACTCTACAGCCAAAAGATGGGGTTGATAATTGACATTGACAAACATATTAATTACCAACGCATTATTTCGGACTTTATAACAACATTAAATGTAATAAGACAAGAATATTTGGCAATACAATGGTTATCACGACTTGACTATACAACACATATTGTTAATTCTGAATTGAGTATTCTTGAACATATCGAATTATTAAAATATTGTGGGGAAAGAAAATTGATGCTGGATGATCTTCGAGGATTACAATTACATCTAGTGTGTGACAATTATACTGAACTTTCTTTTATTGACATATTCAACGACCTTGTCAAACAGGAGACAAATTCATTCATTTATAATGCTCTTAAATACCTTGCTGTGTCAAATTCAATAATAATGACATCGAATAGAGTTTATGATAATGCGCTATTTGAAAACGCGCTATTATTTCAAATATTTGAAGCTATCATGGTTAATTACGAAAAAAAATATATTGAAGAAAATAAGCAATGTGAATATTGCGAGCGGTCAATTAAAATTGGATTAAATAAAAGAATCCATAGGTTTTTACATGATATACAAATTACGGATCCTTTAATTATAAAATCTATACGAGTTATTGCTAATAGTAGACATAAGTTCTTTCATTCGTTAGCAGGTTTGACTGGCATTGAACATTCGAATTTAGCATTCTCAAAAGTACCCGATAATTACCTGTCATTTGAAAACGAATTAAAGCATGCGGATGCTACTTTTCTAGGAAAAGGTGTTCTAAGGCGAATAATCACACTTTATCTTGTCGATCGACTTCAAAGAAGAAATGATTAAAAGTGATGAAACAAAATACTCGCTTTTGCAAATAGCCACTTCTTGCAGTTCAACCATTAATACAGGCGATAGACAAAAGTCAGATTACAAATAGATTTATTATTATAATAAAGTATCTTCGCTTTTGATACTTAATTAATGAATTTAGATCAATACATCAACAATATAAACCAGCGATATAAATTAGGTAATGCCACTGAACATACTTTCAGGGGAGATTTGCAAAATTTGATCGAACATTTAGTACCCTCTATTCGAGCAACCAATGAACCCAAAAGACAAAGTTGTGGTGCGCCCGATTACATTCTTACACTCAAAGATATTCCAGTAGGTTTTATTGAAGCCAAAGATATTGGAGATAAGGATTTAGAGGGTACTAAAAAAACTGGGAACAAAGAACAGTTCGACCGATACAAAGCATCTTTAAACAACCTGATTTTTACCGATTACATAGATTTTTACTTATACCGAGACGGTGTGTTTGTAAGAAAAGTAAGTATTGGTGAATTAACAGATAAGGGAATAAAGCCATTAAACGAAAATTTTGACTCATTTGAAAGCTTTATAAATGACTTTTGTTTGCATGTAGGGCAAACAATTAAAAGCTCGAAGAAATTAGCTGAAATGATGGCTGGTAAAGCAAGGTTGCTAGCAGAAGTAATAGAGAAAGCTTTGACAAGTGATGAGGTGAATCATGAGAATAGCACATTGAATGACCAAATGAAAGCATTCAAGGAGATTTTGATTCATGATATCACTCCAAAGGGATTTGCGGATGTTTACGCACAAACCATAACGTATGGTATGTTCGCAGCGAGGTTACATGATCCCACACTACCAACATTTAGCAGACAGGAAGCATTTGAGTTAATACCCAAGTCAAACCCCTTTTTAAAGAAGCTATTTGGTTATATAGCAGGATTAGAATTGGACGAGCGTATCAAATGGATCGTAGATGACTTAGTTCAGATATTTTTGGCTTGTAACGTTGAGGATATGTTAAAGAATTATGGTAAGTCGACAAAAATGGAAGACCCCATTATTCACTTTTACGAGGATTTTTTGAGCGAATACGATCCCAAGCTTAGAAAAGCACGAGGCGTTTGGTATACTCCGCAACCCGTAGTTGACTTTATTGTTCGAGCGGTAGATGATGTATTGAAAACTGAATTTGATTTGCCACAGGGGCTCGCAGACACCTCAAAAACAAAAGTAAAGGTAAACTCGAATGGCAAACAAGTTGAACAAGAATACCACAAAGTACAGGTACTAGATCCATCAACAGGAACAGGCACATTTTTAGCTCAAGTGATCAAACACATACATAAAAAGTTTGAGGGGCAACAAGGTATTTGGAGTAATTACGTAGAAACCCATTTAATCCCTCGTTTAAACGGATTTGAGCTACTCATGGCTAGTTACGCAATGGCACACCTCAAATTGGATTTGTTGTTGACAGAAACGGGTTATAAGCCATCAACTAATCAACGATTGAGGGTTTACCTAACAAATAGTTTGGAGGCGAGCCACCCTGATACTGGTACTTTGTTTGCCAATTGGTTAAGTACAGAAGCTAACGAAGCTAATCACATTAAACGAGATACACCAGTTATGTGTATAATTGGAAATCCACCGTATAGTGGTGAGAGTGCGAATAAGGGTGATTGGATTATGAACCTCATGGAAGATTATAAAAAAGAACCTGGGGGTAAAGAAAAACTAAAAGAACGTAACCCAAAGTGGATCAATGATGACTATGTGAAATTTATTAGGTTAGGACAATATTTTATTGAAAAAAATGGTTTTGGCGTATTGGCTTTTATAAACCCTCATGGATATCTAGACAATCCAACTTTCAGAGGGATGCGTTGGAATCTGCTAAAAACGTATGATAAAATTTATACAATTGACTTACACGGTAATACAAAGAAAAAAGAAACTTCACCAGATGGAAGTTCGGATATAAACGTATTTGATATTGAGCAAGGTGTTTCTATTAATTTATTCATTAAAACAGGTAAGAAAAAATCATCTGAATTAGCTAGGGTTTTACATTATGATCTATTCGGAAAGCGGGATTTTAAATACGAATTTCTAATAGAAAATAATTTAAAATCGATAAATTTCAGTGCTATACCTATCGTCGAGCCAAATTTCTTTTTTGTAAACAAAGATTTTACATCACAGAGTGATTATGCGAATGGTTTTAAATTATTGGATCTGTTTCCGTTAAATAATGTTGGTATTGTTACTGCGAAAGATTCTATTCTAATTAAAGAATCGGTAAGTGAACTAATAAATAGTGTTAAAGATTATTATAAAATTGAATTAAATCAGAAATTAATTAGAAAGATCTCATACCGTCCTTTTGATGAAAAAATGGTTTATTACGACACTCGAATCGTAGAAAGGGCGAGAGAGAAATTAATGCAACACTTTCATAGTGGTGATAACATAGGTTTAGTTATCGGAAGGCAGGGTCAAGTTGTTGGGTCTATGCCTTGGAATATTGCCTTTATTACTAATTCAATGACGGATTTTAATTTGTTTTATCGTGGTGGAGGAATGCTATTTCCTTTATACACTTATACTAAAACAAATGGGATGCAAATCATTGATAAATACACAGGTAGGGCGACAAATCTAAGCATTTCTATCGTAAACGAAATTGAAGAAAATTTAGGTTTGCATTTTGCTAACGAGAGAGTAACAAAACATGAAATATTTGCACCCATTGATCTTATGGATTACATCTATGCGGTTTTACATTCACCAACATATAGAGAAAAATATAAAGAGTTTTTAAAAATAGATTTTCCGAGAATACCGTACCCAAAAGACCAAGAAACCTTTTGGAAACTAGTTAAACTTGGTGGAGAAATAAGGCAGATTCATTTGTTAGAAAGTTCAGCGGTTGATAAATTTATTACACAATACCAAGTTGATGGTGACAATAATGTGGTAAAACCAGTGTTTCATGATGGTAAAGTTTATATTAACGAAAACCAGTACTTTGATAACGTGCCTCAAGTAGCTTGGGATTTTTACATTGGTGGATATCAACCAGCGCAAAAATGGTTGAAGGATCGTAAGGATCGAAAGCTGGAATTTGATGATATATTACACTATCAAAAGATCATAGTTGCATTAACAGAAACACACCGTTTAATGCAGGAAATAGACAAGATTGCAGTCGAATGAACTATATAGATCTCAACAAAGATCAATTGCTGGATGATATAGAAAATAAAACTAAAGCAATTTGCAACATGGGAAAGCAATTAACTGTAATTGCCCCTTCGCTAGAGCCATTCGATGTTTTTTTAATTGGTGCTTTAAACAGAACTGTAAATATATCAAGTGCCTATTCGCTTTTAATAAGACAAAACAATTTTATTGCCGCGGCACCACTTGTAAGGATTAATATTGATACGTTATTGAGGTTGTTTGCATCTATTGTTTCTGATTGTGATAGAAACACCTTTGCGTTAAAGGTTATGGGTGGTGAAAAGATCAAGAAGATGAAATTAACTGGTACAAAAAAAGACCTAAGAGACGATGTTTTGTATTTAGAAATATCTAAAATTGAAGGTATGGAGTGGGTAAAAGAAATTTATCAGGCAGGTAACTCCTTTGTACATTTGGAAAAATCACACATCTTTTCGTCACTTAAAATAACTGATGAGGCAAATAGGGAGGTTTCACTAACGATAGGGCTTCATGACGCTTTTATTCCTGAAAGTGAAAAACATGGTTCAGTAGTATGGATGAATAAAATCATAGATACTATTGTTGAGCAAGCACAAGTGTGGATGTATGAAAAATGTAAATGTGCTGGTATTGATATTGAAACCCTCAATAAGGTTAAATAAATCAACAGTTTACTATAACTTCCACCGAGAAATAGCTATACCTCAAATGAATTATTAACAAGCCAAAACCCATTATTTTAAAGGGGTTTGGATCAAATAACCTTGTGAAAGATTTTGATCTGTTCGCAATTGTTCAGCTTGTTTCAGGTAAAAGTTCGCTAAATCAGCGAATTGTTGGTCTGTTACTTAGACAATCTTTTGTTTAGGTATTTCCTGATCAGGTTGTAATTCCACTAATGCTATGTGTTCCTGATCATTTGCATAAGCTAAGACATCGAACTTTTTTACTTTAATACTAACTCGATCATGAACAGGTTTGTTGCATTGATTGTACTCGTTAAAGATTTCGAGTAGTTGTTGTTTGGTGATTACTATTGCTTACATAATTCTTTTTAGTATAAATAGTTGTGCATTAAATAAAATGCCCACATTTTTGGGTATGAGTTACATTAACGAACCATTTACAAACTCGAATGAGCTGGACGATTTTTTGAACCATAGTGTTGACCAAATAGAAAGAACAAGGGAGCAAATACAATCATATAATGATATAGTAGATCACTAGTTTAAGCTTGAGGTTAAGAAACACATTGCAAAGAACTTATTGGTATTGCAAAATGGAATGGCAGATGCCTTAATGAATGTAAATGGTGATTTGGTTATTTAACTGGGCATTTCTCACGTCACCGTTGTCTTTATATGGTACCCCTTCCCAAAGACAGTGCCTCAGATTACCATTTAATCGAAAAATTTAAAAATTTGGCGGGGTAAAAAATGAAGTGAAAATTTGGTGCCTGGTCAATTTTGTCCATGAACCCCAAATTGCTTAAATTATAGTATATATTGTGAACCACGTTTTAGTGTTACAATTTGCGTTCTTGTAAATAGTAGTGAAATTAAGGGTTAAGCCCAATTTTAATAATGATACTTGAGTTCCGATTGGGGTCGACCGTTTTAAGTAGCTCGAATGAAATTCGAGCGAAAAAAGAAAACGTAAATTGGTTTGGCGTGAGTTTTTGCCACGCAGCAAAGTAAAAACCATGACAAACCCTAGAGATAACACTTGTCGCTTGTTTACATTTGGAATTTTATTTGTATTTTTGTAAACACCAGGACACCAGACATGAACAATACCATTGCCCGAAGGATCAAATCTGCCCGAATCCTTGCAGGTTTGTCTTACCGTGAACTAGCAGAAAAGATGGACCCACCTGTAAGTCATACTCTTATATCGCGGTACGAGAAAGAAGAGATTGCCCCCGGCAGCGAGGTGTTAATTTCGATGGGAAAAGCCCTAGGTGTGAAACCTGACTATTTCTTGATGCCCTTTACCGTAGAAATTGAAAATGTGGAATTTCGCAAGAAAAGCAGGTTGCCTGTAAAAAAAGAGGAGGCCATTAAGCAGGAGGTCACCGACCATATTTCGAGATATCTTGAGGTAGAGCAATTTCTTCAAATCCCTTCCCAATTCAAAAACCCACTCCAACGCATTAAAATTCAAAGCAGTGAAGATGTTGAGATGGCCGCCGAGAAATTGCTAGATGCTTGGCAATTGGGTCAGAACGGCATTCCTCATGTTTATGAAATGCTGGAGGATAATGAAATAAAGGTGTATGAGATAGATGCCCCGGATGCATTTGACGGCCTCAGTGGGCATGCCAATGGCAATATCCTAGTCATCGTGGTAAACAAAAATTATCCGGCAGAACGCAAACGGTTTACTGCTCTTCATGAGCTGGGACATTTGTTGCTGCAGTTCGCACCTGAACTGGAACACAAGCATATTGAGAAATTCTGCCACCGCTTTGCCGGTGCATTGCTTATTCCCCGCAAAACTATCATGCGTGAACTCGGAGAAAAGCGGCACAACATTATGCCAATTGAGCTTCTTCCCATAAAGGAAAACTACGGTATATCCATAGCGGCGCTGATGGCTCGCGCCCGGAATCTGGAAATTATAACTGACTACAGCTACCGTGATTTTTGCATCTGGATGAACCAGAACCCCTCACGGAAAAAGGAGGATGGCCTGGGTGAGTACAAAGGTATGGAACGTTCCGAACGATTCCGACAACTGGTATACCGTGCCGCAGCAGAAGAAGTGATCTCCTTGAGCAAAGCCGCCAATTTGTGTAACCTGAAACTGGCGGATTTCCGCGAGCAATTTATGATGGTATGATCGTAGTTGTGAACGATGCTAATATCCTTATTGACCTGGTGAAGCTGGACCTCCTGCCTCACTTTTTTAGTTTGGATGTGGCGATTCACACTACCAACCTTGTATTGGAAGAGTTAAATACCTCACAGCAGCTGGCCTTGCAGACGTATGTGGACAACAAACGTTTAACGATATATGACTGCACGGACTTCGATCTACTACAAATTGGCAGTATTGGATTGAGCAAGCCAACCCTTTCCATTCAGGATTGTTCTGCGTTGTGGCTGGCCCAAAACCTGAATGGCCTGTTGATCACCAGTGACAACAAACTGAGGAAAACGGCCAAAGATAAAAACTTGAACGTTCACGGCCACTTTTGGGTATTTGATCGCCTTTACGAATCCAAGCTTCTCACAGGTGCCGAAGCTAAGGGAAAGTTGAATGAATTGTGTAGTATTGTGAATAGAAAATTGAGCTTGCCCAGGGAGGAGATCGATAAAAGAAATAAAAATTGGTGCGATGAAAAATAGTGAAGGTTTGCCATTAGTGAAGTTTATGATGCTAATCAGCAGCATGTCGCCTTTGTTTTTATTGGTAGCTATTCGTGGCATGGATAAAGTTTTCTCTGAAAAGGTGTTGTGGATTATTACTGTATTTTTAATAATTGTTCCATATTTGGTAATTCGTTTTAGGATTTTGCGTTCCAAGAAGAGTAATGATACTTTTATATTAGATGTTACCGCCGCCAAGAATAACAAAGAGTATCTGTTCACTTTTTTATTTACAGTTCTGCTTCCACTTTACAGTGTTTCTATTGAAGAACCACGAGATTGCTATGCCGTACTTGCAGCTATATTATTGGTCATATTTATACTCTGGAACCTCAATCTCCATTTTATTAATATCGTATTTGCAATTCGAGGATATCGTGTCTACACAATAGAGAATGATCAAACATCCATACTTTTGACGAAGCGTCATTCAATTCCAAAGAACTCGATTCCAATAAAAGTTCATCGCTTAAGTAATTCTGTTTTTATTGAAATAAAGGAATAAATATAATGCCGATTGAAAATTTTCATCAAATAGAATTTGGTATTGCTTATGTACAAGATAACCAATTAATCGCCAGAAGAATTCCAATTGACGATTCTGTAAGAGAAAATCTGGCAGAAATGCACGATAATTTCTATACGACCTACTTTGGTATAGTTGACGAAGAGGAAGTGTTCTCGACAAGTGAAAAATATTCGAATACGGAAAAGCTTTATGTTTCTAACCACTATCCAGGAACAGAAAAAGTTTATTCAATATACAACGAAGCTAATATTCCTGTTGAAAGCGCAGACATTTCTGATCTTGTTCAAATAACAGAGTTCTATTTCGCAATTTATCATTTTGTTAATGGCACAAAACATCTAGCCATTAGAAGACCTTCAACATTCAAAGGTCTATTGAAGAAGCGGTTGTTCAGTTTTGCGGATGATACATTAAGAGCAGTTGAAGATGATGTTTTCAAACTCGATTCTGAATTTGATTTTATAATACACCATAATAGAATAGACATCTTACATCCATTTGGATTTGTTTTTATCAATGATATTGATAATCAGATTCTTGATGCAGCTGTTAACATTGCCAATGGTTTAAATCAACGAATAAATTTCATTGGATTTCAATTCATTTCTGAAAAAATTGGTCGTTCCAAGACGTGCGCGCGGCTTATCGCCTCGATCAATGCCCGAGAAGATTTGGAGTTTACAGATATGAATAAACTTATAACACTGTGCACGGGACTGGGAATTGTCTTTAGACAGGAAGATGGGCTATATGTGCCTGATGAAAAACACATTGAAGACTTTTTGAGAGTATTAGATAGACGAGAATATGAAGTGAATGTTACTTCAGAACCTGCTGAGATTTACATTGCAGGTAGCCGTAAAAAGAAATAGGAACGGGAAATATTTTTATAGTATTAATTTGCTTAATAGATGACGGAGTGGAGGAAATTCAGATTTGTTGAATTTGCAGAATTGAGATATGGGCAAGTTACCTGCATACGGTAAAGAACAAATTTAAATTGTTGGAAGGCCATATTATTTTAGCAATGACAGTTGCAGAAGTCGGTAATACAGGAATAATAACTCACAGCTCTAGTTAATTATTTCTAATTCAGCGAGTAGGGAGATTAGAACTAAAATACACGGATAGTGAAGCTTTTACTTAGCCATTAATAATTTAATTAGGAAAAATAAAAGAAATTAGAAATAGAGTATCAGGAAGTGCTCAATTTGTAATAAGCTCTTCAACTATTGTAAATATTAAATTGATAGTAACGAATATATTATCGTTTAATAAACATATTGAAAAAAGTTCTCTATATTTCACAGCTTTATTATCCAGTTCGACTGAAAGCCGTGAATTAGTGATTGCAAGAGATATATTATTTCCTTAACTCATTTCAGGCCACATTGAAGTTCAATAATAAAATTATGTGATGAAACAAATTGATAAGGAAAGTTTAAGTAAAATGAATGTTGATCTTCTTGAAATCATTTTAGAAGAAACCCAAGCTCGTCACGATGAAACCATGAAAACTTTTGAGGATAATAGAAGAAGATCAAAAGAGCTATTTCAATATCTACTTCCGATTCTCGCGGGTCTATTGGTGTACATACCTGAAATTAAAAATGTAAATCATGCCTTAGCAGTTGAATTGAGCCTCGCTGCATTAATTACATTGTTGATTTGTATGTGGAATGGCTATATTTATTGGTATATAAAAATGAAAACCAAAGGCCTTGAGATTAGAAATTATTCAAAAGAGAATTTTGAATATTTCAATATGGATGGGGATCAGGTGCAGAGGTTTATTGTGCATCTCATAGTATCCTATATTGATAAAATTGACCACAACAGTGAGAAAAACAAGGTTTTGTCGGAGAATATCAAAATAATTACAAGGACCGTATTTTTTTTAGGATTCGTTTTTACAACAATTTATCTATACGTCACCATTATTTCTTAGTACTCTTTTCTTCCACCTCATTTCCAGCATTGCCTGCTGGTTCTTTTGGCCCAGCATAGAGAGAATGCAATTTTAAGCTTCGTTCTTCAATTTCATTACCGGTGTCTGGTGCTGGTGGCTGCGGCTGCGGTGGTTTAGGGTCCGCGTTTATAATGTTTTTATAAATGGCAGGAATTGTTGAGTTAAACTCTATTGTAAAAATGGGTTCTTTTAAGTTAATCATAGCAATGGGTTCATCAATTAGACAAATTTAAACTCGATTTTAACTTTATTTTACAAGTAGACTGTAAGTGCCCCTATTTTACAACAACTCAGACAAGCAAAATCAATGAAATTCGTTATACTTGAAAAACGTATAGGGCAGCAGTGTATTTTTGTCTAAATCATGGATTTATTATGGTGCACAATTATTATATTAATAGGAAGTTGAAAGCTGTGATTTGTATGGGAGTATTTGTTAGTTTGGCTTCTTTACTATCATCACAGACGGTAATTCAAATGGCACGGTCTGGAGGTGTTTCATTGATTCCATGCACGGTGAATGGCTTGAGTTTGAATTTTATATACGATACCGGTGCTAGTGATGTTTCATTGTCCCTAACTGAAGCCGGCTTTATGTTGAAGAATGGATATCTCGCAGATTCTGATTTCATAGGAGTCCAAAATTACTCTGACGCAAACGGCAATATTGAAGAGGGTGTAACAATCAATTTAAAGTCAATAGTTATTGGAGGTTTAGTCATCAATAATGTAAAGGCTACGATTGTAAGAAATACTAAGGCGCCATTATTGTTGGGTCAGTCAGCATTGTCTCGTCTTGGTGTAGTTCAACAAGATTTTGCCAATAATACGTTGACGATTTATAGTAATACAACAGCTCCGAAGACTCATCCAGTGGTAAGTCCCATTCAAAAGACAGATTTTAAAAAATCAGAAATAGTAATTTTGAAGGAGGATGGTAGTTTGATCAAGTTTTCGGTAATTCCATTAAATCGGATTACCACAAAACCAAATCCGAATATCGAATATTATTGGTACAATCAAGATAACAATTCATTGGAAAGTACTTTGGGGGACTGGGGTGGTTCATTGGTTAATGGAAAGTTTCAAAAGTTTTACGCAAATGGTAAACTAGAAAAAAGTGGTTTTTTTATTTCTGGTGTGAGAAATGGAGAATTCAAAGAATGGTATCAAAATGGAGATTTTAATTTCTCTGAGACATACCAGAATGATGTGAAAATATCTGTTTCAATCAGATATAATCGATTTGTTTATGATGAGCAAGGAAACGAAATCCAATCTGGATTTAAAATCGTTAAGTCGAATCCGAAAAACGACGAATATTTGAATGTTATGTATTACGATGGTAACAACAAATTGTATCGAAAAGAGATTGGGCTCTGGCCTAAACAAATCTTTGAATATTGGCCAAATGGTAGAGAACGCAGACATTTTACACTTCAAATTGGTACTCAAACAAGAATAGGCGAATATGTCGAATTTTTTGATAATGGTAAAGTTAGAGTAAAGGGTAATTATTCAAAAGGTTATCCTTCACATACTCCAGTGGGTCTATGGAGAATATATAATGGAGATGGAAGTATAAGAAGGAATATTAAATTTCAACAAGATACATTTATTAATGGTGATACAACCTTTATTGGGACAATTGTTGAGGAATTCAGCGGTAAAAAAGAAAGGATTTCATCTTGGAATATGAGATTAGCTGGTGATTCAGTCATATATGAATACCTTGAAAAATATTGGAATCCTGAGTATTTGTTTGACTTTCGATACCCACGTTTAATTGACCCTTACTATATTGTCTGGAAGACTGATGAGGAAACTTCTTTAATGTGTTTTAAGCTAGATGATTTCAGTATTTCATATTTTAGACATGTTTTTGAGGAGGATTAAAGGACACGATTAAGAAATGTGAAAATTACTAATAATTCAGTAACCTTTTGGTCCAGCAACTGGGGAGTATTATCAGTTAA
>CAZBMF010000071.1:0-12410 GCA_964492925.1 uncultured Rhizobium sp. | reverse complement strand
CTTTTCTTAAAAATTCTTGCGAGATGCTATTTACAATCGAGTTCATGACTTATTTGTCCAAAATTGGGTTGCAAAAATAAGGATTTATTTCACATTCTCAAACGTTTTTTTGAGAATCTTTGAATAATCTTTGATTTTCAATACAAAAATAAGCATTTTTTTGCTCATTTACAAGGCTAAATGCTCAGAAAATACAATGTTTGCCTCAATCTTATAGTAGAATGTTGGCATTCTTTGTGTCAGCAATTTCAATGTAATAACCAGAATGTGTAATCCAGAACCCTTAATTTATTCAATCAATTCAATATTCAAACCCGTATCACATAGATGTAATACCGAATAAATATTCAATTTTGATCCAATGAAAAACAAAATATAAAAAATTAAAAGATCAGTAAAAATAATGCGGTGTTTAAAAAATCAAAAATAGGGATTTACATTTCAATCGTCAAATGGCACACTCGTTAAAAGTAGGCTCAATGGTTCGTTTATTTTTGGTAAACCAACAATACCATTTCAAGTTTTTTTCAATAGTAGGGATTGTTCTATCGGATATAATTCTGAATGCAAAGGGTAGGTTTATCTACAGGTGAATTTAAATTGTGATTTTATCTATCTAAATATCAAAAATGAGTATCTGTTTTGCTTTGTTTTTCTGACAAATTCCAAAATTGATTAATTAATTGAATATTAATTGTTTAGCAATTATCAAAAGTTGATAAGTATAAAAAATAGTACACTTTTTTCGCTATTCACACCCTATGTCGACACCTTTAAAGACTAAAATTAAGATAATATTACCAAACAAGGTCATCTTCGCATTACCAACCACAAAAATATGAATGCTTCTAAATTAAAACTAAAAGAAGAGAACATGCAAAAAGCGGAAGTATCGATCAACTTCCAACGCTTAGATGATTCTCAATTAGTGGCATACTTTTCTAAGTCAGAGCACATGGAATCTGCATTTAGAGATGTAATTCGCCGTTATCAAGAAAATATATACAATCATGTGCGTTCGATGATTTTGTCGCACGCCGATACAGAGTTCATTGTTTGTCAGGTATTCCAAAGATTTTGGGAAGGCTTGTCGCAGTTTAGAACTGAAAACTTACGCACATCAATGTATCGTTTTGCTTCTAATGAAACCATTGTGTTTCTTAAAGGTAAATATCCTAACATTGACTTTGATGAGGCACAACCAGAATTTGCTGAATCTTTAGTTGGTGCTGAATTTGTAAACCAACAATCAGAATCAGTAAAAATGTTAAAAGCCATGTGCTATTTAACTTACAAGCAAAAATTAGTGTTCAATTTGCGCTATTTCAGAATTAACACAAATTTCTGAATCTGCGTTGAAAACTACCTTCCAACATGCTACCAAAAAGTTGGAGATTTATTTGAATGTTTTAAATTAAAAGGAGGTTAAGATGAACTTTGAACAAAACAAATTTGGACATCCGTTTAATGGTGGCAATCAATATTTCAATCAATTGTCGGCCCGAATTCAACAAAGGGCGGGTATCGATGTCATTAAAATCAACGATCACGTTGAACCTAAAATAGAATTCACCAAAAAACAAAAGCAAATGCCTGTTCAATTAACCGTTGAATTTGGCTTTCCTCTTACTGCTGAAAAGATTGAAAAAGAGGAAGTTGCAACCCTGGATTTGGTAAAGCCTGTTGAGAATGTTATTGAAATTCAACCAAGCAATCAATCGGACAAAAGTGACGTTCGAAAATTAGATGTTGGTGAAATTCATATAGAACCTTTAAATGTTCAACCAAATGCTACTCCATACTGGCATGAATTTAATGCCGATGATGAATTGGAAGGTTTGGTTTTGGATTCTGAGGGACAAGAAATGTCGGATATTACCATTACTGGTGATGGAATTTTTGATTTAGATCAACAAATTTTCCACGAAATATTACCGGAATCTATTGTTGAAGCGCCAATTGTCGATGAAGTCATTCAAGAAATCACTCCATTGCAAAACACCGTTGAAACTAAGGTTGAAGATTTGGTTGTGGAATTGCCATCTGATATTGCCAATGAAAACAATGAAACATTCGTTGTATTGGATATTGCAGATGAAGTTGTTGAAAACAGTAATCAATCCCAAATCAATGAAATTGAATTGGTTAAATCAGATGAATCAATTTTGAATATAGTTTCATCGGAAATTAATGATGCAATAAATTCGTCAAATGAATCAATTGAATCTGTATCGCCAAATGTCGATGCACAATATTCAAATAATGATTCATTGCCAATTAGCGATAATGGTGTTGATTTTCAATTAGGAAAAGATGTAATACCTTCATTTTCATTCTCTTTTATCCCTGAAATTGAACCGGTAGCCGAAGCAGATGAAACATTGTCCAATGCGGTTATTGAAACTACAATTCAATCGGTAACAGTAGAGCACACTGCCGAAGAGGTTAGTTCCATTCAGGTGGATGAATCAATAGTTGAAACAATTATAGCGGCGGAAGCGGCTCCAGTAGAGTTGTCTTTTTCCGATGCGGATCTTGATGCCATTCACGATGAATATTCAGCCAAGGAAATGTCCCTCAATGAAACTCCTTCAAAAACAGTTGTTGCTGAAATCAAGGAATTTGGGCCTACATTGGTTGAACCAACATCAAAAAGTCATGTTGACGCGACAATTCCTGAAATGGAATTTTCCGATGCTGATTTGGATATGCTGCACAATCAAATGGCGAATGAATCTTCGGTGGCATATGTGAAATCTGCAGCAGGAAGTAAGGTGAATATTCCAGTATTTGAAGATGCAACCGACGAAACTGCAAATCCTAAATTAACTTGGATGGATTTGATTCCGTGGTCTAGCGTATTTGGTGTTGTTGCATCATTGATGGCTATTGCTGCAGCATGGTTTATTTGGAATAGTATTCAAAAGCCAATGGCGATTGACGAATTTATAGACAAAGCGGTGATTTCGGCTCCAGTGAGTCAACCCGTAAGTGAAACCAACACAGTAACTGAGAATTTATCACCAGAGGAATACATTGCAACATCAATAATTGAAGATGCAACTGCGGAAAATATGGAAGAGTCAACTTTTAATTTTACAGAGTTATCTGAGAGATCAAGGGTTAGTGCTGTGGAATTGGAAAAGTTAGGACTTACGAGTTTGAATCTTGAAGATCCATTTTTTGAAGAGTCAATTTTCTAATAATTAATACAAATATTCAAATGAGAATTTTATTGTTGTCGTTTTGTTTGTTTTTCATGTGTAACGTAAATGCACAAAAGGCAGATTCTACCAACGCGAAACAAAAAGTTGCCGAAGTTGCACAATATAGAAGTTCATTATTCAAGCAAAAATTGAATTTATCTGAATCTGAGGCAAAGCAGTTTTTTCCAATTTATGATGCGTACATCGCTGATTTAACGAAATCGAAGAAGTCATTCAGAAACAAATGGAAGAAAAAATCAATTGCAACATTGACAGAAGAAGAGGCGGTAGAATATTATAATGATGCTTTAGCACTTCAGCAAAAAGAGGTTGAATTATTCAAAAACTGTTCAGAGCAACTGAAGGCATTTATGCCGATGACAAAAATCATCAGGGTAGCAACAGTAGAAAGGGAGGTAAGAATGAAATTAATCTCCAAGGCAAACGAGGTAAAGCTGCCAAAGTCGAAGAAGAAATCGTCTTCAAATGATTCAGAAGATGTTAAGTAATTGTTAAATTTATTCAAAATGCAATGAATTGCTTATTGATCGTAGGCAATCCATGACATAAAAATGACGCTGTGGTTGGCGTCATTTTTTTTTGCCATTAACTCATTGAAAAATATATTTTTACAGAGAAAATAGAGCGATAATTGTTTGATAAAGTTGGTAAAATGTGTTGATTTGACACGAATAGAGGAACATGGATGCAATGGTAAAGACAATGTTAGCAGTAATTTGAAGTTTTAGATATAGTCATGGAATTATTCAACTCACTTGCAAATACAGGCAAACGGGTGTATAATTGCAATATTTTTAAAATCATTGAAAACATTTAATTATGAGCAATAACACAAACAATTCGGGAAACAGCGTATTAAAAGCTTATTTCGCTGGTGCAGCCATTTTGGTTGCCTTGTTAACAGGAGTATTAATTTACACATTGATCATGGGAGATCCAGCGAACTTTGAAGGTGCAGGATTAAAACCAGAGGAAATTGTAGAAAAGGGTCATCCAAAGAATTTATTGGGAATCATTCACAAAGGTGGATTTATTGTGCCTTTGTTGATTGCGGTAAACATCATTGTAATCTTGGTTAGTATTGAGCGTTTCATCACATTGGCTGCTGCTAATGGTAAAGGTAATGCTGAGCAATTTGTAAGAAAGATGCAAGCAACTTTGAGTTCTGGCGACATTGATGGAGCTATCAAATCTTGTGATGTTCAAAAAGGATCGTTAGCAAACGTTGTGAAGAGTGGTTTATTGCGTTATAAAATGGTAACTGCAAACAACACTTTATCTCGTGATGAGAAAAAAGCAGCTATAGAAAAAGAATTAGAAGAGGCTACAGGATTAGAATTGCCAATGATGTCTAAAAACTTGGTAATTGTTTCTACAATGGCTTCAATTGGTACATTGGTAGGTTTGATTGGTACGGTATTGGGTATGATTAAGGCGTTCGCGGCGTTGGCAAATGCTGGTGCTCCTGATACGGCAGCGTTGGCAACTGGTATTTCTGAGGCGCTTGTAAACACAGCGTTCGGTATCATTGGTTCAACTTTGGCGATTATCAGTTACAACTATTTCTCAAATAGAATTGATACTATGACTCACGCAATGGATGAGGCTAGCTATTCTATTATTTCTAACTTCCAATCAACACACGCTTAATTCATTTACTTTTTTAATTGAATGCGTATTAACAATAAAAAAACGACATGCCAAAAGTAAAAATGCCTCGATCAACGCCTGCATTGGATATGACTCCAATGGTGGATTTGGCGTTTCTATTGGTTACGTTTTTCATGTTAACTTCAAGTTTTAGAGCTCCAGAACCAGTTTTGGTTGATCCTCCAACATCTACTACAGATGTACAGATTCCAAAACAAGTTTTTTTGGCAACAATTGATGCCAAAGGAAGAGTTTTCATAGATATCACAAATAATAATGTGAAAATCAAGGTTTTAAAGAAAATTTTAAAATCTAGAAAACTGGCTCCATTATCTGAAGAAGACTTAAAAAAGTTTGCGGGAGTTGGTCCTATCGGTATTAGTGTCAAGGAATTGGCTACTTTTATGGAAATGGAATCCAATGAGCGTACAGCTTATTCAGAAGCGGCGAAAGGAATTCCTTATGACACTTCTAGTAAAATTAATCAATGCGAACTATACGAGTGGGCATTGGAAACTAGACTAGAAGCGCACAACGATTTCAAAGAGCGTGAAGAAGAAGCGAAGTTGAAAAACATGGAATTCGATAAATCAAACTACATACAGTTTGCCATCAAGGCCGACGGTAAAGCTCCATACAAAACTGTACAAAGCATTATCGCTGTGTTTAGAGAAGCAAAAGTGAAGAATTTTCAAATGATAACCGGATTGGAAAGCAGTCCAACTAATTAAGAAAGGGAAAGTAAAATGGCAGAATTAAACACCGGTGGTGGCGATAGTGGTGGCAAGAAACGGGCGAAGAAACAGAGTACGCGTGTCGATATGACACCTCTTGTTGACTTGGCTTTTTTGTTGCTTACATTTTTCGTCTTGACCTCAACGTTTTCAAAACCTAAGGTATTGAGAATGATTTTCCCTGAAAAATTGAAAGATCCTATCAATCAAAAAGTTCCTGAGGTGAAAAATGGTTTAACCATTCTTCTAACAGAAAATAATAGAATTTTCTATTACAATGGAGCTTTGGATAAAAATACAGTTTTAACAGAAACTGATTTTTCAAAAGATGGTATCCGTAAAGTTTTAGTGGAAAGAAATGCTGGCCTAATCAAGCAATTGATGGAATTTGAAAAAGAACTCGACAAAATACCTGCAGTTGATACAGCAGCTAAAAGTAAAGTTCTTGCGAAAGTGAAAGACGCACAGAGAAAATCATCCTTGGTTGTCCTTGTAAAAACAGACGATAAAGCTACTTATAAAAATATGATTGACATGATGGATGAACTTTTAATCACCCAAATTGCTAAGTATTTCCCTGTAGATGAAGGCTTTATGGCGCTAGAGAAAACACTTGTTCAAACTAAACTTAAATCATAACGATATGGAAAATAATTTATTTGCAAAATTTGCCAATAACTGGGAAAGCCCAGAATCTCCATCTCGTTTGGATTTGGTGTTCAACGATCGTTTAAAAGATTACGGAGCTTATCAAATCAGAAAAAGTTATAGAGATCGTGTAATTATCGCAACTGCAATCGCTGTTGGATTGTCTTTGTTGTTTTCATTGACTCCGAAAATCCTAAATTCTTTGGCCGGTGAGAAGAAACCAGCAAAAAAAGTGGTTTTCGTTGTTGAAAACGTTGAAGATATCAAAGAACCAGACGAAGAACCAGATAAGCCGAAAGAACCACCAAAAATGGATGAGCCTAAGATTGATCAACAAGCGTATGTTGCGCCTCGTATCAATCCTAATACCAAGGAAGAAGCAGATCCACCGCCACCAGCGGATATCGACAATCCAAGTGATAGAACCATTAAAGGTATCAAAGATCCTACATTGCCCGATATGAACGATGATGATGGTCCTACAGGCGGAGGAGGAGGAGATAAAGAACCTGCCTCTGTTGTAGCGGTTAAAGCAACCTTCGTGGGTGGTGAATCTAAATTCCGTGAATACGTTGCAAACAATTTCCAATACCCTGTGCGTTGTCAAGACGAAGGAATTAATGGATCTGTTGTGTTGCGATTTGTGGTAGATGAAACTGGTAAAATCTCTCGTATCAAGGCAATTGAAGAAACCAAATCTTGTCCTGAGTTTACAGCAGAAGCGATTCGTGTACTCGAAAAGTCTCCTCGCTGGATCCCAGGCCAAAACAACGGTAAATTCATTAAATCTTGGAGAGAAATTCCAATCAAACTCTCAGTAGAAAATTAAACGTTTATAAAAAAGGGTGGCTTGCCACCCTTTTTTTATGTAAAATTGTATTCCCATGTCAATGCCAATCATTCAAATTGAAAATCTTAAAATACAAGATGGTGCTAAAACCTTGTTGTACCTACCAAAATTTGAATGTAACCAGTCTGAAATTCATGCTTTAATAGGCGAAAGTGGTAGCGGTAAATCTTTAACATTGCTAACCATCATGGGGTTGTTGCCGAAAAAGTTAAAAGCAACAGGGACAGTAACATTGAATACTTCTCAAAAGTCCATCGATTTACTATCCATCCCTCAAAAAGAATTTCAAAAAATAAGAGGAAAATTAATCGGCATGGTCTTTCAAGAACCAATGTCGGCCCTCAATCCTCAAATGACATGCGGCAAGCAATTAATTGAAGCATTTGCTGTTCACAATCAACAAAAAGGACAAGCAATTGAAATAATTCAGCAAAAATTGGAAAAAGTAGGCCTTGGAAGTATTTCACAACGGGTTTTTGAAGCTTACCCGCATCAATTGAGCGGCGGACAAAGACAGCGCGTAATGATAGCTATGGCTTCTCTGCACAATCCACTGGTTTTACTCGCAGATGAACCAACCACGGCACTAGACTCATTTTCGCGAAAAAATGTGATGGATGATTTTGTGAAAATCGCAAAAGAAATGGGAAGTGCCTTAATTTGGGTGAGTCACGAACTGGATTTAGTGTCTAATTATGCCAATCAAATAACCGTTTTACGAAAAGGTGAATTTATTGAATTTGGGTCAGTTGAAGAAGTCATGCACCATCCCAAACATGAATATGTGAAGCAATTGATTGAGGCTGTTCCAAAACCCAAAGTCCCTCAAATTTCTTCTAATGAACCGATTTTATCCATTAAAAACGTTTCAAAAATATATGGTCGGGGAGCCAATCAAGTTGAAGCATTAAAAGATTTTTCCGTTGAATTGTGCGCGGGAGAAACATTGGCTGTAATTGGAACATCTGGCTCAGGAAAATCAACCCTCGCAAAATTATTGGTAGCCTTAGAAAAGAAAACCAAAGGAATCATAGAATTGTATCATAAAGAAATACCGGAAATTGCGCCAACGGGTATTCAAATGGTGTTTCAAGATCCTTATGCTTCACTCAACCGAAATCATACCGCGATTTTTGCGGTTTCTGAAATCATTCAACTCAAACAGCCTTTAAAATCTAAACAAGAAATTGAAACAATGGCAATTTCTTTTTTGAGGGACGTTGGGTTCGACGAAAGATTGATAAACGCTTATCCAGATCAAATGAGCGGTGGACAAAGACAGCGTTTATGCATTGCGAAAGCATTGAGCACCAATCCTGAAGTATTGATATTAGACGAAGCAGTGGCTGCGCTTGATCCACTCATTCAAAAGCAGATCTTGGAATTATTGACTGATTTACAGAAGCGACATCAATTGGTCTATATATTTATCACCCATAATTTGGATGTGGCAATGTCGCTGGCTGATAAATGGTGTTATTTGGATGGAGGGGTGCAGAAAGAGGTTGAAAAAGAAGGCTTTTTTGAAGTTTTTGCAAGTTCAAACAAAGGTAATTAATTGATAATATGATACAAAGAAAGTTAATCTTCGTTATTTTGTTCTTTTTACTGGCGCTTGAATTGGTTGCACAAACACCAGCTAAATCTAAAAAATCAACGGAGAAAACGCGAGCCGTTCAGAAGGGAAAAGCAGATCCGGCAACTATAGTGGAAAAGGATGCACAATTTGTTGGCGGTAAAATGGCATTTCATCAATTTATTTCAGATAGAATACAGTATCCAATTCAATGCCAAAGTGCTTCGTTTGTGCTACAATTCGTGATTGATAAGATAGGTCAAATTACAGAAATTAAAGCAATAGAAGAATCTTCAAATTGCGAAGAATTGGTAACAAATGTGACTAAGATTTTAAAATCGTCACCACGTTGGATTCCACGCAATAGTAGAGGACAATATTTGGAATCCTATCACGAAATTTCAATTAAATACGACAATTCTTCAAGCTTTGTGCAAATTGGTGAGTTGAAAAAATTAGAACATCATCCAGGAAAGATTGAAGAAGTTAATGATCCAACGATGAACAACGCCGTGATTCACATGGATATCAACCATGTGCAAAAGGTTCAATCGGGGAAGGTTGAAAATAATATTCCAAAAAATGAAACACAAAGTAAAGAGGCTGTATCAGTTGTAGCGGTAAAAGCGACCTTTGTAGGAGGGGAGTCTAAATTTCGTGAATACGTTGCAAATAATTTTCAATTTCCTAT
Source organism: uncultured Rhizobium sp. (assembly GCA_964492925.1). Classification (GTDB taxonomy): domain Bacteria; phylum Bacteroidota; class Bacteroidia; order NS11-12g; family UBA955; genus VMCP01. The sequence continues at coordinate 3,034 of CAZBMF010000071.1, read as the reverse complement.
ACGTTGTCAAACGGAAGGTATAGACGGTGATGTTTTATTGAGATTCATAGTAGATGAAACAGGTAAAATATCCAACGTAACTGCAATTGAAGAAAATACATTGTGCCCAGAGTTTACAGCTGAAGCCATTCGTATAATTGAAAGGTCTCCACGCTGGATTCCAGGACAAAATAACGGGAAGTTTGTAAAGTCTTACAGAGAGATACCAATTAGACTATTTCATAGTGATTTTGAAGTAAAAGGCAACATCGATGGTGAAGCTGAGCCAACGTTGCCGATGGTACAAGTGAAAGAAAAATTACCTGTTACGGAATCAAAACCAGTACAGCCAGAAACTGGAACTATGGCTCAATTTCCGGGTGGAACAAATGAGTTTTTGAGATTTGTACAAAAGAACTTGGTCTATCCACAGCGTTGTAAAGATGCCAGTATCCAAGGAAAAGTATTGGCCCGGTTTGTGGTTGATTTGGAAGGTAAAATATCGAATGTCGAGATCTTGGAACATTCGTATTTGTGTCCAGAGTTTTCTAAAGAAGTTACAAGAGTCATTTTACATTCACCAAAATGGATTCCTGCCACCATAAATGGCAAAGCAGTTAAGAGTTATCAAGCGGTTCCCATTCGTTTTGAATTAGAAGAAAAATAAGGTTTCCAATTATCTATACACTCATTTGAGTGTGGAAATTGGTGACAATATGCACCAAAGCTTCTTCGTATTTTTGAGTATGAAGTTTTTTGCAGTTATCGCACTATTTGCATGCTCTAACGCTGCTTTGGCACAAGGAGTAGATAAGCCAGTTCAAAGTTCTAACGATACTTTGGGATTAACATTTATGCACAAAGTGAAAAAAGGAGAGACACTTTATAAAATTGCAAAAATGTATAAGATGACAGTTCCACAGTTGAATGCCCTAAATCCAGATGTAAAAACACTGTCTCCTGGAATGAGTATTCACGTGGTGAGAAAAAGTGTAAAAGCCAATTCTACAGCCAATGCGGTGACTGTCCCCACCCAAAATTTGGATGTACACATCGTTGAAAAGGGCGAAACTTTATACAGCATTGCCAAGAAATACAACACTTCAGTGGATGTATTGAGGAAAATCAATAATTTTGGAGATGCCAACATTTCTTTAGGACAATCAATTCAAGTGCCAGTAGTGAATCCAATCAAAGGCGGTGCGCAAGCTCCTAAAGGTAAATCTAATGCAGAGGTTCCAGTAAAAGATGAGGCTGTAAACAAGCCGGTTGAGCAAAATGTCCCTCAAAAAACACAAACCAATACACCAGTAGAAAAGGTAAAGTCTGATATTCCACCAACTGAAAAAAAGGCACCCAAAGAAACGGCAAAAGTGGAGCAAACGCCCTTGAGAGATCAAGGTGGAATGCCGGAAAAGTTGGTGAAGCCATCGGCTGAAATTGGTTTGAAAGAAAATGAAACAAAAGGTGTTTTAACTTTGGCAAGCAATCAGTTTGCTGCTTCTGGTGATGAAGATAGGGCTTGGGTTTATTTCGATGGTGCAGGGCAAGACGAAGTAGTGGCAGTTGTGAATACCAAAAACAATAAATTTGTTTGGTGTGTGGTAAAAGGCAAAAATAACAAATCCAATTCTGTGGTTTCAGTTTCGAAATTTGTGGCAGATAAATTAGGAATATTCGACGAAAAAACCGTTGTTCGTGTGAAGTATGCCGTTGCTAAATAACCAGTTACAAAAAACATTGAAGCCCGTTTTTATGGGCGCTTCTATTTTGTACCTGGGTGCAATTCATTTTTCACCAAGTATTGCATCAATTTCTTCCATTTGTTTGATATTGATTGCATTTGTATCTTATTTAGATCGTAATATTTCGCAGTTTTTGCAAAAAGTTCAGCTTTTATTTTTTGTAATTTTCGCGTATTCAGTTGCTTCTTCCTTGCTACACGGTTGTGAAATTCAACAGTTAGTGCCAAAATTATTGGTGCGATTACCGTTGGTTTTCATTCCTTCAATTTTGGGTTATGCCATACATTACGAAATTTCATTGTCGCGCTTTTGGATGTGGTTCTCTTTGCCCGTATTTTGGATTTCTTTGGCTAGTGTTGTGAACTACTTCGCTCATTACAAGTTTTTGTCGCAAATGGTCTTAGAAAGCAAGCCAGTTCCAATTTACAGCCAAGTATACCACATAGAATTTTCAGTCATTGTGGCCATGATGTTGTTGGCATTGCTCATTTGGAAAATCGAAAATCGCATTGCGCCTATTTTTGGCAATCATGTGTTTTTTTATGTGATTTTCGGGGGACTTTTTGCCGCGTTGCATGTTTTGTCGGCGAGAACCGGCATTTTGTGTTTTTGGACAGGAGCTATGTTTGTGATGGTCCGACAAATTAAAACGGTACGAATAGGGTATATAGGACTAGGAATCATGATTGTAGCTTCACTTTTTTTTGTTCCAAGTGTGAAAAACAGGGTGATTAACACAGTAGAGGATATTTCCTATGTAATACAGGGGAAGGATTTAAATAATAAGAGTTTTGGACAGCGGTGGGAAGCTTGGAAGGCCATTGTACATGCTGGATCAAAAACACCTTGGATGGGAGTAGGGCAATGCAACATTGAGTCGAGCATGCAAGCCTCTTTTGAAGCATTGCATTCTAATTTAGATCAAGAAAACAGGATCAGTCCGCACAACCAATTTTTACAATGGTTTATAGAGTTAGGATTGGTTGGTTTGTTGGTTTATGTGGTTCAATATGCAATTTTGATGTTACGAATGCGCAGGAATGGGGTGAGTGAATATGTGTGGGCGGTAATATTGTCGATTGGATTTGGATTAAATTTTGAAAGTATGATGGAACGACAGGCGGGAGTAGCGATAATTCTCGTATCTTTGTTGTTCGTAAGTTACCAAACGAGTGAAAAAAACGCGAAATATGAAAGAAAAGATGATTTTTCTTGAATTATTTGCAAAACATTTTGATATATTTAAATAATTTTCTATATTTGCAACCCCAAAAACTATGTCTAGAGTTTGTGATTTAACCGGAAAGAAA
>CAZBMF010000070.1:0-12471 GCA_964492925.1 uncultured Rhizobium sp. | reverse complement strand
CAGGACCCATACATTAAAAGTGTATTGCTCTACCAACTGAGCTACGGAATCGTTTCGTGTGATTCTTAGCGTGTGCCTTGTCTCAAACGTGGGTGCAAAATTAATTAAAAGTTTTTATTTTGCAAGTACTTTTTAAAATAATTTCTTAAAATATGTGTGATGCGTCTTCGTGAGTTTTGCCCCCAACGAACTTAACATGCTCAACATCTTCGGGTTAAAGTCGCCAATCCACGCCAATTCCATCGACGAAATTTTTTTCAATTTCATCATCCCCTCGTAACTTTTCATGATCAACCCCGTATCTATACCCATTTTTTGAAAGTCTGGCACTATCCCAAAAATAATCCCCTTTGCCCTGCTTATACCCCCTCTCCTCATTAAAAACCTCAGTTTGTTCCACAAAGTTAGACGTCCCCCGAAATCTTGAAACACCTCATTCAATTCCAAAATGCTTACAAAAAATCCAATCGGACGTTCTTTGCAATACGCAAACACACCAAACTCTTCGTACATGGCCATTTTCATCGATTTAAAGCGTTTTAACAACACTTCCGAGGTTAAGGGCTCGAAATCTTCATGGAACGACCAAGCTTCGTTGTAAATCTGCACAAAGTCGTTTACGTACTTCTCCAAATTCCCGAAGTCCATAAACTCAAATCGATAGTCCGCATTCCCCATCGCTCGTTTCGCAATGGCACTGAAACGACTATAATTGAATTCTGCGAGCGTTATGTCATACGTGGTTTGCTCAATCTCGCGCTCATACCCCATTTCCTCTATAAATCCCTGATAATAATGAGGTTGGTAATTTTCTAAATACGACGGTTTTCTGTCGCCACCAATTAAAAGTCCCCAAAAACTATCCCTATCTCCAAAATTTACAGGCGCCTGAATCTTCTCACAGCCCTGCTCCTTCAGCCATGACTCTGCCGTATCAACCAACAATTTCGCGTAAGCCACATTGTTTAACACCTCAAAGAACCCCCATCCCCCAAGAATTTTTCCATTTTTATTCTCAAAAAACGCAGCTATTCGACCAACACATTGTTTATCATCATACAACAACCACCTTTCAGCGTTGCCCTTCCTAAACCGTTTGTTTTTCTGAGCATCAAAAACAGCCTCCACATCATTCACTATCGGCATAACATAGTGTTGATCATTGATATAAACCACCTTCACCAACTGGTGAAAAGCCTCAATTTGAGACTTATTCCCTGTTTGAATTTTAACGATTTCCATGTTCTAACGACGTATTTTCATCTCCGGGCTGATAACCCACATACGTGATGATGAATTGAAACATTTCATCACTGGCGCGCATGCTAGATCCACCAAATTCAAGTCTTTCAGCCACTTCCTGAGGAGGATTATTCGGATTGTTCGGATTTTTTGTGGTATTGTCAAATTCGGCCACCGCATAAATGGTACTCCCTCTCGGAATATGCACCATCTTCTTAAACGTATAAAAAAACTGCCACCTGAAATTCCATTTTGGAATCGATATCAATTTTACCGTATCTCCATTCGGCTTAATGGCATAAGCCAAAAAACTCTTGCCCAACAGATGCAAATGCGGGTTTACCGTTAACACCGAAATGTCTTCACTGATGGTGAATTGACTCGTGTGTTTCGTGATTTTATTGGGAGGAATCACCAAGGGTGGCACAATTGGACTCACGCCATTGGTGCCCAACATCAATTCTCCGGTACCCCGTTTTGGAGGCGTATTGGTAAAAAATAAGTTGATTTTACTGCCATCTACCACGGTTTTGGCCGAAGGACCATAATGCACATCATTGCCAATAATGGTAAATTTTTCTGACACCGGAATGGTCCCAATACCGTCTGGATACATCACCGCTTTTACACCAGGTAAATAGTTCACCACCGAATGATACCGCTCAGGAATGCTCCCATCGTCGTTGAGCAAACTCCGCTGATAATCCAGTACTTGCTTGGTTTCTCTTGGGTTAACCCCATTTTGTTTGGGGGTAATTTCAATTTTAAACGGATTGATTTGAATGTTCTTCGATTGTTTCTCGTAATTGATTAAATGTCCATTAAAATGATGCAACAGTTTGGGTTGTCCTGGCACAAATTCTATGGCTCTAATGTATTGAGGATGAGGCTGATTGCAGGTTACTTTAGAATAGAAAAAGCGATCCAAATCTCCCGCTTTCAATAAAACGGTATCTAACGATAAAACCATGTCGGGCTTTCCTAAATTACTTTGATATTGAGGGACATTGGCAAAAGTTCCAACCGAAGAACTGCCTTCAGGACAACCATCTTTCACCCATCGCTGAATGGCATCAATTTGGGATTGACTTAAAAAATTTTCGTCTACAAAGTGCGCGTAATTAGGGTCTGCGGGCCAAGGTGGCATGATGCGCATAGAAGTTACTTTGGCAATGGTTTTGGCTTTGCTTTTAACCTTTTGAAAACTTGTGAGTTCAAACGGCGCCCCTCCTCCATTTCTATGGCATCGGATACAATGATCGACAATAATTGGGGCAATATGCTGTGAAAATGTAGGGTGTTTTACGTCATCTAACACATCGGAAGTTGAGCTTTGACTGCATGCCCAAACGCCAAAAACAATCAACAAAGCAAAAAACGCCCTTTTCATGTCTCAAAATTAAGGTTTTTTGGGGAATTCAATAAAACAACCTTTGGCCGGAAATTGCTTAACCTCAACAGATTGATTGTTTTGAAGTTGTACCAACGCATTTTTTAAAAATTGCTCGTTGTTTGAAGGTCTAAAATGGGTATTCCCAATTTCTTTGACCCTAGAATCAATGGCACCTTGGTATAGAATTTCGCCATTGTTGTTAAGCACCACGGCTTCAGGGAAAATTTTCATGTTCAATGCTTCGGCAATTTCAAGGGAATTTTCATTGAACACCTTGGGTTTATTGGTTGAAAAAAGTCCTGTAGAATCCATAAAATCCCATACTTCATCGGCATTTACCTTTAATAGCACCAATTGGAATTTAGAAGACGGAACTGAATCAAAAATGTCCTTCAAAACCGAAGTGTATAAAATGCAAACGGGACATTCATTTGAATAGGAAATCACCACCGTGAATGGTTTTTCAAAAAGGATGTTATTCAAAGATTCCGGATATTGAATTTTCTGCTTCGAACCGCATCCGAAAATCGCAAAACACAATATACAAAATAAATAGCGCATTTACAACTGTTTGGCTTTTGCATAATCCCACAGAATCATGCCACAGGTAACGGCCACATTGAATGAATGTTTGGTGCCCAATTGTGGAATTTCCAAACACGCATCACATTGATTGATTACATCTTGCTGCACGCCATCAATCTCATTGCCCATCACAAAAGCGATGGGTTGATTGGGGTAAACGATATTTTTGAGGGACACCGACCCTTCTGCTTGCTCAATGGCATACACAAAATATCCCTCCGATTGCAATTTTTTCACCACTTCTAGGGTTGACTCGTGATATTCCCAATGCACAGATTTTTCAGCACCAATGGCGGTTTTGGTAATTTCTCGGTGTGGAGGGCAACCGGTAATGCCGCATAAAAACATCGTTTTCACCAAAAAGGCATCAGAGGTTCTGAACATAGAACCCACATTGTTCATGCTTCTAACATTGTCTAAAACCAAGCATATAGGCGCTTTTTCAGCGGATTGAAATTCCTCTACCGACATACGGCCTAATTCTGTGGTTTTTAATTTTCGCATTTTTGCAAATATACAACGGGAAATTTGTTGAATAAAGGGGGAAAACTGATTGTTTTTCATCGATCTTCACGTATTATTTTTGGAACATCTATGTCAGGAAAATCAAACGCCGAAAAAGAGACCCCTCTGATGAAGCAATACAATCAGATAAAAGCTCAATATCCAGGGGCTATCTTGCTTTTTAGAGTTGGTGATTTTTATGAAACTTTCAGCGAAGACGCCAAAGTCGCAAGCAAAGTTTTGGGAATCATTCTCACCAAGCGCAGCAACGGGTCTGCCTCTGAAATGGAATTGGCAGGTTTTCCTCACCATTCTCTAGATACCTACTTACCAAAATTGGTAAAAGCCGGATATAGAGTGGCCGTTTGCGATCAACTTGAAGATCCAAAAGCAACCAAAACCATTGTAAAGCGTGGTGTAACAGAACTTGTAACTCCTGGTGTAAGCTACAACGACAAAGTGCTCGAATCTAAAGAAAGCAACTACCTCGCGTCCCTCATGAAAACAAACGATGTTTGGGGACTGTCGTTGCTGGATATTTCTACTGGTGATTTTCAATGCACGCAGGGCGACCCAATGTTCATACAAAAGATGTTGAGTGGTTTCAAACCCTCGGAATGGATTTTACCCAAGAAAATAAGTGTTGAAGCCTTTCAAACGTATGGAAAACCTTCTTCTTTCCAATTTTTGGAAGATTGGGTCTATCAATCCGAGTACTGTGAAGAGAAATTAAACCGTCAATTCAACACCAAATCGTTGAAAGGTTTTGGCATTTCCGACCTACAAAGTGCCATATTATCTGCGGGTGCAGCTTTGCAATATCTAGAAAATACCCATCATACCAATACAGGACACATTCAAAAAATATCGAGGCTCGATGAAAGTGCTTTCGTGTGGCTGGATGGATTCACTATCAGGAATTTAGAGTTGGTAAGACCCATTTATCCTGAAGGAAAAAGCCTCATGGAAGTGATCGACTATACCGGCACTCCAATGGGCGCTAGGTTGTTGAGAAACTGGGTTTTATTGCCATTGAAAAATATATCGGCCATTCAGCAACGGTTGAATTTGGTTGAAACCTTTACAAAAAATCAAGTTTTGTTGGTTCACAGCGCCAACAAACTCAAGGATATAGGTGATTTACAACGATTGATTTCAAAAGTGGCCCTCAAAAGGGTGAATCCCAAGGAATTATTGCATTTGAGTCGATCGTTAGACGCTGTAACCAACTTAAAACAAACGTTTTTGGAGTCTGGATTTCCGGAATTGGTTGAAGCCGCTAAAAAAATCTCTGAACACAGTTCTATACGCCATTTAATTGACAGTCAGATCGCCGAAGACGCACCAATGGTGGTGAGCAAGGGCGGTGTATTTTTATCGTCGGTGCATTCGGAGCTAGAAGAATTGAGGGACTTAACTTCCAATGGGAAAGGCAAATTGGTGGAAATCCAACAGCGTGAAAGTGAAGAAACTGGCATTCCATCCCTCAAAATCGGATTTAACAATGTGTTTGGATATTATTTGGAGGTTACGAATGTTCACAAAGACAAAGTGCCTGAAACTTGGATTCGAAAGCAAACATTGAGCAATGCGGAGCGTTATATTACCCCGGAATTAAAAACCTACGAGGAGAAAATTTTATCCGCTGAAGATAAATCATTGGCCTTAGAAGCCCAACTTTGGGAAAGTTTGATCGAAAATTTGTCGCAAATGGTGCATCCAATTCAAAACGATGCAACGTTGGTGGCAGAGTGGGATGTATTGATTGGTTTCGCCCAATTATCGATCGATAGGAATTATTGTAAACCTTTGGTTCATGAGGGACTTGGACTGGAGTTGAAGAATTGTCGTCACCCAGTGATTGAAAGCCAAATGCCTCCAGATCAAGCATACATACCAAACGACATATCCCTGAATAATTCCGACCAACGCATGGTGATTTTAACGGGGCCAAACATGAGTGGTAAAAGTGCCATTTTACGACAAACGGCTTTGTCGGTATTATTGGCTCAAATTGGCTGTTTTGTTCCATGTAGCAAAGCGGAAATAGGCCTTGTCGACAAAATTTACACCAGGGTTGGTGCATCAGACAACATCAGTTTAGGTGAATCAACTTTCATGGTAGAAATGAGTGAAACTGCGAGTATTTTGAACAACATCAGTGAAAGAAGTTTGGTTTTACTTGACGAGATAGGCCGTGGAACATCCACTTATGATGGGGTAAGTTTGGCTTGGAGTATTGCCGAGTTTTTACAAAGCCACCCATTCAAACCCAAAACCTTGTTTGCCACACATTATCATGAATTGAATGAATTGGAACAAAAAGCAGAAGGCATCAGAAATTTCCACATCGAAATCAAAGAGCAAGCGAATACCATCATTTTCCTGAGAAAATTAAAACGTGGGGGCAGCGAACACAGTTTTGGTATCCATGTGGCACAGTTAGCGGGTATTCCCAATACTGTTTTGTTAAGGGCATCCGAGATCTTAACGTCGTTAGAGAAATCAAGAACACAACAGAACCAACGAGGCACATTGAAGCAAATGGAATCAAAACCTGTTTACCAGATGAACATGTTTCAAACAGAAGATCCTATTTTCAATGAGTTGAAGAAAGTCCTAAACCAAATGGACATTAATTCAATCACTCCGGTTGAAGCACTTTTAAAACTTCAAAACATGAAGGAGATTATAAAGTAGGGAATAGAGAGTTTATAAATGTTTATAAAAGTTTATGAATGTTTATAAAGGTTTATGAAAAATGAGAGTTTATAAAGGTTTATGAGAGTTTATGAATGTTTATGAATGTTTATGAGAGTTTGTAAAAATGTAAGTTTATAAAAAACAGCGAAGCGTCAACAGCCGTAGGCGTCAACCACGAAGTGTAAACCACCGAAGGTGTAAACCACGAAGTGTAAACCACCGAAGGTGTAAACCACGAAGTGTAAACCACCGAAGGTGTAAACCACGAAGTGTAAACCGCCGCAGGCGTCAACCTTAAAACGAATAATTCACACCAAGTGCAGGTAAAAATGGCAACTGGTCTACCCTTTCGTTTTTGATACGATCGAAGTAGAAAATGTTGTTTCTATCGTAAACGTTTGTAACGCTCAAAATCATGTTAAACTCGCGTTTATTTTCAAGTTTCCACACCCTTTTAATAGAGAAATCTAATCTGTGGTAGTATGGTAAACGTCCCCCATTCAAATCACCATATACAATTCCTAACTTTCCATTTGTTTGGGTGTAGTTTGTACCAAGTCCATTGGCAAAATCGTATTTTTCATAATACCCTTGGGTTTGTGTAAAAGGAAATCCACTTCCAAAATTCCAACGCAATGATACCTCAGTTGGGTTCTTTTTGTCGAACTCATAACTCACCATAGCATTTGCATTATGACGACGATCAAAAATTGGCTGATAGGTTCTATAACCGTCGTAGCGATTGACCCACGACAATGAATAAACCATCCATACATACCAACGTTTGAAGGAATATTTGTATGAAATATCTCCACCGAATGCATTTCCTGATTCAACAATGAAACTTTGACGCAATCTTTCAGGTTTGTCTTGATTGAATTCATCATCTTCAAACAACTTATCACGGTTGATATTGGTGATTTGAGGGAAATATTTGATGAAACTCTCAACGTTCAAAGTTTGATGTTTGCTTAGTTTATAATCTGCTCCGAACACCATGTGCTCTGCTTTTTGTAGGCTATGTGTTAAAGCTTTTCCATCGAATGATTTGGGCAAATTGTTGGGGCCCGACAAGAATCCATAAAATAAATTAACAACATCTCTATCGCTCATTGCAGACAACAAGTTCTGAGAATACAAACCAGCGGCAAATTTAATTCCAAGTCGTGGACCAGCATTATATCTCAATTGCAACCTTGGTTCTAGGCTCTGATTTCCCAATGACGCATAATATTGAGCGCGCACGCCCAAATTGGCGATGAAGTTCTTTCTCACAAACTTATAGTTCACAAAACCATTCATTTCGGTTGTGCTTTCATCTTGGGAAATTGATCTATTATTTGAATTTTTCAGGGTGAAGATGGTTCTAAAACCATTGATTTCAATTCCCCATTTCAATTCATCTTTTTTGAAATTGTAGGAAAAATTCATTCCCAAATTGAATCCACCAATGCTGCTAGTCCGAGGATTTCCATCGGTTTCTAATTGACTAATGCCGTAATCACTGTAAAGAAAGTAGCCGTCTACACGTGTTTTGGCTTGTTCTGGAACCACAAGAAATTTACCACCAAATCCGTAAGAGTTCCACGCATATTTTGTTGAACCTGGAAAATCAACATTGTCGGTGAAATTAAACGCATAAAGCTTTGTATAACCGCCAGTGGCAGAGTTGGTGCTGAACTTCACGAACAAATCTCCAAACGTATAAGGCAACTTTGAAGGGTTTGCGTATGGATAGAAAATTTTAGCAGATTGTTTGAGGTATGAGTTTCTGTAAGAAACTGCAAAGCTTGAATTGTTTTCGCCGGCTTTGAATTTTTTGAGTGGACCTTCAATCAACAATTTCGAAGAAAACGTATTCACCCCAACTTTTCCTCTCAATCTATTACGGTCACCATCGCGGGTTTTAACATCCACGACCGCAGAAATTCTGCCGCCGTATTCGGCCCCAAATCCTGCGGAATACACATCTGTGGTTTGAATAAGGTCTGATTCAAATACACTAAATAATCCAATTGAGTGGAATGGATTATAAATGGTCATACCATCTAACATCACCTTGTTCATGATGGGTGAACCACCTCGAATGTACAATTGTCCGCCCTGATCCCCACTAAAAACTACTCCTGGCAAAATCTGAAGATACTGAATGATATCTGGTTCTGCACCTACAGCGGGCATTTTACTCAAAGTTTTGGCATCAATGGTTTGAACGGCAATTTGAGGATCTCTGGCTTTTCCTTTGACATTGATTTCTACTTCCTCAATTTGTTGCAATTTCGACAAGTAAAAATCCTTACGTGCGATGGCATTGGGATAAACATTTGTGGCGATGAAGCTGGTATCGTAACCATTTCCGAAGCAAAAAACTCGGTAGCGACCTACAGGAACATTGGTAACCGCATAAAAACCGTCTGCATCTGTTGAGGCTGTTCTGTTTATCTCGGCAATCCAAATATTTGCCCCGGCAATGCGGTCGCCATTTTCACCATTATAAACAAACCCTCTAACTTCTCCATAATCAACAACTTCGCCTGTATTTGCATTGTTTTGAGCATTTATTTTGGCCACAATTATCAACGTAAAAAAGACCGCAAACCACTTTTTCATATAAAGTTACGAAAATAAGCGAATATTCTGATAATTTAATTCAAAGAGATTAGTAATTTTGCAAACAATGGTTTATCGCTTTAAAATTTGGTTTGAACACCAAGACGATGTTATTAGATGGATTGATGTAAAACCGTCTACCACTTTCTTTGATTTCCACAATGCCATTCAAGATGCAATTGGATTCGATAAAAAAGAATTGGCTAGCTTTTTCGTGAGTGACAATAAATGGAAAAAATTATTTGAAATCACCCTTGAAGACATGTCTGATTCGGCAGATTCAGAAAATGACATGCCAGCGGTAATCATGCAAAATGCAAAGTTGAGGGAATACGTGAACGACCCGCACCAAAGATTTATATATGTGACGGATTATTTGGCCAATTGGACACTTTTCTGCGAACTCATTTCAATTGCAGACACCAACGATAAAATCACTTATCCTTACTTAGCGAAATCTGAAGGTAAAGCACCGCGTCAAAGAGAAGATAGCAAATTCAAATTGTTGGATGACAATGAATTTGATGCGCTTGCTGCTAAGATTTTGGCCGCTAAAGGCATTAAAAATGAACTTGACCAAGAATTGAGTGAATTGGAAGTTGACGATGACGACGATGACGAGGAAGATGAAGACGAGTTGGGTTTCAATTCTTATGGTGATAGCACCGATGAGATGGACTTCGACGGATTTGGAGAAGACAAACAACCTTAATTCATGCAGGGGAATATCATCGTAATTGGTGGTCCCACGGCCTCAGGCAAAACCAAATTGGCCATTGAAATTGCCCAACAGCTGGGAACTGAAATTATCAATGCCGATTCACGACAAGTTTACAAAGAATTAAACATTGCGGTTGCAAAACCAACATCGGAGGAACTCTCTGCGGTGAAACATCATTTTGTTTCGAATGTTTCAATTCACGAACATTTTTCAGCTGGTGACTTTGAAAAACAGGCTCAGGCAACACTCCATGGTTTGTTGAAAAAATACAATTCTGCCGTTATTTGCGGCGGTACTGGAATGTATATCAAAGCATTGCTTGAAGGGCTCGATGAATTGCCTGAAATTGACCCAGACCTTCGCAATTCTGTTGAAAATCAATACCTCACGGATGGGCTTGCTATTTTAAAACTCAAACTACTTGCGTTAGATCCAGATGCTGAATCTTGGGTTAAACTTGATAATCCGGCTAGGGTAAAAAGAGCACTTGAATTGGTGATTCAAACCTCAAAGCCACTCAGTGAAATATACAAAAAAAAGAGCACAATTCCAAATTCAGCCAATGTTCAACATTTCTGCATCGAAATGAGGCGGGAACATTTATACAGCAGAATCAACCAGCGCGTAGATATTATGGTGCAAGATGGCTTGATTGAAGAAACGCGAAGCCTTTATCCCCACAAATCGCTAAAGGCCCTTCAAACTGTAGGTTATTCTGAATTATTTGATGCTTTTGAGGGACATTTTTCTGAGAGCGAGGCAATCGAAAAAATCAAGCAACACACCCGAAATTACGCAAAACGCCAAATTACGTGGTTTAAAAATCAGTTTTCATCTAATTGGATGAGCGCTGATGCTATCAAGAATACTATATTTGCAGCACAATGAACGAAGCATTAATTAGTTTACTCACCCTTACAATTTTAGAAGTTGTATTGGGTATTGACAACATTATTTTCATATCAATTTTAGCAGGGAAAGTTCCAGCAGACCAGCAAAACAAAGCGAGAAATTACGGTTTGCTATTGGGTATGTTGGTGCGTATTGTACTATTATTTGGATTGAATTTTATTCAACAACAAGATAAGCCTATGTTTGAGGTTTATGGAATTGGAATTAGCGGAAAGGATTTATTGCTGATTGTTGGAGGTTTATTCCTTCTGTATCAAAGTGTTCACGAAATACATGAAAAAATGAAAGGAGTTCAAGAAGAAATTAAAGACAGAACTTCAGCAAAAGGTTGGTCTGCAATCATCTTACAGATGATTTTGATCAACGTTGTATTTTCATTGGATAGTGTTATCACGGCCGTTGGTATGGCAAAAGACCTTTGGGTTATGATTGCCGCAGTGGTCATTTCAATGATCATTATGTTGATTGCAAGCAAACCAATCTCAAATTTTGTAAATGATAACCCTTCGATTAAAATTTTGGCTCTTTCTTTTTTGGTAATGATTGGCATGTCACTTCTAGCTGAAGGATTCCATCAACATATCAACAAAGGCTATATTTATTTCGCAATGGCATTCTCATTTAGCATAGAATTGATCAATTTGCGCATCGATAAAAAGTCGGCAAAAAGACCTGAATAATTTTAAATATCCTTTATAAATAAAAAAGTCGGGCTGGTTTCACCAGCCCGACTTTTTTTTACATTCAATTGAACCTTATAAATCGTTATAGCGGTATGTTTCGTCAATGGGACTCTGATGATTTAATTCAATCACAGAATTCAACAATCCAGTTTCCATATCATAAACCCAACCGTGAATTTTAGGACCTTGACGGTGTTTCCATGCCTTTTGTACCACACTGGTTTTTATCAGGTTATTTACTTGTTCGATTACGTTTATTTCAACCAACTTGTTCACCCTATCTGATTCATTTTGAATTTGATCTACTTCAGCTCTGTGATGAAAATAAATATCCTTCAAATTTCTTAACCATTTGTTCAACAAATCAAAGTTGGTTTGCGTCATAGATGCTTTTACACCGCCACAACCAGTATGTCCGCATACAATGATATGTTTTACACCCAAATGAGTAACAGCATATTCCAATACACTTAATAAATTAAGATCGGTATGAACCACAAGGTTGGCAATATTCCTGTGAACAAACAATTCACCAGGCTGAGCACCAATGATTTCATTAGCAGGAACACGACTATCGCTACACCCTATCCACAAATAATCTGGCTTCTGGTCTTTTGCCAAATTGGTAAAGTAATCTTTATCCAATTCTAACTTTTCATTTGCCCAAGCTTTGTTGCTCAGCATTAATTTAATTTTATCTTCCATCTTTTTGCGGTATAATTAAACTCTGCAAGATTGATTTTTCTTGAGACTCTCCAGCAAACTGCATTTCAACATAAATGTTGTTAAAAGCCGCTTGAACCATAAAATCGTTCAGTATGTCAACAATATCAGAATCTATGAATGTACAATTTGAAAAATCCAACAACACTGAATCGCCAGAAGCAATTTTATTGAGTTTGGATTTTAACACTGATTTATTTAAAAATGTAGCTTGGTGGTGGAAACGTATAAGCGTACTATTTCCCTCAGAAACCACACTAAAGGACTTATGAAAGTTAGATTTGATAACAAAGTAAAATCCTACCAACAAACCAATACTAATTCCAATTAATAAATCACTAAAAAGTATTGCAATTAGAGTTATCACAAACGGATAAAATGCATTACTCCCTTTT
>CAZBMF010000069.1:6432-12489 GCA_964492925.1 uncultured Rhizobium sp. | reverse complement strand
GAGGCGTTTTTGGAGCAATTTATTCAGGAATTAATGAGGTATATACAACTTATGGCGCAAATGCCTTTATTAGAATCCCTGTAAATTCATTTTTCTTACATGGTGAATATCGATTGCAAAATGGATTGACAATGCCGTTTTACAAAAGAGAATGGTATAAGGTTCCAATTTTGGGTATGGGATATGTATATGGAGATGACATGGAGTCTTATGCCATGGTTGGACTAGCTTTTAATGATAAATTCAATTTATTGAATCCACTTGGAGCTATTGTATTTAGATTGGGCTTTAGATTTTAATGTAAAACATGCCACTTTTCTATTTTAAATTACAACTAACTAACTGTTTTATATTTATTCTGTAAAAAATTAAATAATAATATGTTATAATTATTTAAATGACTTGAATGCACTTTCTATACAAGTATGTATAAATTTATTACTATCAAAATGTTAAAATAGATAAAGTTCATACTTTCCAACAAAATTGTTCGGTGAAATCATTGTTTGCAAAATAGAATAAATCACCAATCACCTATTTATCATATAAGATTCAATACTTTTTGCAACACAACAAGACCATTGATATTCTTCGAATTATATACTAAAACAAAAAGCCCCAAAGCATTGTTTGGGGCTTTTTGTGAAATGTATCATTTATTAGAAACAGCGTTCAAATAAGTAAGGGAACATACCTAAAGCAATTGAAAGCAACACCAAAACATAAACGATCCAGTGTAATTTATTAGAGTGATTTGAATTGGTTGATGTTGTTTCAGTAAAGATATTTTTAAATCCTTTGAAATAATACACAATACTGATTGCTGAGCCAATTAAGGCAATGCAAACCGCCAAAGGAGAAATATCAAATGCACTAGTAAACAGATAGTATTTAGCAGTAAAACCAACGGTTACTGGAATTCCTGCGATAGAAAATAAGGCGATTGTAATGAGAATTGCAGCAGATTTGTTTGCAACAAAAAGTCCTTTAAACATATCAAACCCATATTCACCATCTTTAGAATATAAATCATTGAAATAAAACAAGGTTGATGTAGATAATGCATACGCTACTGAATAAGCAAATAAAACCCACATATTTCCTTGCATTGGGGTAATTAAGAACAACAATAAATATCCGGCATGTGCAATACTACTATAGGCCAAGGTGCGTTTTACTGTCTTTTGAGTGATTGCTGCGATATTACCAAAAATGATGGTTGCAATTGCAAGCACAATGATCCATTGATTTGACCAAACTGCCAAAGCGTTAAACGCTTGCAAGAAGTTTGCAAACGCCACAAACCCTGCAATTTTCACCACAACTGCCATGAAAGTAGTTACTTTGTTTGGACTTCCTTCATAAACGTCTGGAGCCCAGAAATGGAAAGGAAATGCAGAAACTTTGAAAAGTAATCCTGTTGACATTAAAAGTACTCCTGCTTTAACAAGAGCTGGGAACTCTGCGAAATGACCAACAATAGACATTCTGATTTCAATTTCAGACAACGAAAGTGTAGATGTCCCTCCATAAATAAATGCGCATCCAAGCAAGAAGATTGCTGTTGAAAAAGCACCCATTAAGAAGTATTTTATTGCAGCTTCATTGCTTCTAAGGCTTAATTTATCACTACCGGCCAAAACATAAAGTGGAATAGATAAAATTTCAATGCCTAAAAACAACATAACCAAATTATCAGCACCAACCATAATATAAGCACCATTGAGGCTTAACATGATCAACCCAAGTTTATCGGCGCCTTTATAATCAGAAGAAGGGAAAATTGCGATGATGGCACCAGTAATTGCGGCCAACAATCCCACAAACATTAAATCACCTTTTTCAAAATTCAACATTGATTTTGGTGCCCAGTTTGAAATTGCAGAAAAATTCATGAATCCTAAAGATTCAGAAATAGCCAAAGCTGCTGCAATAAATAAAAATACAGCTGCTATGTTCTTTAGTGCAGATTCTTGCTTGTTTAAACCTAAAAACAACACCAAAACAGCACCGATGAAAGTTATAGCTATACCTATCACGACAACACCCCTTTCGAATTTGAAATTTCTAACATGATTTTTTGAACTGCAGGATTAATTTTATCTAGAATTAACATTGGTGAAATACCAATGATAATGATGATTGCAACCAGAATAAGCAAAGGCCAAATTTGTTTAATGCTAATAGGTGCAAAATCTCCTTTTGTTTCACCTAACATTGAAAATTGGTACATTCTTAACATATAAACTGCACATAAAATAATGGTGATGGCAGCAAATACACCGGTAATTGTGTGGTAATCAAATACAGATTTCAACAACATGAATTCACCTGGGAAACCATTTGTAAATGGCACAGCCGTTGTTCCCAACACAATTATTAAATAAACTGCGGCAAATAAACGGTTATGTTTCGCAATTCCACCCAAAGAACTTAGTTCTCTAGAACCAGCATGTTTCTCTATCAATTCTACCACATAAAACAAAGCCACTACATTGATACCGTGAACAAACATTTGTAAAATTCCTCCTTGAATACCTATCTCTGATAAAGTAAAGAACCCTGCAGCAATAAGTCCAACGTGAGAAAGCGATGAAAATGCAATCAATCTCTTTAAATCATTTTGTCTCATTGCAATAACAGCACCATAAAGCACCCCAATTACAGAAAGTAAAACAATGATAGGTTGAAAGAATGAAATACTTTCTGCAGCAACCGGCATATACCATCTTAAAAGACCATAAAGTCCCATTTTTAGCATAATACCTGACAATAGCATTGAACCTTGTGCAGGAGCAAAAGTATACGTATTAGCTTGCCAAGAATGGAATGGGAAGATTGGAATTTTTACAGCAAAAGCGAATAAAAATCCGGCACCAACCCAAATAGATTCTGTATGATTTAATTGAACGGCTAATAATTCATCGTAAGCAAATGAATGATTTTCGGTTTTTAAGTATAAATAAATCAATGAAGCCAACATAGCCAAACTTCCCACGAAAGTGTAAATAAAAAACTTGATGGTGGTTTTGAAAGCATCCTTAGATGAGTACAACAAACAAATAAAATAAATTGGTACTAACGCCAATTCCCAGAAAATGTAAAACATTAAACCGTCTTTCGCCATGAAAACGCCATTTAATGCAGCTTGCATGAACAAAATCAAAGGCAATAATGATTTCTGTTTGTCATTTTGTATGGATAGTATGATGATAGGTGCCAATAAATTGGTCAATAACAACATTAAACCGGTTAAACCATCGATACCAATTGTAAAGTGGATACCATTAGAAAACCAAGGCATGTCGTAAACTGTATGCCAGAGTCCATCGTTGTGCAAGTTTGAATGATTTTTTACCCAAATCATGCCAATAATGGTTGACATAGATAGTAAACCCCAAACAAATTTATTCAATTTAGAACCCCAAACAGAGGCTAAAATCGACAAGAATAAAGGTATAATGATAATTTCCACGTTAAAACAATAAATTAAAGCCCAAAAACAACGCCAATGCGATTACCATGAACGTCAAATAGTATTCAATGTTTCCATTTTGAATGTATTTATTCAGATTAGAAACTTTTTGCAGCGAAACAGAGATTCCATTAATTGTACCAGAGATAATTCTGGAATCAACAATTGTATCAATGATATCAGAAAGCCATTCCAATGGTGAAACAATCAATGCCTGATAGATTTCATCTACATAAAATTTATTTGATAATAATTTTCCAGCAGCTGGTGTTTGATCATCAGATTCAGGAACTTGATTTTTGCTAACATATTTATATCTAGTATATAAAAATGCAACCAAGAATATGAATACAGCAACACCCAACAAGACAAATTCAGTAGAATGTGATATTTCTGAATGATTTTCAGCCATTGGTAAGATTGGTGCCAACCAATGCGACAAACCATGAGAAACACTTTCTCCTAAATATGCAGGAAGGTTCAATAATCCACCCAAAACCGACAATAGAGCCAAAACCATCAAAGGCAATGACATTTGCCAAGGAGATTCAAGTACTTTATCAAAAGAATGGTGGGTATTTCTGTATGTTCCATGGAACGTTGTAAAGAACATTCTGAACATATAAAGTCCAGTTATAGCAGCACTAAACACCGATAATCCATAGACCAATTTATTGTGTTCAAATGCAGCAATTAAAATTTCATCTTTTGAGAAAAATCCTGACAAAAATGGAAATCCAGTGATTGCAAGTGTTCCAATTAAAAATGTGATGTAAGTAATGGGCATTTTAGATTTCAAACCACCCATTTTTCGAATGTCTTGTTCGTGGTGCATTGCATGAATCACACTACCAGAACCCAAGAACAATAATGCCTTAAAAAATGCATGTGTAGCCAAATGGAACATAGCAGCTGTATAGGCACCACATCCCAAAGCAACAAACATTAAGCCTAGTTGACTTACAGTACTATAGGCCAATACTTTTTTAATATCATTTTGTTTTAATCCAATAAAAGCTGCCATTAATGAAGTAGCCAATCCTACATACATGATAACTTCATTGGTTATAGGGGATAAATAATATAAAACTTGACAGCGAACAACCAAATAAACACCAGCCGTTACCATGGTTGCAGCATGTATCAATGCTGAAACTGGTGTTGGACCTGCCATTGCATCTGGTAACCAGGTATATAATGGAATTTGAGCACTTTTACCCATTGCACCAACAAACAAACAAAGACTGATTGCGGTTAACATGTATTGAGATGTTGAACCATCAGCGATTTTTGGCAACACAATGTTGTAATCTAGAGATTGATATTGGTGGAAAATTAAAAATAACCCCATCAATAATCCAAGATCTCCGATTCTATTCATGACAAAAGCTTTTCTTGCAGCTTTTCCATATTCTAAGTTTTTATACCAGAAGCCAATTAATAAATAAGAACACAAACCAACGCCTTCCCATCCAAAAAACAACATCATGAAATTTGACCCTAAAACCAGAACCAACATATTGAAAATAAATAGGTTTAAATAAGCAAAGAACTTGTAAAAACCTTCATCTTCATGCATGTATGCCATTGAATATAAATGAATGAGTGTTCCAATTCCCGTGATTATCATGGTCATAATAACCGATAATCGATCTAATTTGAAAGCAAAGTCTACATGGAAGTTATTTACATTCAAGAATGTAAATAAATTGAGGTTGATTTCATTGCTCGCATTTAGTCTAAGTCCGTTGAAGGCACCAATAGCCAAAACGAATGAAGCTAAAACGACAAATGTACCCAACCATCCTACAACTGATTTTGGCAAAGATTTCCCCAAAATACCATTTACTAGAAAACCGGCTAACGGTAATCCCAATATTAACGCAACACTATTCATTAGTCTTTTAAGCTATCTAAGAAACTCACATCGGTTTTACGAGTGTTTCGATAAACCATTACCAAAATTGCCAATCCTACAGCTGCTTCCGCTGCTGCAACTACCATGATAAAGAATACGAACATTTGACCATTCGCGTCTTTGTCACCCATGTATTCAGAAAATGCTGCAAATAATAAATTCACTGCATTTAACATGAGTTCAATGCACATCAATAAAACAATTGCGTTTCTTCTAAACAATACGCCAAACAATCCAATACTAAAGAGTACGCAACTCAAATAGATGTAATGACTTATATCTAAACTTTGAAAAATATTAAGCATTTTCTTGATTTTCGTTATTAAATAAAATATCGTTCTTTTCAGAATCTCTTTTTCCTAAAAGAACAGCACCAACCATCGCGGCAATAAAAAGTATACCTGAAAGTTCAAATGGCACCAAATATTCTGTCATCAAAACCCTACCCAAGTTTTTCACCAATCCAATTTCAGGAGCATTGCCTTTCATGATAGCAACACCAGATTTTTGTAAAGCCGCTGTAACAACAATCAAAAGTAAACCTGCTGAAATTGCTGCAGCAACTCCCCAAAGATTAGATTTTACAGGTTCTGATTCTTTGCTTAAGTTTAATAACATCAAAACAAATAAGAATAAAACCATAATTGCACCCGCGTAAACCATT
>CAZBMF010000069.1:982-6422 GCA_964492925.1 uncultured Rhizobium sp. | reverse complement strand
TTGGGCGTTTAACAATACATAATGCGCTGAAATACTGAAGAATGTCAGGATCAAAGCTAGAACACTGTGAATTGGATTTTTACTCGTCACTACATAAAGTGCACACAATATCGTGATAAACGATAATATCAAAAATGGTAAAGGTAAGTTTGAAATTTGCATTATTTGGTTTCTTGATAATCCCACACCTGACGTTTACTAACGTCAATTCTTTCATCAATCGGTTCAACTAATTTGTCTTTTCCATAGATAAATTCATCTCTACCGAAATTTGCATCCACAATTCTATCGGTTAGAAAGATTGCTTCTTTTGGACAAGCATCTTCACACAACCCGCAGAAAATACAACGCAACATATTAATCTCATATGTTGCTGCATATTTTTCCTCCCTGTACAAATTCGCTTGCTCATTTGTACGTTCTGCTGCAACCATCGTAATGGCCTCAGCTGGACAAGCTACTGCACAAAGTCCACATGCCGTACATCTTTCTCTTCCCTGTTCATCACGTTTTAACACATGTTGACCACGAAAAATTTGACTCATGGGTCTTTTTACTTCAGGATATTGAATGGTATTGCTTTTCTTAAAAAAATGTTTCAAGGTGATCCACATCCCACCAAAAACTGCTGGGAGATATATTCTCTCCCAGAAGTTCATTTTTTTATTTACTACATCTTTAGATCTTGACGTTAAACGCTCCATGATTCAGAATCTTAATCTTTTAAGTGTTTTACTTTGATTTTGTATTTTTTACGAAGTTCAGTTTTAACCTTGGTTGGTCTTACTTGACTTACCGGCATCATTGAAGTATATGAACCATCGTTCAATTGGAAAATAAATTGTGCTTCAGATAATTTGCTGTATTTCACTGTGAAAACATTGTCCTTCTTATCACCTTCAATAATTGTTAAAGGTAAATTATTTGAAGGATCTCCTTCTTGCACAACAAATACTCTGTCGATTTGGTTTGTTTTATCCTTAATAATTGCTGTTTTTCCTTTTCCTGCTCCACCAGCAACAAAAACAGTTCCTTCTTTGTCTTTGCTAGTAGGACATTTTACCGTTACAGCGTATTTAATCACTTCTTTCTTTTTGTCTGATTTATCAGCAACAATTTTTTTCTCACGATCAGAAGAAGCTTTCAATTTGCCAGTTTTTTCATCTTTTACCAACAATTTGATTTTTGCTCTCTTGTAGGCATCTAAACCATCAACTTTAACAGTTGCGGTAAATGGTTTGCTCAAACAAGTATCACCAGGAAATTTGAATTCCATGATACCAGCCCAAATCAATCCTTCATTGCCTTTTAGCGATAATGGATGTCCACTTTTGATGATTTCCATAATGTCGCTGGTTTTTCTGATAGTTACACATTTACCGGGAGTTGACTTACACATTCTAATGTATTCACATTTGTTCATGGTGATAGACATACCCGCTCCAACAGTAACAGTAGTGTCTCTGGTACAAGTATCTCCTTTTACCACTGGCTTTGGTACTTCAACTGGTTTTGGTTTTTCTATGATCGTGATTTCTACCCTTCTGTTTCTTGCCTTCATTGAAGCATCACTTTCATTTTTCTCACGTGGTTTTGCACGTCCGAAATATTTCAATTCCATGAAAGACTCTTCAATGTCTTTTTCTGTTAAATAATCAAAAACACCATCAACACGATTTTCTGACAACTTCATGTTGTAATCATCGTTACCAGTACTATCGGTGTGACCTGTTAATACCAAGCGATATTCTTTGATAGATTTTAATTTTTCTACTAAAGCATCAAGTTTTTTGATTTCTTCTTTCTTTAATTCGAACTTATTGTTATCGAAGTAAATCTGAACAGCAGTAGCAAGTTCTTTTGGAGCAGACTCTTTAGGTTCGTTGGTTTTTTTAGAACCTGTTTGTGCTGTTAGTGATGTGGCGAAGATATTCAAACCAAATATCAAGGCCAAAAAGAATATTTTTTTCATTATATCAATTTGCTGCGAAAATAAATCAAAATATCTACTCTTTTACAGAATATTCCACAATATGCTAACAAAATTTCCCGAAATCATATTTTTCACATTAAATTGCCAATCATGAAAACACAATTACCCTTGAATCTCAAACGAATACCACTCTTAGTGTTATTTTTAATGAGCTATGTTGTATCATATTCTCAAGTTGCAAAAACTCAAGTATTGCAACTCGAGGCTAAAATAATTAATAATCAAATTACCATAAATTGGCCTCAAGAGTCTTACGCAGGAACTTTTGAAGTTTATTCCAGAAATTTCGGAGATGCCAATTTTACCAAAGTAACATCTTTATCGGGAACTACCTATAAATTCACTGAAAATACTGGTGTAGTTTCTAAAGAATATTTAATTGCTAAGGTTAAATCAACATCAACTGAAGCATTGGGCTATATTTTTGCTGGCAATAAATTTCAACCTGCTGTAAAAAAAGGTGGCGTAATATTATTGATTGATAGTGCATATATCAGTTCTTTGAGAAATGAAATTTCAACTTTGAAAAAAGATCTAGAGAATTCTGGATGGACCGTTTTGTCATGCTATGCCGGAAGATCTGAAAAAGTAAATGTGGTGAAATCTAAAATTCAAAAAATCATGGATCAAACCTCACCTAGGCCTAAAACATTGTATATAATAGGACATGTTCCGGTGCCATATTCCGGTAATTTCTCTTCAAGTGGGGATCGTCCACCACCAGATGGTCACGTTGAAGGTTCTGGGAATCACACAGGTGCTTGGCCTGCTGATTGTTATTATGGGGATTTTGATGGTGTATGGTCTGATAACTCAGTTAATTGCACTACAGGAGCTTCTACTAGGCATCATAACGTACCAAAAGATGGCAAATTTGACCAATCTGTTTCTCCAGGACTTATTGAACTTGAAATTGGACGTTTGGATATGTTTGATATGGGCGCATTTTCCAGTAATGATACTCAACTAACCAAAGAGTATCTAGACAGGGTTCACAACTTTAGAATGGGAGAAATTTCATTTGTAAAAAGAGCCTTGATTGACAATAATTTTACTGGATTGAATTTGGCATCAACTGGATATCATAATTTGCCTTGTTTTGTCGGTATAGATAGTGTTTCAGATACCAAAGATTATTTTACTGAACAAAACAATGGTTCTTATTTGTGGAGCTACGGATGTGGTGCTGGATCTTATAATTCATGCAGCGGCATTGGAACATCTACCAATTTTGCATCATATAAAGGCACTTTTAAAAATGCTTTTACTATTTTGGCAGGGAGTTATTTTGGTGATTACGATTCAAAAAACAACTTATTGAAAGCCTCTCTTTGCGCAGGTTCATTCAATGTTTGTTGGGGTGGTATTCCTAAGTGGTATTTGCATCACATGGGACTAGGAATGAACATTGGATATGGTGCAAGGCTTACAGTAAATAACGATGCAGAATACTTTAATGGACAATTTAATGGTTCTTGGAGGGGTGTTTTTATTGAATTGCTTGGAGATCCAACATTGACAATGAATCATGTAAAACCAGTAAAAAACTTAACTGCCGTTTCTTCTAAAGGAAATATAATGCTTAATTGGAATAAAAGTGCTGATGCAGATTCTTACAATGTATACCGAATTGATACCGTAAAGAATGAGATTCGTTTGGCAAGAGAATTGTGCGGTACTGGTTCAAATACCCTGGATACTTTTTTTGTGGATGATTGTAATTGGACATCTGGTAAATATATTTACGCTGTTACTGCTGTGAAGTTAGAAACAACAGGATCTGGAACATACATCAATCAAAGTATGTTGGTTAGAACTGCGGTTCAACATGTAAATTCTAGCCACAAATTGAGCAAAACTGAATTTAGTGTAAGTCCTAATCCAATTTCTGATGAGTTTCAATTGTCTGGATTCACTCCAAATACATTGGCTTCGGTAGAGATTACAAATAATTTGGGACAACTAATACATTCATACAAGAATCAAATAATTGATAATCAAGGCGTTTTAAAATTGAAGTACATAAGCAATTACAATGGTGTTGCATTTGTTTCAGTGATTCAAAATGATGTAAAATCAACAAATCCTGTGATTATTGAAAACAAAAAATAACCCACATAATCATTAAATAGTATCAATTTAATAAAAAAAGTGTGATATCTGTTCAAGATTAATTATTTTCGCGCCCCTAAAATCATTTTAGAATAAAATAGAACAAAAAAATATGAAAGACATAATTCTTTATCTCATTCCTGCATTTGGTATTGTTGGACTCATTGTCATGGCAATCAAAAGTGCATGGGTAAGCAAGCAAGATGCTGGTGATGAAAACATGCAACGATTAGCAAGTTACATTGCGAAAGGTGCTATGGCCTTCTTGAAGGCTGAATGGAAAGTTTTAAGCATTTTTGTGCTTTTTGCAGCTGCATTATTGGCCTATTCA
Source organism: uncultured Rhizobium sp. (assembly GCA_964492925.1). Lineage (GTDB taxonomy): Bacteria > Bacteroidota > Bacteroidia > NS11-12g > UBA955 > VMCP01. Next base: position 1,986 of record CAZBMF010000069.1, on the reverse strand, counting down.
GGTACAATTCATGAAGTAAACGGAATTCAGATTCATTCGAGTTGGATCATTTCAATTGCATTTGTAATTGGTGCTGTATTTTCAGCTTATGCTGGATACATTGGTATGAATGTTGCCACTAAGGCAAACGTTCGTACTACTCAAGCAGCTCGTACAAGTTTGAAACATGCATTAAATGTATCTTTTACAGGTGGAACTGTAATGGGATTAGGTGTTGCTGGTTTGGCAGTTTTAGGTTTGGGAGGATTATTTATCGCCTTTTTAAATATTTTCGGTCATTTGGGTGAGAATACCGTTAAAACTGCAATTGAAGTATTAACTGGTTTCTCTTTAGGTGCTGAATCAATTGCACTTTTTGCCCGTGTTGGTGGTGGTATTTACACCAAAGCTGCCGACGTTGGAGCTGACCTAGTAGGTAAAGTGGAAGCTGGTATCCCAGAAGACGATGTTAGAAACCCTGCAACTATTGCCGATAACGTTGGTGATAACGTAGGTGACGTTGCTGGTATGGGTGCTGATTTATTTGGTTCTTATGTTGCTACTATTTTAGCAACGATGGTATTGGGACAAGAAATCGTTTCAGTTGATAATTTTGGTGGAATGGCTCCTATCCTATTACCAATGGTAATTTGTGGTTTGGGTATCATTTTCTCAATTATCGGAACTTGGTTTGTTACAATTAAAGATGAAAAATCAAATGTACAAAATGCATTGAATTTGGGTAACTGGTCTTCAATGATTTTAACAGTTGTAGCTTCTTATTTTGTTGTAAATTGGATGTTGCCTGATACAATGATCATTCGTGATTATCAATTCACTAAATTAAACGTATTTGCTGCAATTTTTGTAGGAACAGTTGTTGGTGCTATCATGAGTATTGTAACTGAATATTACACTGCTATGGGTAAAGCTCCTGTGAATTCAATCATTCAACAATCTTCTACAGGTCACGCAACCAACATTATTGCTGGTTTATCTGTTGGTATGAAATCTACTGTAATCCC
>CAZBMF010000069.1:352-972 GCA_964492925.1 uncultured Rhizobium sp. | reverse complement strand
GTTGGTCTTTCAGTAGGATACCTTATTTCCTACTTCACAGAATACTACACTGCACTTGGTAAAAAACCAGTTCTCGGTATTGTACAAAACTCATCTACTGGAGCTGCAACCAACATTATTGCTGGTTTATCTGTTGGTATGAAATCTACTGTAATCCCAATTCTTACATTGGCTGGTGGTATCATGGCTTCTTACTATTTCGCTGGTTTGTATGGTGTTGCCATTGCAGCTGCTGGTATGATGGCTACAACAGCTATGCAATTGGCTATTGATGCTTTCGGACCAATTGCCGATAACGCTGGTGGTATTGCTGAAATGAGTCAATTACCTCCTGAAGTTCGTGAGCGTACAGACAATTTAGACGCTGTAGGGAATACTACTGCTGCTACTGGTAAAGGTTTTGCCATTGCATCTGCCGCATTAACTTCTTTGGCTTTATTTGCTGCTTTCGTTGGTATTGCTGGTATCGATGCAATTGATATTTACAAAGCCCCTGTATTGGCTGGTTTGTTTGTAGGAGGTATGATTCCATTTGTATTCTCTGCATTGTGTATTCAAGCGGTAGGTCGTGCTGCAATGGATATGGTGAACGAGGTTCGTCGTCAATTCCGTGAAATTCC
>CAZBMF010000069.1:0-342 GCA_964492925.1 uncultured Rhizobium sp. | reverse complement strand
AACCAGAATACGAAAAATGTGTAGCAATTTCTACAAAAGCTTCTATTCGTGAAATGATGTACCCTGGTGCAATTGCCTTGATTACTCCTGTAATTGTTGGTTTTGTATTTGGTCCTGAAGTTTTAGGTGGTCTTTTAGCTGGTGTAACTGTATCTGGTGTATTGATGGGTATTTTCCAATCAAATGCAGGTGGTGCTTGGGATAACGCTAAAAAATCTTTCGAAAAAGGTGTTGATATCAACGGCGAAACTTTCTACAAAAAATCTGAACCACACAAGGCTTCTGTAACTGGTGATACTGTTGGTGATCCTTTCAAAGATACCTCTGGTCCTTCAATGAATA
>CAZBMF010000068.1:0-12689 GCA_964492925.1 uncultured Rhizobium sp. | reverse complement strand
TGGAATAGCAGTTTTAATACGGCCAATGGCGGGCATGTGAGCTTTGGAATTAAGCCATTTATAGACGATCGAACAATTTCTGCAATTGAACAAATGATGTTTGTAAATGTGCAAAAAGTTGATAGAGAAAGTTTTGCAATTTCTCCAAATCCAACCGACAATGTATTAACCGTACGCATGGATTATCCTATTGGAAATCATATAATTAACGTGAAGGTTTTGGATGAATTGAACCGTGAAGTATTGAGAAAATGTGAAATGTTGGAATCAAACACTATTGGAATTGATGTAACAGGTTTATCAGTAGGTATTTACGTTGTTGAAGTTGAGGGATATGTCCCTCAGAAATTCATCAAGCGTTAATCTTCATCATCGAGGTGAAGAATGTGTAACAACCTATGTAAAATTGGCGCCAAGAAAGTGGCAATCATGGTGAGGAAAGCCACACCGCTGTATAGCGCGTAAAAGGAAGAAAACAATTTGGCCGCGGTGGTTTTCATTTCAACAACGGGTCCCATTCCCGTTAATATGAGCGCTGCCATGTGGAAGCTATCGATGAAATTGATATTGGCGTAATGCATGTATCCAATTACCCCAATGGCCATTGAAAAAAACACAATGATAAAGGCATAAAGGGAGTAAATGAAAAGTCGTTTCAGAAAGTCTTTAAGGGGAAGGACTTTTTGATTTTTAGATTCAAACTTGGGTGATAGAAATTTCGTCAAGGTTTAAATGGATTGGGTGATTATTTTGAATAATTCTGTAATTTCTTGAAAAATTTAGCCGGAATAAGAGGTTTTTGGAGAATGCCTTGAGGCACAATACCACCTTGATAATTGTCGGCGGTTGCACATTGACCGGGCAAGATCCAGCAATCTCCGTTGTAATAGAAAAAGTTCAAATCGTTTGAATACGGAATATTTTTGGAATACCACAGGGGCTGATTGGTGCCAATAACCGAGTTCATTGGATAAAAATGGTACATGGGTTTAATGGCGGAATAATTTTTAGATTTGTGCGCTTTGTAAAGAATCCTGAGTCCAGGTTTTTGTGCAGAAATGCTCACCCTGATGGTGTCGGAAGTGGCAGAATCCACAAAAAATCCAAGCATTTTGGGATCATTAAGGCAAATGTAGTTTTCTGGATTTTGGAGGGCGCTGTCTTTGTTGTTGACGATGCTTTTAGAGAAGGGTTTTTTCAGGTCTACAATTTCGGTAGCATGAAAACCGGTAACGGTGCCTCTTCCCCCAGAAACAATGGTGTCAAAATCAACAATTTGATGGATAATGGCTTTGTATTCTTTTCCAGTTTTTAGAGCAAAGCGTTTGTGTTTTTCCGGAATAACGAGAGGTTTTTTCTGAAGTTTGATATACTCAAAATAGTAGTTATCTGTAACTGCGTAAACAATTCTGGTTTTTGGTTCGGCAATAAAAAATTGGTTGAACATCCCCAGAAGGATAGTGTCATTAAACGGGTAAGAAACGCTAAAAGCCAAATTGATATTGGGATCTGGTTGATCAATTAATTTAATGGTTGCAAAGAATTGTCCATGTTTCAAATACACTTTTTGTTGGTCAATGGTGGTATCAGAAATGGGGGAGTGGTGCTTGCAATGTAAATCGATGAAGAAGGAATTTGGTTTTGTTTTTTTGGGGGATATTGGAGCTTTGGGCACAGGTTTTTTCGGCATCTTTTTTTGTGCGTATAGCGTGTTTGCACCCAATAGTGCAACCACGATGAATATGGAAAAAAGATGCCGAAATGTCATTGCTTATTTACGAAGTGATTTATTGCGTTCTTCTTCGGCTTTCTGAATGATTCCAGAGGCGCGTTTATCTGCTTCTAGCTCTAGGGTTTCTGCTTTTTTATCTGCCTCTAACACCATTTTATCGGCGGAAGAATTTGCTGTTGATCTCAAAGAGTTGGCTTTTTTCTCTGCTTCTTTTTTGAGTGCCTTTACAGCTTTTTCAGCTGCATATTTTTCGATTGGATTTTTAGCTTTATCCATCAATTTATCGGCTTCAGCGTTGGCTTTATTTTGAGCTTCTGTAGCAAGTCTTTCGCCTTCTTGACGTTCTTTATCGGCCAATCTGCGGGCTTCACTTCTAATTTGGTCTGCCTTTTCTTTTGCAGTTTTACGAATTTGTTCCGCTTCTTGGCGCGCTTTGTCGAGCAATTTGTCGGCAGCTTGATTGGCTTTATTGATAACGTCTTCTTTTGCTTTATCTAATTTTGGTTGGATTAGTCCTTTTCCGATTGCTTTCCAATCTATAACCAATTTTGGTGCAGAAACCGTTCCTGAAATTTTGAATGGCAAAGATTTTCCTTCGGCGTTTATCTTTCCTCCAAAATCTACTTTTTGATCAAGTCCAACCTTACCGATGAGGCTCATTTTGCTTCCTTTTGGCAATTTTAAACGGATAGAATCTTTGAGGGTAAGTTCACCATTGGCAATTGCAAAGCCATAATTTCCTGGCTGAACTTCGAGTTTTTTGTTTTCCCATTTAAAATACTTGGCTGCTTCACTCATCCATTGTGGCATATTGAACAACCCTTGCATGAGGTCTAAGTTTCCATCAGCAAAAACAGATTTCAAATCCACGCCCATTTCTGGGGTTAAATTGGTTGTCATGCCCATATTAAGGTTGGCAAGTCCTTCAATTTCCTTGATGATGGGCGCATATTTATTCACCAATTCAATATTTTCGGTGATATTTTTAGGATTTAAATTGAGCAGGGCAATGGTGCTTGCCACCTTAGGATCGCCTCCTTTTTCATAGGCATAGGTGGTTTTATTCATTTCGAAAGTACTTCCCCAAAGGCTTGCTTTGATTGGATCTATGGTTAACACACCATTGTTAATGATGGCTTTTGCCATACATCCAGTTAAATTGTAATTCTGATAAATCATATTTCCCGCAGTGGCAGTGAATACAAAATCAAGATTTTTAGGCAATTCAACCGCACTCATTGGCGCCGCTGCGGTGTCTACTTTTGCAGGTTCAGTGGAAGCAGGTAAGGAGTTCATCCATTCGTTTAAATCAATTGATTTACTTGCAATTGCAAGGTTTCCATGAAGGGTTTCTCCGTTGAATGCATATCCCAACATATTGGTAATCTTACCTGAAGCAGAAATGGTGGATTTACCATATCCTAAATCCATAGAGGCCAAAGCCACTTCTTTAGGGTTAATGCTCACATTGAGGTTGTTTAACGACAAAGGAAGCGTGCTTGGTGAAGTATACAATAGGTTGTTAATGGCAAGATGGCCGGCGGCCTTAAGGTCCTGCATTTTCCCTGGTACAAATTCAGAATAATGTCCCTCAAAATTAAAATCAGCATTGATTTCACCTTTTAGGTTGGTATTGGCTTCTAGCGGCATTAATTTTAACCATTTTTCAAGGTGTAAGGCAGTTTTTAACCCACCTTTCGCATAAGCATTCGAAATAGGAGTGGTGAGGTAAAGATTTGCATCGAAAGGTTCTCCGCCGAAGTTCAATTGGAATTTCTTTAAATCTACAATTGAGTGGTCGGGATTTCCGTCGGCATTGTCGAATTTAAAATCTACATTGATACCTGAAACACCAGCTGGCAAAGAAGGGTATTGGAAAGAGCCATTGTCTACTTTCAATTCAAGGTGTGTTGCAGGCATTCTCAAGCTGTCCATCACCCCTTTAATTCCAAATTTAATGCCCATCTTTCCAGAGGTTTTTACACTTGCAAAATCTTTGGTGAAACAACCTGGCACAACCGATAAAAATGCTTTAAAGTCAGAAGTAGGTGCATTCACCGAAAAGTCCATGTCCATGTTGTTTGCATTCATTTGCAACCAACCTTTAGCATCCAACGGCAATTCATTCATTTTCACTGCGATGTCTTTGATAGCAAAACGCATTTTGTTCAAATCTACATCGATGTTGGTTTTTACATCCAAAACAGATTTAGAAACCAATGTCATTCCACCGAAATTGATATTGAGGTTTTTAGATCCAAGTTCGGTGTTCATTACAAAGATGTTGTTTTCGAAATCACCCTGTAACATTAGGTTGGAACCACCAGAAACCATTTCAACACCCATGCTTTGGTCATTGTATGAAATGTTACCATCTTCAATTTCAACATCTTTTAATTTAAGTGCAATAGGTGCACTTTTAGAAGTATCTACTGTTTTGGTAGTTGTATCTGGTTTGGCAATATCGTAGTTGGCTTTACCACTTTTCAAAACCACCACATTTAATCGCGGTTGTTTGAGATAAATTCGTCGAATCGAAATTGGTTTATTTCCTCCCAATAATGAGGAAATATCGATGGTCATTCTAATTTCTGGAGCAGAAAAAAGTGTATCGTGTTTGAATGAGTCAATTCCAATGATTTTCAAGTTGTTAACACCCACCGAAAGGTTGGGGAAATTGCGTATCAAACTCAGGCTCAAATCGTCATCAAATTTGATGGTTGCATTCACCGATGAGCTAGCACCTTCTTGGGCCATTTTAAGGATTTTGCCTTTAAATGCGAAAGGAAGGATGAGTAAAATTAAAAAAATTGAGGCAATCGTAATGCCAATTCGCTTGAACCACTTTTTCATGTTAGAAATTTCTATTACGAAGATAATGAAATTTCTGCAAGGTGGTTCAAACGAATTATTTCAGAATAAAGGATTTGGTTACATTTTTCCCGGTAAAATTTGCGACCAATACAAGAACGGCAGGATATATTTTTTTAATAAATACATCGAATAGCGTTCCTTACTTTGGTCGAACGGAAATGTTTCCGTTGGGGTATTGGTATAGTCAAATTCAGCCAGAACCAATTTGCCATAACCAGTTAACACAGGACAACTGGTATAACCGTTGTATGATGCGGTAAGTGGTTGCTTTTTCATTAGTTGAAGCAAATTTTCAACCAAAACGGGAGACTGTTTTCTAATGGCTGCACCCGTTTTTGAAGTTGGCAAACTCGAAGCATCCCCCAATGAAAAGATGTTGTTGTAAGTGATATGTTGTAGCGTGTTTTTATCTACGTCTACCCATCCCGCGGCATTCGCCAATTTAGATTGTCTAATGAAATCTGGAGCACTTTGTGGCGGGGTTACATGGATGAAATCATAATCAACCCAAGTTTCTATGTCTTTGTTATCAGGACCTAAACCAACAAATTTTGCTTTTTTTCCAGGCCCATCGATTTCCACCAATTTTTGGTGAAAATTTTGTGCTATGCCATATCTTTCAAACACTTTTTTAAAGGTGTTTTCATATTTTTCAACTGCAAAAATGCGTGTTCCACCGCTCCAAAATTGCACCTTGGTTTTGTTGAGTAAATCATGTTTTCTGAGATAATCAGATGCCATAAACATGATTTTCATAGGTGCACCACCGCATTTAATGGGCGTGTTAGGGGTATGAAAAATGGCATTTCCACCTTTGAAATTTTTCAAACACTCGAAAGTGTACGGGGCTGTTTCAAAACTGTAATTGCTGGTTACATTGTTTTTACCCAAGGTTTCTTTTAATCCCTTAATTTCATCCCAATTTAATTGAATTCCTGGGGCAACAATTAAATATTGATATCCAATAATTTCACCCGATTTTAATGTCAATTGGTCGTTTTCTGGGTCAAGTGAAACTACAGAATCTTTGATCCAATTGACGTCTTTAGGCATATAATCCTTTTCTAATTTGATGGTATCATTGATATTGAAATCACCAGCGCCAACTAAGGTCCAAGCAGGTTGATAATAGTGTTTTTCAGAAGGTTCAATGATTGCAATTTCGAGGTCTTTATCTTTCAATAAGAGTTTTGAAGCCACGGAAATTCCAGCATTTCCGCCACCAATAATGAGAATTTGATAGGATTTTTGCATGAGGGTAGTATTCTAATATGTAATTATCGAGAAAGAAACGTGCACATACAGTGACTATCGTCACATAGTAGGCAATTTCTCAAAATAATTTTTGATACGAACTTCTAAATTTTCACGGATGTCCATGTAAAAGAAATTCAAATCAGCAATGTGATAATTTGGATTCGTATAAAAAGCACTCCCCCTAAATTTTGGTTTGGTTACCCAAAGAATTCCCCCGTGCACTTGAGCATCGCACCTTTCGGTTAAAACTTTTTTAAAAGGCAACAACACCGCTCCTTTATTCAAATTCTTTTCAGCGTATTCTTCATTGTATTTCCAAGTAATGGGATTGATGCACAGAGATTTCTCAGCATCTTGGTTGTAATTTTGAGGGATAAAATTGCGTTCGTAACTTCTCCAACTCACCCAACATTGGGTTTGAGCTGGATTGCTGCAAAAATCTACTTTTGGCAATGAATCTTTCGGAACAGGCATACCCACCAAATAGGCAATGACCAATTTATTCTTGAGGCTGTCTTGAAAGAAATCTTTAATGATTCTGTGTGCATGAATTGTTCCTTGGCTATGCGCTGCAATTACAATGGGTCTGCCGTGGTTGTGATGCTTTAAGTAAAATTGAAAGGCTTCTTTAACATCTTGATAGGCATAGTCTAAGGCTTTCCATTTGTCGTCAATATTAGGGGTTCTGAAGCAATATAAATGCGCTTGACGGTATCTTGGTGCATAAACTTTGCAACTGCCGTTGAAAATACTCGCTTGATATTTGAGCGGACTATTGTCCATCTCTTCATTCAAATTATCATCTGAAACATCGGCATTCCAAACGAATTTTGTGGGCTTTTTTCTGTAAGTAGTTGGATGAATATAAAACACATCAACTTTGGCATTTTGTTGGTTTTCAGAAACGCCATAAGGACATAAATCGGCGGCATCGGTTTTTGAGGGCAGTGCGGCCCAATTTTCTTCCTTGGAGTAATCCGTTAATGGTGGTTTAGGGCAGTCGTCGAATCTTTTTTCGATGGTATAAACAAACTGGCTCGAGGCGAATTGTTGTCCCCCAAAAATAAAAAGAATGAAAATAAAGATTGATTTAAATTGAATCACAGGAAGTTGCACAGTGAGATTTGGGTATTAATATCTGAAAAAGGAATAGCTTCTTGTACTACCGTTTGGATCTTTTCCTTCAATTTCAATGCGTCCATTTCCACCTTCCATGGCCGCAATCAAATCTTCAGCTTCGGTGTATGCTTTTCCGTTAAATTTGGTTACAATAAATCCGTTTGGAAGTCCCATTTGCGACACAAATTGACCACGTTGAATGTTTAAAATACGTATGCCAGAGGTAATTTTGTATTTATCACAGTCGGTTTTCGACAGTGGCTGGAAGTCGGCACCAAGATATTTGCTATTGACAGCTCCCTTCATGATGAGGGATTGATTTTCTTTTTTATCGATAAGATTAATAGTGAATTGCATTTCTTTTCCACCTCTTAGAACAACCACATTGATGGATTTTCCCGGACGTTGATAAGCCATGAATTCATCATAACTTGAGCGACCATTGATGGTGGTATTTCCTAATTTCACAATAACATCATTTGCTTTCAGTCCAGCTTTTGCGGCGGGGCCATCACCCAAAATTTCCTTAATTTTTACAGGTTCATTTTTGAGGGACAAGGACTCAGTTTCTGCAGAGGTTAGCTCAACAACATCCATACCAGCAAAGGCGCGCAAAACTTCACCTTTTTCGATAAAGTCTTGAACAATTTTCTGAACAATATTGCTAGGAATAGCGAAGCCATAACCGGTATAACTTCCAGTATTGCTTTGGATGGCGGTGTTGATTCCCACCAATCTTCCTTTTAAATCAACCAATGCACCACCGCTGTTTCCAGGGTTGATAGCAGCATCGGTTTGGATGAAACTTTCAATTGGGAATTGGTTTTTCACAATATTGATATTTCGGCCTTTCGCACTTACAATACCGGCGGTAACGGTGCTGTTGAGGTTAAATGGATTTCCTACAGCCAACACCCATTCACCTACTTTTACGTCATCGGAATTGGCAAAAACGATGGCTGGAAGGTTTTTCTCTTCAATTTTAATTAATGCAAGATCTGAACTTGGGTCTGTGCCAATTACTTTAGCCACATATTCTTTTTTGCTATTGTTGAGCACAACGGTAATTTTTTCACCACCTTGAATTACGTGGTTGTTGGTTACAATATACCCGTCGGAGTTCACAATCACCCCGCTACCAGTAGAAGTGGCTTGCCCGCGACTTCCAAAAGGGTCGAAATCCCAAAATAGTCCACCGAAAGGACTTTCATATTGAACGGTACTGAGGGTTTTGATAAAAACTACGGTTGGGGTAGAGGTGGCGGAAGCTTCCTCGAAGCCAGCAAGGTTCATACCATTTGAAGCAAGTCTTGCGGGTACATCGCTGCCGGCAACTTTTAAAAAAGCGACATCTGAACGGCCAATTTTGTTAAAGATCCAAGATCCAACAAAACCTGATAACACTGATACCAAAACAACTGCAATCCATGATACATTCTTTTTCATAACTCTAATATATGTAACTGTATGCAAATTTATAAAAAAATACGATGAACAGCTTTCAATATACGTTGTATATCAGGAGATTTTCGATGGATTTCAGCAAAAAAAAAGGCTACAATTGCAGCCTTTTCAAATAAGATATTACATTCCTGGGAACAATGGTCGAGCCCAAGGAATTCTGCTTAAAATAAGCACCAATGCAATGATGTACAACCATTTTGCATTTGATTTTCCTTTTTTCACAGACATGCCACCCATTGTAATTAATACGATAGATATGATCATGGTCATTGGATGTTCAACGGCCATTAATCTTTGGGTAGAATCTTTCATCACGTTGGCCATGCCCACGTTTTGAATGAGTTTTAATCCCCAATCACCGGCAAACCATTGAATGATGCCTAAAAGCAACATGGTATGAGAAGCGATGGTCAAAAATTTGGTTTCTTTGCCATTTTTATTCAAAAAGCTGTTGATGATTGTCCAAATCAACAACACTAAAATTACCCAACGTAAAAAGTTGTGTAAGTGTACAAATCCTGTCATCATAATTTTCGTATTTTAGTTATAGCAAATATAGACCAAACAATTATAAAATTGCTTGACGAATGCGTATTAATTTGTTCAACAAACCTTCAACTTCAGAGAGCGGAATCATGTTTGCGCCGTCGCTTTTAGCATTTTTCGGATCGGGGTGAGTTTCAAGGAAAAGCCCATCAGTGCCAACGGCAATGGCTGCTTTGGCAATGGTTTCAATGAGTTCTGGTTTACCGCCAGTAACACCGCTAGATTGATTGGGTTGTTGCAAGCTGTGGGTAATGTCCATAATCACTGGTACTCCAATTTTTTGCATTTGAGGGATGTTTCTGTAATCCACAACCAAATCGGTGTATCCGAAAGAGTTTCCTCTGTCGGTCAGTAATACGTTTGAATTTCCAGAGTCAGCACATTTTTGGAAAGCATGTTGCATTGCGTCAGAACCTGCAAATTGTCCTTTTTTAATATTGACAAACTTTCCAGTTTTGGCAGCGGCAACAAGTAATTCAGTTTGGCGGAAGAGGAAAGCGGGAATTTGCAATACATCTACGTATTGAGCTGCAATTGCTGCCTCGTGCGATTCGTGAATATCTGTTACTGTAGGGATATTAAAATGTTCACCCACTTCTTTTAAAATCGACAATGCCAATTCATCCCCGATGCCGGTAAACGAATCGATTCTAGAGCGATTGGCTTTGCGGTAAGAACCTTTGAATACAAGAGGGATGTTTAATTTGTCTGAAATTTTAACTAGGTGTTCGGCAATGTTAAATGCCATATCTCTGCCTTCAATGGCACAAGGACCAGCTAGGATAAAGAAATTATTAGAATCTTGGTGTTTTAATTTTGGAATATTTGGAATCATTACCAGAGGTAATTAGGGTTTAGGGTTTAGAGTTTAAAGTTTAGGGTTTAACGTTTAATGTTTTACAACTCTAAACTTTAAACCCTCAACTCTCAACTCTAATTATTTATTCTCAGGAGCTGTTTCTTCTCCGTCTTTCTTTTCTTCTTTTTTAGCCTTTGGTTTTTTAGGCGCTTTTTTAGGAATCAATACCAATTCTGATCCACTCACAAAAGAATCTTCTTTAAATGGTTTGCTGAAGAAACTCTTACCAAGAGTTGGTACTTTTACTTTGTCAGTGATGGTGAATTGAACACCTTTCACCAAATAGTCACCAACCATTACCTCTTCAACCACAAATTTGTTAGAAGGCAATTTTACTTTACCCACTTTGATTTTTTCGCCGTCGGCAAAATCTTTCTTCACAATAAGGTCTTTCTCAAACCATTCTGCAGCTACTTCTGTAGGTACAGCTGTTAATTTGCCTTTAAAGTCGAATGCAAATGCTTTAGCTTCTTTGTTTGCAATCATTACAGAGATCATTTTTACGCTGTCTTGTAATGCAATGCGCAAACGAATGGCATTTGTAAGGTCTAAATCAGGATTTGCGGCAAGTGCTTTTGCTTCTTCTTCTTTCTTTTTAGATTCTGCACCTTTATTGCTGTTATTCAAATCAACATCTTGGTTCACTTTAGCCCTAGACTTTTGATTCCCCCACTCAAATCGAACAGTGGTTCTACGATTTTGTTGGTGTTGGAATTCATCGCAAGGAACAAACCACTTACCATCAATTTTTGTCAACTCAGATTGTTTGTACTTGTCGTAATAGCTTCTGATTACATTTCCTTTGGCATCTTTTTCAATCACCATTTTGCGGGTTGTATCTTGACGGTAAGGTGTAAATCCAGCTTTTTCAGCGCCTTCACATTTACAATCGTTGATCAATTCTTTCTCTCCAAATCCTACAGCATGGATACGGGCAGTATCAATTTTATATTTTCTAACCAAATAAACTTTCGCACTATCAGCACGACGTTGAGCCAATTTGGTGTTGTATTCTACTGATGCACGACAGTCGGTGTGTGAACCTAATTCCGCAATCAATCGTGGGTATCTAATCAATACTTCTTGTGCAAAGGTATCGAGGATTTTAGCAGCATCAGGACGAATATTTGCTGAATCTAAATCATAGAAAATTGGAAGTGTATAGATTTTGTCCAATGGATTTTCCATACAAAAATCCTGAACCAATTCTTTGCTAAAACGAATACCATGAGTGGTTCTGTTCACTGGAGGCTTTTCGAAATAGTACATTTCTGGGTATTTTGCCAAAAGTTCGTAGTTGGTTTTAGGATTCAAGGTTGCTTGATATTCACCACGCTCGTTGGCTTTCAACACCATCACAGTTGTGTCTTTATCATTGGAAATCATGACAGTTGCACCAGCCAATGGTTTGTTTGTGTTACAATCTGTAACTACACCACGGATGGTAATTACCAATGGCACAATATCAAATGAATAAATATCGTCGTCGTTCTTTTTACCTCTGTTAGAAGTGAAGAAACCTTTTGTGCTTTTTCCTTCATAGAAAGTGATACCAAAATCGTCACCACCGCTATTCAAAGGCTCACGCATGTTTTCAAGGTCTTTCCATTTGGTGATATCGTTGGTCATGTCTGCCGCATTGATATCCAAACCACCAAGGGTTGGCCATCCGTCAGAACTGAAATATAAACGTTTATCGTGTTTGTTAAAGAATGGGAAATACTCGTTGCCAGCAGTGTTAATGTCTGGACCTAAGTTGATTGGAGTACCCCAGTTTTTAGATCTTTTGCTGTAGGTAATGGCCCAAATGTCGAATCCACCATATCCACCTGGACGGTCAGAAGAGAAATACAAGATTTTATCGTCTAAACCATAAGCTGGGTGACCGTAGCTATGTCCTGTATCTTCTTTGCAGATATCAAGCGCTTCACCAAGATTCCAATCTACACCGGTTTTTTTGTAAGAATAAATGGCACATTTTTCTGTTTTTCCGTCATCACCACCACATTGAGTCACATACATGGTAGAGAATTTATCGTCGAATGTTAAACCACCTTCATTCCATTTTGTGCTATTTTTTTCAGCGTAAACTGGTTTGTTCCATTTTACAACTGATACTTTTTTGCTTTTCTTTTTGCTATCAGAAACTTTAGATTCTTTTCCTTCGATGTACCAAATGTCGGACCACATTTGCATGGTACCGCCATATACTCTTTTGCTAAAACCACCTTCTCTGTCTGATGCGAAGAACACCAAATTGTCTTTTTTGGCGGCAATCATTGGCGCCCAATCATTGGCTTTACTGTTAGCAGCTTTAAACTCTTCAACTTTAAACAATGAACTATCTGGTGTCCAACGTAGAGCCAATTCACAACCAGCCTTTTTAATTTGCACAGTAGTGTCGCCAGGAACAACTTCCAAGTATTTGTTGTAAGCGTCGTTTGCCTCACGGTAAAGTTCCATTTTCTTTAACATGTTGGCACGCATCAACAATGCTTGCGCGTTGTTTGGATCTTTTTTCAAGACTTTATCGTAGAGTTTCTTCGCTTTGTCGTAATCGTTGTTCAAACGATATGCTTCAGCAGCCATGAAAACAGCTTGCTCTTTTACTTTTTTGTCCTTATCACGCTTGGATACTTCCTCAAAAGTAACGGCCGCCTGACCATAGTAACCTTGATCAAACAAAGTTTTTGCTTCTTCAAATTTTGGAGAACAACCAGTGTTCACACCAAAAACGATGGCCATGATAGCCAAAGACAGCACTACTTTTCTCAATAATTGTGCGGGTGATTTATCAAAACGGAGACTCATTTTCAATATTTATCCTAAATAAAACGC
>CAZBMF010000067.1:0-12714 GCA_964492925.1 uncultured Rhizobium sp. | reverse complement strand
GCATTAAGAACCCAACAAATCATTGGATTTGAAAGTGGTGTTACCAATACAGTTGATCCCTTGGGTGGAAGTTACTACGTAGAATCCCTCACCGATGCCATCGAAGCAGAAGCTTGGAAGTTGATTGAACAAATCGATCAAATGGGCGGTGCAGTAAGTGCCGTTGAAAATGGTTGGATTCAAAATCAAATTGCCAATAGCAGTTACGAATACCAAAAACAGGTTGAAAGTAAAGAAGCCATTGTAGTTGGAGTAAATCAATTCCAAGTTGAGGAAACTGATAGTGTTCCTAATTTCAAAATCGACGATAGCATTAGAGACACACAAACTAAAAAAATCAATGATTTGAAATCCCGCAGAAACCAAACTTTAGTTTCAGAAAAGCTACAAAACTTAAAGAATGCGTGTTCAACAGACGCCAATTTAATGCCTTATATATTAGACGCTGTTGAGCAATATGCCACCCTTGGCGAGATTGCCGACGTTTTAAGAAGTGAATTTGGAGAGTATTCTTTCTAATTTTGAAATTTCATACGCTAAAAAAAATTAAAAAACAAGTAAAAAAAATTAGCAAAATGTGAATTTTATCTTTTTCTTTACCGAATGAAATACAATATCAATCAGTTATTGTGTTTCAACAAGTTAACTACACTTTATTCACACACTTAAAAAGAAAAGACGAAAAACAACATCTATGGAAAAAAAGGCACATGAAATTGTTTGGCAAGACTGCTTAAAAATTTTTAGAGACAATGTTAATCCTCAAAGTTTTAAGACCTGGTTTGAACCTATCAAACCGGTTAAAATGTCTAATAAAGTACTCACAATTCAAGTTCCAAGCCAATTTTTCTATGAGTGGTTAGAAGAGCATTACGTACAGCTCCTTCACAAAACCTTAAAGAAAATTATTGGCCCAACTGCTAAACTAGAATATAACATCATCGTTGAAACTGCATCTGGGGTTGATCAACAGCCTTTTACCATCAACTTACCAACTGGAAATTCAACCAAACAAGTGAACAATGAATTGGGAATGCCGATTAACCTCGACTCTCCTATTAAGAATCCATTCATTATTCCTGGTTTGAAGAGAATGAACATCGATAGTCAGTTGAATCCTCGTTACACCTTCGACAATTTTGTGGAAGGAGATTGCAACAAGCTTGCACGTAATGCTGGTTTGGCAATTGCTCAAAAACCAGGTGGTACTGCTTTCAATCCGCTAATGGTATTTGGTGGTTGTGGTTTGGGTAAAACACATTTGGCACATGCCATCGGTAATTTGATTAAACAAACACACAAACAAAAGGTGGTTGTTTTTGTGAGTGCAGAAAAATTCATCAATCAATTCATTGACTCTGCGAAACAAGGCAACAACAATCAGTTTGTAAACTTTTATCAATATTTGGATGTTTTGATTGTTGATGACGTTCAATTCTTTGCGAAAAAAGAAAGGACTCAGGAAGTTTTCTTCCAAATCTTCAATCATTTGCACCAAAATGGAAAACAAATCATCTTAACATGTGATCGTCCTCCAAAAGACTTAAAAAACATGGATGAGCGTTTGTTGAGCCGATTCAAGTGGGGATTGTCTGCCGACCTTAACGGTCCAGATTTTGAAACCAGAGTTTCTATACTAGAAAATAAAATGTACCAAGATGGTATCACATTGCATAAAGATGTGGTTGAATACTTGGCTCACAACATCGATACAAACGTTCGTGAACTTGAAGGTGCTTTAATTTCATTATTGGCACAGGGTTCATTAACCAGAAAACAATTGGATCTTAACCTTGCGAAACAAATTGTTAAGAATTTTGTCAAAAATTCTACCCGCGAAATTAGCATTGATTACATCCAAAAATTGGTTTGCGACTTCTACAACATTCCTGTTGAAGCAGTTAAATCTAAAACCAGAAAGCGCGAAATCGTTCAAGCCCGTCAAATTGCCATGTATTTCACCAAAGACTTAACCAAAGCCTCTTTGAAAAATATTGGTATTTTCTTTGGGGGACGTGATCACAGTACTGTAATTCACGCTTGCCAAACAGTAAACGACTTGATGGAAACCGATAAAAAGTTCCGACACGACGTTGAGGAAATCGAAAAACGTATCAAAATCAATACATTCTAATCAATAAACGAATATTTGTGAAAAGGCTCCCTCTGGGAGCCTTTTTATTTTAGCAACAATCTTGCATCTTTGAAGTACCAATAGCAGTATGTTACGTTTCTACAAATCTTTCAAATACGCACTCAATGGAGTGTTGTTGCTCGCCCGCACCGAACGCAATTTCCAAATTATTTTGGTTTGCATGGTAATCACCGTGGTTACTGGCTTTAGTTTAGATTATTTCGGGCAACATTTAACCCGTTTCGAATGGGCCATTCTTTGGTTGGCAATTGGATTAATGCTTGTATCGGAAGGATTAAACACAGCATTAGAAAAAGCATTAGATACGTTACATCCAGATCAACATCCGGGAGTTGGCCAATCAAAAGACATGGCCGCTGGAGCCACCTTCTGCGCAAGCGCAGTTGCCATCATTGTAGGTTTGTATATTTTATTGCCTAGAATTTTCGCCGTTGTAAACGGATTGTAGGCTTATAGGTTTATTGGCTTATAGGATTATAGGATTAAACGTTTAATCAACTAATCGTTTAAAGTTGAAAGTTGAAAGTTATATTGACTACTTCTTATAAAACCTTCATAAACCTTTATAAACCCTGATAAACCTTTATAAACCCTCTTTTTTACAACTCCAACTCTTTCAATTGAGCTGCACTCAACGTGCTAGGAGCATCGATCATCACATCGCGGCCACTGTTGTTTTTCGGGAAGGCAATAAAGTCTCTGATACTGTCACTGCCGCCAAAAAGAGAGCACAAACGGTCAAAACCAAGTGCCAAACCACCATGTGGAGGAGCTCCATATTGGAAAGCGTTCATCAAGAAACCAAACTGATATTGTGCTTCTTCTTTTGTAAAACCAAGCAAATCAAACATTTCCGATTGCAAGTCTTTATCGAAAATACGAATTGAACCACCGCCAATTTCAACACCATTGATCACCAAATCGTAAGCGTTCGCCCTTACTTTCCCTGGATCTGTGCTCATTAACTCACGGTCTTCAGGCAAAGGACTGGTAAAAGGATGGTGCATGGCATGGAAACGCTGATGGTCTTCATCCCATTCTAATAATGGAAAATCAACCACCCACAAAGGTTTGTAATCGAATGGATTTCTCAATCCCAATTCTGTCCCTACCAATAATCTAAGTTCATTCAACTGCTTTCGGGTTTTTTCTAACCCACCAGCCAAAATCAACATCAAATCGCCAGGTTGTGCGTTCATGGCTTTTTGCCAAGCCGCCAAGGCATTTGCATCATAAAATTTATCTACCGAAGATTTCAAAGAACCATCGGCTTCAACGCGGCAATAAATCATACCGGTTGCCCCAATTTGAGGTCGTTTTACATAATCTGTAAGTGCATCAATTTGTTTTCTAGTAAATGCAGCGGCACCAGTGGCACATATTCCAATAACAGCTTCGGCATTATCAAATACCCCAAAATTCTTACCAGAAACAACATCCAACTCATTTCCAGGGGCTTTAAATTCAACGAATGGCATTCCAAAACGAATGTCTGGCTTATCTGAACCGTAATATTTCATGGCATCAGCGTAACTCATTCTAGGGAAATCACCAAACTCAATGCCTTTTACTTCTTTGAACAATTGCTTCATCATTCCCTCAAAAGTTTGAATGATGTCTTCGCGTTCCACAAAACTCATTTCACAGTCAATTTGTGTGAACTCTGGTTGTCTGTCGGCACGCAAATCTTCGTCACGGAAGCATTTTACAATTTGAAAATAGCGATCAAAACCACTCACCATGAGCAATTGTTTGAATGTTTGCGGACTTTGTGGCAATGCGTACCATTGTCCTTTGTTCAAACGACTTGGCACCACGAAATCTCTGGCACCTTCTGGGGTAGATTTAATTAAAACTGGGGTTTCAACCTCCAAGAATTTTTCACCAGACAAATATGAGCGTATGGATTGAGCCAAATTGTGACGCAATTCTAAGTTACGACGCACTACGTCCCTCCGTAAATCCAAATATCTGTATTGCATGCGAATATCGTCGCCCCCATCAGTTTCCGTTTCAATGGTAAAAGGAGGCGTTTTAGATTCATTGAGGATGGTTAAACTCTCAACAATGATTTCAACCTCGCCGGTTTCAAGCTGACCATTTTTTGCACTTCTTTCAGCCACCTTACCAGTTGCTTGAATCACAAATTCACGGCCCAAGGTAGCCGCCTTATCAAGCAACTCTTGGCTGTATATTTCGTTGAATGCCAATTGCGTGATACCATAACGGTCACGAACATCCACAAAAGCCATACTGCCCATTACACGAGCTTTAGCCACCCAACCAGCTAAGGTTACAGTTTCACCAACATGAGAAATTCTCAATTCACCACAAGTATGCGTACGATACATAGTTTACAAAAATACGTTGTTTATCAGTTAATCTTTAGAAAAATGCTGCCAACCTTGCGCTTTTATGTCGAAAGTATTGCCAGCTTTGGTATTCAAACGGTAAGTATTTACCACGTCGGTGGCATGTCCAATGACAGTAAAATCTGGATTGTTTTTAATTTT
The DNA here is from genome assembly GCA_964492925.1 of uncultured Rhizobium sp. Taxonomy (GTDB): domain Bacteria; phylum Bacteroidota; class Bacteroidia; order NS11-12g; family UBA955; genus VMCP01. The sequence goes on along the minus strand of CAZBMF010000067.1, from coordinate 8,046 downwards.
ATCCCAATCAGCTTGTTTGATTGTAAACAAAAGTTCATAATCTTCACCTCCATTGAGGGCCATAATGCTAGGATTCAAATCAAACGAAATAGCAGTATCAACTGTTTGTGGATCTATCGGCAATTTTTCTTCATAAATATCGAAACCTACATTTGAGGCAGCACCCAAATGAAACAATTCACTGGCAATACCATCGCTCACATCCATCATGCTAGTAGGTACAATATTGAGGTCTTCCAAAATCTTGATTACATCAACCCTAGCTTCTGCTTTTAGCTGACGTCCCACAATATAATCATAGGTTTCCAAATCTGGCTGCATGGAAGGGTGTTCCAAAAACACTTTCTTCTCTCTTTCCAAAATTTGAAGTCCCATAAAAGCACCACCTACATCACCGGTTACCACCAGCAAATCATTGGCATTGGCACCTTTTCTATAAGTAACTTTATTCAAATCAACTTCCCCCATAGCAGTAAGGGTAAGAATCAATCCTGAGCGAGAGCTAGAAGTGTCACCGCCAATTAAATCTACGCCATATTTTTCACACGCCAAACGCATACCCTCATAGAGTTCTTCTACGGCTTCGAGAGAAAATCGGTTACTCAAGCCAATGGCCACGGTAATTTGTGTTGGCAATGCATTCATTGCACAGATGTCGCTCACTGTAGCTGCAACCGCTTTATATCCAAGATGTTTCAACGGATGGAACATCAAATCAAAATGCACTCCTTCAATGAAAGTATCGGTAGAAACGGCCATATAAGCATCACCCACCTTCACAATGGCAGCATCATCGCCGATTCCTAATAATGTTGATGGATTTTTAGCTTCAAAATGTTTGGCCAAATGAGAAATCAGGCCAAATTCACCCAAATTTGAAAGTTCAGTTCTTTCCGTGTTTTCAAACATTCTGCGAAAATACAATGAAAAAACAGAAGTACAGAGAATATCCTATATGAATATCACTTCTTTCTACCAATGAATCGCACCACGCTTCCAATTCCTTGGTGAAATGGTCCTTCTGAAAGTTCAACTTCTTTGGTTTCAAGCAAAATGGTTTCAAAATCCACAAAGGTTTGTTGCAATTCCTCTTCAGAAAATAGCATATCAATGTCTTTGGGTCCCCCCACTTTTGGATATTTTTCCTGACACAACAAATGCTGTTTGCTAAAAGCTTCAAAAAACACGTAACCACCTGGCATTAGGAAATTCAACATTTTTTGATTATATTGTTGTTTCACATCAGCGGAAAAGTGAGCAAATACAAGGGCAATTGCACCAAATTGATGTTGTTTGTATTGAATATCTGCAGCAGAACCCACCAAATAATCAAGACTAACGCCTTTTCTTTCCGCCAATTTCAGTGCCTTTTCCTTACCAGAATCACTCAAATCAAAAGCAGATACCGCATACCCTAAAGTAGCAGCAAATACTGAATTTCTACCTTCCCCATCGGCAGGAAACAAAATAGCACAAGGTTCATACTCAGGTAAAACCTCTTTTATAAACTCATTGGGCGCTTCTCCATACGCAAATTCTTCTGAAGCGTAACGCTCATCCCAAAATTCTTTATTCATTGATTATCAATTTAATTGAGCGCAACACAAACGTTTTTAGGCTCGGTAAAGAATTTCATGGCTTCCCAACCACCTTCCCTACCAACACCTGAACTTTTTGTCCCTCCAAATGGTGTCCTTAAATCTCTCAACAACCAGCAATTCACCCACACAATGCCCATTTCAATTTTCTGAGCCATTCTGTGTGCCGTATTCAAATTGGTTGTCCAAATAGTGGCCGCCAACCCATATTCTGTGGCATTCGCCATACCCAAAACTTCTTCTTCAGTGTCAAAAGGTGTAATGGTAATCACTGGGCCAAATATTTCCTCCATATTGCATCTGCAATCAAACGGCAAACCTTCCAATATGGTAGGTTCAATGTACCATCCGTTTTCGTATCCTGGGGGATGCAAGGCCTTTCCACCAGTTAAAATGGTAGCACCTTCTGATTTTGCAAGTTCAATGTATGAAAGTACTTTTTCATAATGAGGTTTAGAAACAATGGCACCGATGCGGTTATTTTCATCCAATGCATTGCCAATGCTCAATTGTTTCACTTCTTGCACCAATTGATTTTTCACCTGTTCATATACAGCTCTTTGCACAAAAACCCTACTTCCACACAAACAAATTTCACCTTGGTTCATGAATGAACTGTTTACGGTTGTTTTAATGGCTTTGTTCAAATCGGCATCTGCAAAAATGATATTCGGGTTTTTACCCCCTAATTCCAAACTTAATTTCTTGAACATTGGTGCAGCTGTAGCCGCCAAGTGTTTTCCTGTTGCAGTACCACCGGTAAATGAAATTGCTTTGGTAAACTTAGATTCAACAATGGCTTGTCCCGTTTTTGCTCCCAAACCATGCACCACATTCAACACTCCCGCTGGCAATCCAGCTTCATTGCATAGTTCACACAACATAAATGCCGTAACAGGTGTAAATTCACTTGGCTTTGCCACTACAGCATTACCAGCAGCAATTGCTGGGGCAATTTTCCAAGTAAATAAGTAAAGGGGCAAGTTCCAAGGACTAATGCACCCAACCACACCAATTGGTTGACGCAAGGTGTAGTTGATGGCTTTATCTTCCATGGCGTGACTTTCGCTCGCAAACTGCATGGCGGCAGTTGCAAAAAAACGAAAGTTTTGTGCCGCTCGATTCATTTCATTTCTGGCCAACCAAAGTGGTTTACCCTGATCCATACTTTCGGCAATTGCCAATTTCTCACGGTTTAAATCAATGAGTTCGGCAATACGATTCATGATTTTAAACTTTTCCTCTGCTGCAGTGTTCGCCCAAGTAGGTTGAATTTTTTGAGCTGCTTCAATAGCCAATTGAACATCTTCACTTGTTGAATCAGGAATTTCTCCATATTTCTCTCCTGTAGACGGATTAAAATTATCCAAATAAGCTCCGCCCAATGGCGCCATAAACGCACCTCCAATAAAATTCGTTAGTCTCATCTCTCCAAAAATTCTTTCTTATGAATATCTCCAAATATCTCTATGGTACGTGGAGATCCCCACATACTATTTTCTTTGATGTTAATTCTGTATCCTTTACCTGGTTGATAGGCCAATTCTTGCTCCCTATCCATCATCAAACTTTTCAATTTTGTGGTCCACGTTAACAAATCAATTTTACCATCCACTTTGGTAATCACAAATGTTTGCAACAACGCATTGGTATCCTTCGCATAATAACTGGTCATTGAAATTTTGCCATTGCTATCAACAGACGTTTGGTATTGAGTTCTTCCTTTTTCTTTGGTGAAATCTATGGCAAGAAAACCCGCCAATTCATTGAACCAATTCACAGAATCTAACACACGTGTTTCAACTTCCTCTCCCAAATTGATGGTTTTGGTGAGTTTTGGGTTTGATTTCGTCAAATCATCAATTTCTGTCAACATGTATTTTTGCCATTCATCTTTGAATTGAGAACGGTCGGCAATTTCATCATTCTCACAAGCAGTGAAAGCAAGCATGCTAATTGAAGCTATTAAAAGTAATTTTTTCACGATATAAGGTTTTTTCCTGTCATTTGGTTTGGCTGCTCTATTCCCATGATTCCCAATATAGTAGGTGCAACATCGGCCAAGATACCATCTTTTATTGATAATTTTTTATTTTCTGAGATAAACCATACCGGAACAGGATTGGTAGTATGGGCAGTGTTGGGCGTTCCATCTTCATTGATGGCAAAATCCGCATTTCCGTGATCGGCAATTACAATAAATTGATACCCTAAAGGTTGCATCGCTTTCACCAAGTTTTCTAAACATGAATCTACGGTTTCAACCGCTTTGATAATGGCCTCATAAACACCTGTGTGCCCAACCATATCTGCATTGGCAAAATTCAAACACACAAAATCTGGTTGTTCTTCTTTGATGTACTTAATGGCTTTAGCAGCCAACTCAGGAGCACTCATTTCAGGCTGCAAATCATAGGTTGCCACCTTGGGCGAGTTCGCCATAATGCGGTGTTCACCATTGAATTCGGTTTCCCTTCCCCCGGAAAAGAAAAAGGTAACGTGCGGATATTTCTCCGTTTCTGCAGCACGCAACTGCGTAGCGCCAGCATTCTGAATCACCTCCCCCAACGTCATGGTTAGATTGTCGTTATCAAACAAAGCACCATCAATTTTGTAGGTTTCATCATAAACGGTCATGGTATAATAATGAAGGTTTAATTTATGCATATTGAACTCATGGAAATCCTCCTGACTTAAAACTCGGGTAATTTGGCGACCCCTGTCTGTTCTAAAGTTGAAACAGATAACCACATCTCCATCTTGAATTTGTCCCTCATTGCCCTCCAACGTACGAATAGGCACCATAAACTCATCTGTAACTCCATTAGCATATTGATGTTCAATTGATTGAAGTAAATTCGACGAATATTCACCTACGCCATTTACCATCAAATCGTAGGCTTTTTTCACCCTTTCCCAACGCAAATCGCGGTCCATGGCAAAATATCGACCCACCACAGAACTCAATTTCACGGAAGTATTTTCAATGGCGGCATTTAAAGTTTTCAAATAATTCAAACCGCTTTTGGGGTCGGTATCACGCCCGTCTAAAAATGCATGTACATAAGTATGGGGGACATTGGCTTTGTGGGCCAATTCGCTCAAGCCAATTAGGTGATTGATGTGAGAATGCACACCACCATCAGACAGCAAACCAATAAAATGCAAGTTTTTACCTGTTGTAATGGCTTTTTGAAATGCATGATTCAAAATGGCATTTTGGGCTACTGTTTTTTCATCAAATGCCTTGTTGATTTTGGCCAACATTTGCCAAACTACCCTACCAGCTCCAATATTCATGTGTCCCACTTCTGAATTTCCCATTTGCCCTTTGGGAAGTCCTACATTTTCACCATCGGTGAGCAATTTAGCATGAGCGTATTCTTTTGTCAAAGCATCGGTAAACGGGGTATTCGCATGAAAAACGGCATCGGATTTACTGTGATTTCCAATGCCCCAACCGTCGAGAATGATGAGGGCAGCTTTTTGAATCATTCCACAAAAATACAACAGCAAATTGAGATGCGGTGAAAATTCACGATATTTGCAACAATGTTCAAATATATTATTCTCATTTTTGCGTTTTTTGGAAGTTTCAACCATGTTTTCAGCCAAGGAAAAGTAACAATTGTTGCCGAAGACAAAGTGGAAGAAGTGGAAAATAACCGTTTGGCACGACGTAAAAATGCGGATGTTTTGGTTCAAGGATATAGAATTTTCATTGGAATGACATCTGCCCGGGCCGATGCTGTGAAAATTCAATCAGAAGCTCAAGAAAAATTTGGTGACACTTATTCTCCTCAGGTAGTTTATGATGAACCAAACTTCAAAATATATGTGGGCGCTTACAACAATTCTGTTGAAGCTGATGAAGCCATGGCGGAGATTCGAAAGCATTATCCCAATGCCAAGAAAATCAAAATGCCCATCAAAGTAAAAAAGTAATCGGGGTAATTTGTTAATAGTTATTCAAAACAGATTCGTACTTTTGTACAGTTCTTAATTTCATTCTATGAAAACCGACCCCAGAACCGCCAAAATCAAAGATGAAGTACGTGAGTTGTTTACGCAATATCTAGAAGTAAACAAACAACGTAAAACACCGGAACGATACGCCATTTTGGATGAGATTTATTCACATAAAGACCACTTTGATGTTGATCAACTTTACATCAAAATGAAATCCCGAAACTACCATGTGAGCCGTGCAACCGTTTACAATACACTAGATTTGTTGGTAGATGCAGGACTGGTTAAGAAACACCAATTCGGACAAAACACTTCCCACTTCGAGCAAGCATTTGGATACAAACAACACGATCATTTGATTTGCAATAAATGCAAAAAAGTAATGGAGTTTTGCGACCCTAGGGTTCAACAAATAAGTTCTACGATGGGACAATTATTAAAATTTCAAGTGAGCAATCATTCTTTGCACCTCTACGGTGATCCAATATTGGACGAACAAGGCAATTGCTTACAATGTAACAATAAAAATTAAATAGCTATTTTCAATACAAAATCATGATTGATGTAATTTTAGGCCTGCAATGGGGCGACGAAGGGAAAGGTAAAATTGCCGATTATTTAACCCCTAATTACCACGTTGTGGCAAGATTCCAAGGTGGTCCGAATGCAGGACATTCCCTAGAATTCGAAGGAAAAAAATTCGTTTTAAACACAATTCCTTCCGGAATTTTCAGAAAAGAAACCATCAACTTAATTGGAAATGGCGTTGTAATTGACCCCGTTCGCCTACGCGACGAAATTGGTCGTATTGTGAATGAGTGTCCCGACTACAAAGACCGTTTGCTTATTTCTCAAAAAGCACATCTAATTTTACCAACGCATCGTATTCTTGATGCTGCTTCTGAGGCAGCAAAAGGCGACGCCAAAATTGGAAGCACTTTAAGAGGTATTGGGCCAACCTACCGCGACAAAATAGGTCGTTCAGGTTTGCGCGTTGGCGATATTTTAGAAGCCGATTTCAACAACCGCTACCGCAAAACGGTTGAAGATCACATTAAACAAATTGAATTTTTGGGATATACAGATTTCAATCTTGCCGAAGAAGAGGAAGCTTTCTTTTCGGCGTTGGAATTCCTTAAAACACACCAACTCATTAACAGCGAATATTTTATCCATCAATGCATTCAAGAAGGCAAGAAAATATTGGCCGAGGGTGCGCAAGGAAGTATGCTCGATGTTGAATTTGGATCTTATCCGTTTGTTACTTCAAGCAATACTCTATCTGGTGGTGTTTGCACCGGCCTTGGAGTTGCTCCAAAGTATATTGGCAAAGTTTACGGTATTTTTAAAGCGTATTGCACAAGAGTTGGTTCTGGTCCTTTTCCTACCGAACTCGACAATGATTTGGGAGAGTTTTTACGTCAGAAGGGACATGAATTCGGCGCTACTACAGGTAGAAAACGCAGAACAGGTTGGTTAGACCTTGTTGCCCTAAAATATACCTGTATGTTGAATGGTGTTGATGAACTTATCATGATGAAAGGCGATGTTTTGAATGGACTAGACAGCATTTCTGCGGCTACTGCTTATGAATTGAATGGTCAAACCACTCAAGAAGTCCCTGCTAACTTGTGCAGTGCAAATATCACTCCGGTATATTCTGATTTCAAAGGATGGAGCGAAGACATTAGCCTAGAAGGTGGTTTTGAAAAGATGGATCAAACATTCCAAGACTATGTGGGTTTTGTTGAAAATTATATTGGTGCCAAAATCAGTGTAATTTCAATGGGACCAGGCAGAGACGAAACGTTATCGCGTTAAGCAATGAAAATCATTTGTATTGGCAGAAATTACGTTGAACACATTCATGAACTTAACAATGAAGTTCCTGAAGAACCTGTAATTTTCCAAAAACCCGATACAGCCTTATTGCGTGAAAATTGCCCCTTTTTCATCCCCGAATTTTCAAATGATGTTCATCACGAAGTTGAATTGGTGGTGAGAATCAAAAAAATGGGCAAATCCATTCCCGTTGAATTTGCTCATACTTATTATGATGAAATTAGTTTGGGTATAGACTTCACTGCCAGAGACTTACAGAGTAAACTCAAAGCAAAAGGATTGCCTTGGGAAAAGGCAAAAGGATTTGACCATTCTGCTGTAATTGGACAATTTCTTCCAAAAACAGATTTCAATTTGAGTGATTTAAATTTCCGACTAGAGAAAAACGGTCAAATTGTTCAACAAGGGAACACGCAACAAATGATCAATTCAATTGACCAAATCATCAGCCACGTTTCCGAATATTTCACGTTGAAGGTTGGCGATTATATTTACACTGGAACTCCAGCCGGCGTTGGTGCCGTAGCTTCCGATGATCATCTTGAGGGATATTTGGAGCAAACCAAAATGTTTGATTTCCTAGTAAAATAAAGGAGTTTACGCCTGCGGCGGTTTACACCTGCGGTGGTTTACACCT
>CAZBMF010000066.1:0-12864 GCA_964492925.1 uncultured Rhizobium sp. | reverse complement strand
AAAAATAAATGAATATACAGAAAAGAACTTTTGATACTGGAGATGGCCGTATCATTGAAATTGAAACGGGTAAATTGGCCCGTCAAGCGCACGGAAGTTGCGTAATTAAAATTGGCAAAACCATGATTCTTGCAACCGTTGTAAGTAGTTATGATGCCAAAGAAGGTGTAGATTTCTTACCTTTAAGTGTAGATTACCAAGAAAAATTTGCTGCAGTTGGTAGAATACCAGGAAGCTTTTTACGTCGTGAAGCTAGATTATCAGATTACGAAATTTTGATTTCTCGTTTGGTAGATCGTTGCTTACGCCCTTTGTTCCCTGAAACTTACCATGCCGATACCCAAGTAATGTTGCAATTGATTTCTTCTGATGAAGAAATTATTCCTGATACATACGTTGGATTGGCTGCATCTATGGCATTAATGTTATCAGATATTCCATTCATGGGTCCAATCTCTGAGGTGCGCGTTGGTAGAATTGACGGCAAATTGGTGATCAACCCAACTAAAACTGAATTGGAAAAATCTGATTTAGATTTATTGGTAGGTGGTACTGCAAATGACCTTAACATGGTTGAAGGTGAAATGCAAGAACTTTCTGAAGATGAATTCTTGGAAGCTTTGAAATTTGGACACGATGCTATCAAAAAGCAATGTGCTGAACAGTTAGCCTTCTTAGAGCAAATGGGTGGTAGAAAGCCAGCTCGTGAATTCAATCACGAAGACAATGATGAAGCCTTAAGAGAAAAAGTAATTGCTGAAACTTCTCCTGCAATTCGTCAAGTAGCTGAAAGTGGAAAGCCTAAAAATGAGCGTAGCGAAGCTTTCAAAGCCATTATCTCTGAATATGTAAAACAATTTGAGGGACATGAGGAAGAAGGTAGAATGGTGCGTTTGGCTAAAAAATATTTCCATGAAGCGGAATACAACCAAATGAGAGCAATGATTTTAGAATCAGGTCGTCGTTTGGATGGTCGTTCAACTGTACAAGTACGTCCTATCTACACTGAAGTTGAATACTTGCCAGCGGCACACGGTTCTGCTGTGTTCACCCGTGGTGAAACCCAATCATTGACATCAGTTACTCTTGGTGGTAAATTAGATGAACAATTGTTAGATGCACCTTATTTTCATGGTACAAGTAGATTGATGTTACATTACAACTTCCCTGGTTTTTCTACTGGAGAAGTTAGACCTAACAGAGGACCAGGACGTAGAGAAATTGGACATGGTAACCTTGCATTAAGAGGTTTGAAAGCAATGATCCCTTCAGACGTTCCTTACGTTATTCGTATTGTGAGTGATATCCTTGAGTCAAACGGTTCTTCTAGTATGGCTACTGTTTGTGCTGGTTCAATGGCATTGATGGATGCGGGTATCAAATTAAACAAACCAGTGAGCGGTATTGCTATGGGTTTGATTACAGACGATTCTGGAAACTATCAAGTTCTTACTGATATTTTAGGTGATGAAGATCATTTAGGTGATATGGATTTCAAAGTTATTGGTACAAAAGATGGTATCACTGCTTGCCAAATGGACATTAAAATCAATGGATTGAAATGGGATATGGTTGCACAAGCTTTGAAACAAGCAAAAGACGGTCGTATGCATATTTTAGGAGAAATGGAAAAAACCATTTCTGCTCCTGCAACAGAATTGAAACCTCATACTCCAAGAGTTGAGGTTGTGGTAATTGATAAAGAATTCATCGGTGCAGTAATTGGCCCAGGTGGAAAAATCATCCAAGAACTTCAAGCAAGAACTGGAACCACTATTTCAATTGAAGAAAGAGATGGTAAAGGTTTTGTTGAGATCTTAAGCAGCAATGGCGACGGAATGAACATGGCGTTAGAAGCCATCAAAGGCATCGTAGCAATTCCTGAAATTGGTGCAACTTACACTGGTAAAGTAAAAACCATCACTGATTTTGGAGCATTTGTAGAATTCATGCCAAACAAAGACGGTTTGTTGCATATCAGCGAAATTGCATGGGAAAAAATCCCAACAATGGAAGGTGTATTCACTGAAGGACAAATGTTAGAAGTGAAATTGGTAGAGGTAGACAAGAAAACTGGAAAATTCCGCTTGAGCAGAAAAGCTTTATTGGAAAAGCCGGAAGGATATGTAGAAAGAGAACCGAGAGAGCGTCCTGAAAGAAATGATAGAGATCGCGGCGGAGATAGAGGTCGCAACGATAGAAATCGCAGATAATGAACAAAAAGGGTCGGTATTTCCGACCCTTTTTTTTATGCCCAAATCGCCGTGTTCTGAAATAAGTTATCATACAAACAACTTAAAAATGAAGAAGCAATTAGAACAAAAGCAGAGGCCTTTAGCATTTAAATTTCAAGTAGTATCAATAAGAGAAAAAGAGGATCTAAGTTATATTCAGGCCCAAAGGAAGTATGGTATTCAAGGAACTAGTACAGTTTTAGTTTGGATAAGAAAACATGGAATATGGGAATGGAAAGAGTTACCAACTATGAGTCATAAAAAACACCAGAATATTAGAAACCCTTTTGGCATTAAGAAAAGGTTCATGTGCTAAATGTAGCAATGTATATGACAGTAGAAATGTTACAAACCAATATCAGAAAAAAGTATTTACCCAAACAATCAAAAAAGCGATAGCTCCAATTAGAGGAATAGAGGGAATCAGCGAATTATTTCGCTTAATTTTTTATTGGGTTGAACAAGATAAATTATCAAAGAAATCCAAACCAAAATACAAGGAAACACCTTCAATTGTGCCGTTTCAACAATCCAAACTCTCATATATTTTGGGTAAATATCGGAGGGACCAAGTTCAGTTGTAAAAACAACCAGTATAAGCAAAAGCCAATAAAAAGAAGGGATTTTTTCGAATGATGCAAACGCAACAAAAATTGCTCCTACTGCTATAATAAACGTTGCAGATTCTGCCATATGATTGAAAATCACCATCCAAATTAGTAGCGTCATTGCATAAATTAATTTAGATTGATTTTGCCATGCACGACAAATAAGCAAAGGAATCATTTGGATAATAAACCCAATGAATAACACCAAATTTTTGCTAGGATAAAAATTAAACCATTGATTTATCCAGCCTATTACTGATAATTTCACAAATTGAGTGCCATCATTTTTAAGAAGTTGAAAGTAGGATTGATAAAGTTTTAGCAAAAAATCCCAATTTACAATCAACGCTGGCAATAAAAACAGTGTCAATCCATACAAAAAACCACTTTTGACGGCATTTTTAAGCTGCTTTGGATACAACAGGAATATTGCAAAGAAAAATGCGCCAAAAAGCTTAATAAAAGCCGTCAGCAAAATAAACAATACTGCCTTGGGAGTTCTATTTTGTTGTATGTATGAAAAAGCTAGCAATAAAAGTCCCAAAATCAATCCATTGCTTTGACTATTGAGCACGGTGGTAAACAACTCAGGTAGCAGCAAAAACGACAAAAGTGTTTTGTTTTGGGTATTGAGACCAAAAAGTTTATGAATCCCCCAAAGCGGTAAAAACACATTGAGTAAATTCCAAATCAACAATCCAAGATAGTCGGGTAAATATGCCAAAACACCAAAGAAAAATGAAAATGTTGGGGTATATTTAAACAAATCATATTGTTCATTTGGGAAAGATTGATACAAATCATCATGATTAATCAAGTGAAAGAAAGAGTTTTTAAAGATTACATAATTATTATACTGAGTTACATTACACGCAACGTTTTCCATTGCAGAAGGGGGAAGAAAATAATTTCTATTGGTTGCAAACAAAGCAACTAACAAGTAGCAAAAAGGCAATATCCAAAATAAATTTCTCTTAAATTTTTCCATGTAAATCTGGTATAAATAAAAATGAAAAAGGGGGCAAAAGCCCCCTTTCAAAAATAGTATAAAAAATTATTTTATTCTTCGTCCATTTTGGAATGTTACCACAAAGGCATCAGAATAACCCATTGCACGAATTTTATCTTTTTGGATCTGTGCTTCTTCTTCAGTTGCAAATCCATTTGCAGTGGTGTATTTGTAATATCCGCCATCTCTGTATTCAAACACATCAGACAAACCTTTATCTGCAAAAGTTTTAGCACTTAACTTATTTTTAGACATAAAGAACTGCACACGATATTCTACATTGCTGCTAGTTGCAGGTTTAGATATTTCAGGTTGTTCAACTACTTCTTCCTCAACAATTTCTTTTTGTTTTACAGAAGGTTTATTTGCAGGACTTTCATATTTCCTTTGAGGCTCATTGTTCAAACATACAGGTGCTTCAACTTTATCTGGAATACCATCTTCATCACTGTCAGTATCTAAATAATCAGGTTTCCCATCAGAGTCGGTGTCTTTTGTACCTTCTACAGAATCTGGAATATCGTCATTGTCAGAATCTTTATCTATGAAGTTTGGCTTACCATCACGATCTGAATCCTTAACACCTTCTTCTTTATCGGTAATGCCATCATTATCTGAATCTTTGTCTAAATAATTTGGATTTCCATCTTTATCTGTATCGTTATTTTTCTCTATTTTATCAGAAATACCATCATCATCGGAATCTAAATCCAAATAGTTCGGGTTTCCATCTTTATCGAAATCTTTAACACCTTCTTCTTCATCATTGATACCATCATTATCTGAATCTTTATCAATCATGTTCGATTTTCCATCTTTATCAAAATCAACAGATTTTTCAACAGCATCAGCAATACCATCATTATCTGAATCTTTATCGATGCAGTTTGGTAAACCATCTTTATCGGCATCGCCATGACCTTCAGCTGCATCAGGAATTCCATCATTATCTGAATCTTGATCCAAATAATCAGGAATTTTATCACCATCAGCATCGCCACAGGTAATAGGACCTGCATTCAAATCGCCTTGGTTGTTTCTATCAGCAGAATTGTTTTCTGCAGAATTATCTGCAACCTCGTTGGTATTGTTTTTAGATGGGTCACTTCCATCTTCGTTATTTTTAGCATCTTCGCTGGTTAAAATTGGATCCTCTTCAACAATAGTTTCACCACAAGGAACAATTTTGCTCACTTTATATTCGGTTCTTCTATTTTTTTGATGTTCAGCATCAGAGCAATTCACACCATTTTTACAACGATTTTTAAGTTTTGTTTCACCGTAACCTTTGAAAGCTAAACGAGACTTTGAAACACCTCTCATTACTAAATAATCGTAAACCGCTTGCGCTCTGTTTTTAGATAAAGTCAAATTGGTTTCATCGCTACCTTTTGAATCAGTGTGAGAACCTAATTCAATTGATAGTCCTTTGTTATCTTGTAAAACAATGGCCACTCTATCAAGTTCTCTCTTACTTTCTTGAGAAAGGGTAAATTTATTTGATTCATAGTAAATTGGTTTTACATCAAATAATTCTCCCAATTCATCACCGATTTTGTATTTTTCGATGAATAAATCTAAAGTTCTTTGTCCTTTATCATTAACACTATACTTGTTAGAAGATGCATATCTGTAGCCGCAAGGGTGAGAAGCCAATTGAACTTTTGCCGATTTTGAAATACCAGCAAACAAGAATTTACCTTCAGCGTCAGTGGTAGCTTGAATGGCTTTGTCTTCATCATCCAGGTTATCAAGAGCAATGCTTGCAGCCGGTATAGGCAATTTGGTGTCTTTGTCAAAAACAGAAACCAATACTTCATTTACCGTTGGTTCTGTTGAATCTCGGTCTTCTGTCCATCTAAAGAAATACAAATTATCATTGTATTTAGGTGAAGTTGAACCAGTTGAAGATCTATTAGATGCAAGAGTACCCCATTTGTCATGGAAAAGCGCACTAAAGTCATCCAAATTAGAATTTACTGGCTTACCAAGGTTGATAACCATCCCTGAATTTTTATCTAAAGTAAAGATATCTAATCCACCGAAGCCCAAATGTCCCTCAGAAGAAAAATAAAGATCACCTGAATCTGAGAAGCGAGGGAAATTATCACGTAAAACAGTGTTAACCTTAGGGCCCATGTTCACAGGTTCTCCAATTTTAATACCATTTGCATCATTTTGAATCACAGGAGCTTCGTAAAGATCCGATTTTCCAAAACTACCAGGCATATCCGAAACAAAAACAACGCGAGAACCGTCTGGAGAAATCACCAAATCAGAAACAGAAAAGTTCAAATTATTTAATTGAAAAGGAATTTCTGTCCATTTTTTGGTAAAAATATTTTGTTTCATTGCAAATATTTGCAATACTTTTTCTTTGTCTTTGTTAGCCTTATCAGCATTTCTGGTAACATAAATGTAACCATTTTTAGCATCATAAAAACTTACATGTTGATTTAAAGCACGTTTGGTGTTCGACAGTTCTTCAGCACGAGAATAAGTACTGTCGCTGTATTTAGCCTTAAAAATTGAATAGTAAGGTTGTTCATACCAAGAAGACAAAACTTTTCTCAAACCCTTTTCGGCATGAGTTGTATAGTAGCAATTTTCTTTATCGTCAATTACGATACCATATTCAGCTGCAGCCGTAGCAGCAGGAAAAGGTTTGATGTTATAATTAGCGTTAAAGTCGAAATCCTGCCAATAATCTGATCTTTTATCTTTGTTTTCAGAATAGAATTGTTCAGTTAATTCATCATACAAAGGTTTACCAGCATAATCAGGACTAGATTTTACAACAAGAATCATGCTATCTGAAATTCCATAAAGTTCTAATTTACGGGCAACCAAGGCAAAATTCAATTTGTCTAAGGCATCAACTTGAGTTGGGTATTTATCTAACAATTCAGAATATGCATCAAATGCTTTGTCATTCATCTCAGACTGTGCAAATGAATAAGCAAGGGATCTTTGGTTGAGATAATCCTTCTTTTTTGCAACTGTTTTATTTCCATTTTCTTTAATAATTTGATGAAAACGTTGTTGCTTAACTTTTTGAACTTCTTTCGTTTGTGCAAAAATATTGTTTACCAAAAAGATACTTGTTAATAACAAGAAACCTTTAAAGTTATAGTTTGAAACTTTCATTGATTTAACTTCTTTAAAAATTAGAAATAACGTGGAACTCTGATTCTATTATTTGAAACGTAAGGTAACATATATTGAATACCAAATTCATGAGAACCTTGGATATATGTATTTAATGGACTAAACAATTTGCTATCATAAGAATAAACAATTGAGAAAGAAGGACTTACTTGAGCCATGGCCATGATTCCTGCATCCCCTTCGGTTCTGTAGAAAGCACCAATTGAATAATTGTCTTTATAAATTGCATGCAAGTTAAAGTCCGCTTGAATTGGCATTCCGCCCATGGCTGCTTTAATTTGAGTAGTTGGCTTTAATTTAATGTCATCATTTACATCAACCACCATACCTGCAGTTAAATAGAATTGAGTTGTTGCCGCATATTCGATGTTGGTATTGTTTTTTTGGTTAGCCGGAACGAATACCATTCTTGGCGCGGATACTCCAACAAAATACTTTTCAGAATAAAGATAGGCTCCAAAACCAATCATTGGCGCATTTAAATTATAATCGTTGTTATTGAAGGCAACATCTGATGGCTTATCTAATTGCAATTGAGACAAAGAGAAATTGTAGTTATACAAACCCATTCTCAATCCTACTGCCAATCTAAAATCTTGAGAGATTTTTTTGTTGTAAGCAATACTTCCTGCAATTTGAGTTTCAGAAATGGCACTTGCCTTTACAAACTTACCAATTTGACCAGTTTGAACGTTTAAACCAGCTGCAAAGTCACCAATAACAGGAGCATGAACACCAAGATTATAATAAGTTGGAGCACCTGGAAAATTAGTCCATTGTTTGCGATACAAAGAATTTGCCACCAAAGTTCTTTTAGAACCTGCATAAGCTGGATTCAATGCCAATGAATTATAGTCATAATGAGAATACATCTGTTCTTGTTGAGCATTGGCATTGTTGAATAATCCAACAAGACTCAACGCTGTTAAGAAGCTATATTTTATATATTTTTTCATTTCAGTTTTTGTTAATTAAATTATGGTTTGATGTAAATATTACCGTTAATTGGTTGACGTTGCTGACCATTAAATTTGAATACATAGAAGTAAATTCCTTCTGGCAAAGTTGTGCCTATGCTTGGATTAACACCTTTATTGGTACCATCCCAATTGTTTTTGTAACCTTCACCAGATTCATAAACAATTTGTCCATTTCTGTTAAAAATGATGATTTCAGCTTTTGTAAACACGTTCAATCCCTTGATAATGAGCAAGTCATTGTCGTTGTCACCATTCGGTGAGAAACCTTCTGGAATAGTAACATTGGCATCCAAATAATTAGGGATTCCATTGCCATTATCATCGGCAATGCCTTCATTAATATCGAGCAATTCATCGTTATCAGAATCAGTATCAATATAATTCGCTTTTCCATCACCATCGGTATCAGTGTTTCCTTCTGTTTTATCAGTAATTCCATCTTCATCTGAATCTAAATCTCTGTAATCAGGTTCTGAATCGCCATCTGTGTTAACTGGGTTGTTTGGATCAGCTCCGGCTTCAATTTTATCAGAAATACCATCTTTGTCACTATCAATTTCGCGGAAATCATACACACCATCTCCATCAAAATCATTTGGATTGTTCGCGTTAGAACCAGCTTCAATAGCATCGGTAATTGTATCATCATCAGAATCAAGATCAATATAATCTGGCTTAGTGTCGCCATCTGTATCAACTGGTGATTTAGGATTGGTACCAGCTTCTAAATTATCTGGAATTAAATCACCATCTGAATCTGTATCTAAGTAATTCGGATCAAAACCACCATCGGTATTAACTGGGTTATTTGGATCAATACCTGCTTCAACTTGATCAGGAATAGAATCATTATCTGAATCACGATCTAAGTAATTTGGCATACCATCTGAATCTTTATCAGCAGAATATTCAACGGCATCAGGAATCAAATCTCCATCAGAATCTTTGTCTCTCCAATCGCCAGTGTTATCACCATCAGAATCAACAGGTTTAACATCGAAAGCATCTTTGTATACGTTAGAACCATCAGCGAATTCCAGAATACCATCACCATCAGCATCGATACCATCAATGATACCATCTTTGTTTACATCGGTATAATTTTGTTTACTTTCATAAGCATCATACATACCATCATCATCTGCATCTAAGTCAAGATAATCAGGATTTCCTGTTAAATCAGTATTTGCAGGATTGGTTACAAAATCAGATGCATTGTCTTTAACACCATCTCCATTAGCGTCTACAACATCTGCTTCTATTACATCATTGATACCATCATTATCTGAATCTAAATCAAGGTGATTTGGTCTGCCATCACCGTCAAAATCTTGGAAAGTTTTATTACTATCGTTTTCAACAATATCCAAAATACCATCATTATCTGAATCAACATCAGCAAAATCATATGTACCATCTGAATCAGTATCAAAATGTTTTTCAATATAATCAGGAATTGAATCATTGTCATTGTCGCCAATTAATACTGTTACTTTTACAGTTTTAACCACTACATTTCCAGAAAGATCAGTAATGGTAACATTCACGTTATTCACTCCATAATCAGCCAATTGGAATAGATTTTTACTTAATACAATAGTGTCTGTACCGCAATTATCATTGTAATTTACTACAACCATGTTTTCTTTCAACAATGCAGTTCCAGTAGTATCAATAATAATTGTAGCGTCTTGAACCGTTATAGTTGGAGAGATTGTATCTAAAACAGTAACTGTGGCAGTAGCAGTTGCCGATTTTGCGTTAATATCTACTACTGTCAATGTAACTGTATTTGACCCAGTGTTAGTACAATCAAAATTGTATTTGTCTAAATACATTGTATCTACACCACAGTTGTCAAATGAACCATTGTCAACATCAGCCGTTTTAATTGAAACTAAACCAGCATTATCTAAATAAACAGTGATATTTTTTGTTGTCACTGTAGGTAAAATGCCGTCATTGTGAACCAAATTAACCAAAACTGAATCATTACAACCATTGTAATCAGTTGTATATACTTCATAGATTTTGTCTGGCAAGTTGGTAACTGGACTAGTTGCAACAGATCTGTCAACCATATAATTATATGGAGCAGTACCACCAACACCGTTAAAAGTTAAAGTTCCAGCACCATCACAAACAGAAACAGACGCAATGTTTGTGGTTAATAAAGCGGGTTCAGAAACATTAATTGTATCAACTAAAACACAACCATTGTCATCTGTAATTGTATAAGTATACTCATCTGCAGACAAGGCGCTAATATCCTCAGAAGATGAAGTGTATCCTTTCAAAGATGCCCAATCAAAGATATAATTCGAAGAAACTGTTCCGCCTTGAACGGTAATATCAATAGCGCCATTGGCTTCGTTTTTACATTTCACTTCAGTGCGATTAAAAATAAGCGCCATTGCAGTGGGTTCAGTAACAGAAATTTTATCGGAAATTTGACAATTGTTTGCATCTGTTACTGTGATATCATAATCTCCGGCTACTAATCCCGTAATGTCTTCAGTTGTTTCGGTATATGTATTCGGACCAACCCAAGAATAACTATATGCCATTGTGCCACCTGAAATGGTTAAATCAATGGCTCCATCTGCATTTCCGTTACACAAAACTTTTGAAACTGACTTCGACAATGTCAAAACTGCAGGTTCTGTGATTGTGTAAGATGCTGTTTTTGTACAACCATTATCATCGGTTACTGTTACAGCGTAGTTTCCAGCTGCCAAACCAGTTAAATCCTCCGTAATTGAAGAATTATCCCAAGTATAGGTATAAGCACTTGCAACTGTACCTCCGGTGACTGTGATATTTATAGCACCATCTGTTAAAGAGTTACAAGAAACATTTGTATTAGAGCTTGTAATAGAAATTACAGTTGGTTCAGTAAGTGTAGCAGAAGTTGTTGCTGTGCAACCATTTCCATCAGTTACAGTAACATCATATTTTCCTGCTACCAAAGCAGATAAATCTTCAGAAGTAGCAGCAAATGAACTAGGACCTGACCATGCTTTAGAATATGCAGTAACACCACCTGAAATTGACAAGTCGATTGAACCAGTAGATGCACCATTACACAATAAATTAACTTGTGTTGTTGATAATGACAAAGCAGTAGGTTCAGAAATTACAATTGTTGAATTTGCTGTACAAAGGTTTGCATCGGTAACTGTTACAGTATATGATCCAGCGGCAATGTTTGTCAAATCTTCAGTAGATGCTGTAAATGAGTTAGGACCTGTCCACGAATAAGAAAGTGTAGAAGTACCACCTGTTGCTGTAATGTCTATAGAACCTGTTGAAGCACCATTACATAATACATCTACCTTGGTATTAGAAATACTTAAAGCGGCCGGTTGTGTTACAGTTATCGATTTATTTGCAGTACATGATTTTGCATCAGTGACTACAAGGCTGTAAGTACCTGCTGATAAATTTGTTAAATCTTCAGAAGTAGCAGTAGGTGTCCAAGAGTAAGAAAAAGGTGTTACACCTCCTGTAGCATTTACATCAATTGCACCATTAGAACCACCGTTACAAGAAACGTTTGTAACCGTTTCAGAAATTGTGATAGCCGAATGTTCAGATATTAATACGGTATCAGCCAAAGTACAACCATTGTTATCGGTTATGGTAATATTATAGGTACCGGCAGGCAAACCAGATACATCTTTTGTAGATGCTGTAAATGAATTAGGACCTGTCCAAGCATAAACATAAGTAGGTGAAATAATTGGACTACCACCTAAAGGTGCCAAGGTTACAGCACCTGTTGAAGCTCCATTACAAGCAACATTTGTTCTTGTTTTTCCATTTGTGATGGCAAGAGGTTCTTGCACGGTGGCTTGACCTGTTTTGGTACATCCATTTGCATCAGTTACTGTGTAATTGTATGTACCCGCAGCTAAACCGGTTAAATTATAGTTTGTTCCTGTAACAGAACTTACAGAACCAGTACCAGCCCATGAGTATGTGTAGGGTGCGGTTCCGCCAGTTACAGGTGTTAATGAAACATTTCCATCTGTTAGACCAAAGCAACTTATGTTTTGGGTATTCAAAACAACTGTTATCTGGGTGGGTTGAGTAATAGAGGTAGAAAAAGACTTTTGACATCCGTTATTATCTTGAATTATTACGGTGTAATTGTTGGCTGTTAATCCATTAAAAATATTAGAGGATTGCAGTGAACCAGAATTAACTTTGTATTGGTAAGGTGTTATTCCTCCAGATGCAGCAACATTAAATGATCCATTACTTCCACCATAGCAAGTAACATTAGTTATACTCGTTGCGGAGCCTGTAATTTGAGAGTTTTGAGTAATTGTAACTGATGTAGATTTTATACATCCATTCGCATCTTTAATTTCCAAAGAATAAGTTCCAGCACTAAAACCTGTTAATACATTTGATGTAACCCAGGGACCGCTTGCAATACGATAAACATAGCCTGCAGGTGAAGTAAACTCCTTGCCACCACTACCTTCTAAAGTAACAGAACCATCACTACCCCCATAACAAGACACAACTGTCTGAGATGATACTGATACTGCTAGTTCCTTAAGATAGATGGGATGAGAATAAATTAATGTAGTTCCTCCATTATCATATACTTTGACAATATAATTCGTATTAGATAATGAACTAAAAATATGTGTTGTACTTGCAGTATTGGTTGTACTTGTAATTAAAACCAATGTACTTGCATCGTAAATTTCATAACTGTAGTTTGGAGTTCCATTGGTTACATTCAAAGTAATTGACCCATCACTTGATGAGCAATTAGCATTAGTAGAATCATAAGTTATCGTCGCTTGACCCCAAGCAAAACCTTGCAATGTCAAGAAAAACAACATTAG
>CAZBMF010000065.1:9062-13100 GCA_964492925.1 uncultured Rhizobium sp. | reverse complement strand
TTTTTAAATTATTGATTTACAAACGAAAAATTATTAATTTCCATTTAAATCAATAAATTTGAAAATTCCTTGTCACCCATTTGTCTTTTTGTAAACAGTTGATCAGGGATTCGAATTTTCGCATTTAATTTGTATTAAATATTTTAAAATGAAAAAAATCTTATTTGTAGTGGCGTTCTTGTTTGCAATGACCACAAATTTGGTTGCTCAGATTAGAACAACCCACCGCATTGAAATACCCATGAAAGATGGTTTTACAGGTGAAAGAACCTTTTACTTCGGCAAAACGGGTATTGTACAATCTTCTAGATCAGAGAAAGCAAACAATGGAGAGAGAACCTTCCGCTTTACTTTCTATGATGAGTCCCTCAAAGAAAAATCAACCCAAGAAGTCAATTACCCAAAAAAAATGGATGTGTATGAGGTTGTTCAAAATCAAAATAAAATACATGTTCTTTTGATTGATGGACCAACTAAACCCAATTTCATGTTGTTGACATACGACATCACCACACAAAAAATCAATGATGTAACAGGTGTTTTCCCTGAGAAATTTAGATTGGGTTACTCGAATTACAGCTACAATCAATCGATTTTCCAACACAACGTGCTTGCTAGTGGCGAGAATGTTTATGTAACTGGTGCCATTAAAAAAGTGCCTACAGTGAGCATTATTGACGGTAAAACAGGTGATGTTGATGAGTTCGACATGGTAATTGACGGTGTAAAACCTAAAAAAATTAAAATCATGGCGGGTGAAGTTTTACCTGAATCTGGTGAAATTATTTATTATATCAACCATGAATATCACACCAATGAAAGAGAAATTACTGCAAAAATATTTTCATTGGAAGGCAAGTTAAAGAGCAGTATTTTGATCAACGAAAACGGAGATCGTAGAATTTCAATGATTCGTGGAACAAACCTTGGTGAAAATCAATATGCTTTTGCAGGTGCTTATGGTATTAACTATTTCAACACAAGTACAGTTGGACTTTGCTATTTCCGTGCGGAAAACGAAAAGATCAAAGTTTCTAAATATTACAACTATTTAGACTTTCAGAATTATTTGAAGTATTTACCGGAAAAAGTACAAGAGCGTATCAACAAAAAGAAAGAACGCAAAGAATCTCGTGGTAAAGAGTTGGAATTTACAACTGGAACCATCATTCATCCATTGAAAGTTACAGAAGATGGCATTGTCATGCTTACAGAGTGCTTTTTTGCTACTTACAGAACAGTAACAACTTATTCAAATGGTAAAATGTCGACCACTCAAGTGTTTGACGGTTATCAATATACACATGGTATGGTAGTGAAAATTACAGATGACGGAAATGTAGGTTGGGACAATATTTTCGCGCTTTCTCCTCAAACTAAACCATATACTCCAAGAACCTTTATTTCTACCAATGCTGATATTTCAAAGGAAATCAACATGGTTTACAGTACAGGTTTGAATATTTATCGTAAAACGCTCAGTTTAAATGGAACTGTTAGATCTACTGACGAAAAGAAAATTGATGTTACAGACAAAGATGGTGACAAACTAAAATATAGTTTTTCTGACGTTGAGTACTGGTACGACAATTATTTCTTGATGTCTGGTTATCAAAAAATTAAAAATGCTGAAAAAGATGAAAATGGTAAAAAGGTGAGAGAAGTTTTGTTTATGAACAAAATCGAATTCTAAAACCAAATACCCAATTAACAAAAAAGCCTCCGAAATTTTCGGAGGCTTTTTTTATTGAATTTTGTAAAAATCGTACAGTTCAGAAGAATCAATTTTGGGATATTTTAAGTCCATGTTTTTGCCAAAAACGTCTTTGGTAATCACGATGTATTTCAATCCAAGTTTCTTCAATGAATCAACGTAATGATCTCTTTCGATGTTGTAATTATATTCTGCCCAGCCTTTTCTATGCGCAAAGTAAAGTGGGGTAGGAACTTCTCCTGAATTCACCAAGATAAGGTCTGTACGTTTTGAATGTTTGTCTAAATCTCTTTCGAGGGATTCAAACTTCGCAAATTGCGGTTTTATTCTAAAATCATGCTGCCAGTTTACAATGTTTTCAAACATCACAATGGCCAAAATCCAATAAAAATACTTGGCGTTGATATGTGTTAGGGCATATCCCGCCACAAAGGACATTAACGGCGCGAATGGCACAATGTAATAACTGTGAATGGCAAACGTTTTTCCTGATTTGAGCATCAATATGATGAAAACGAAGCTGCAAACCGCCAAGGTGACGAGTACAATCGGAGCGGTTTTTCGGTGTTTGTATGCGATAAAACATCCCCCCAAAAAGAGAAGAAATCCGGTTAAATGCATCGAATCTAAACAGTATTTCTCCAAAACGGGTTGCCAATTCTGTAAAATTTCAATGGCGCCAATTTTCATGGATTTGCCCATAAAAAAATGTTTAAGTCCGTAAAATTCTGTGAGATAAGGAACCCATTTGAAGTAAAACCAACCCACAATACTAAGTACAACCGCATTTGCCAAAACAAAGTTGATTTTAATTTTGAGGGACACTTCCTTGGAAAAAAATGGGGCGGCGAAAACCATCAACAAGTAACCCATAGGAAGTTTCGAGAGTATACCTAATGTTGTAAAGACACCGTAATAGATCAAATGGATGAACCGATGTTCCTTGAGAATATAATTTAATCCGTGATAAATTCCAATAATAACCAACGAAACTGCAAAAGTATCTGGCATTATTTTTCTTGAATATGCGAACCAAACAGAACCCAATAACAACATGGCGCTACCAAATGCATGTTTTTCAGTAAAATATTGATGAATCAGTTTAAAGAAATACCAAATGCCAATGCTTGAAACGAAGAGATTGATCAGTCGGCCATACCAATGTTGATAGCCAAAAATTTGCGAAACCAAATAAATCAAATAGTTGAGTAGGGGAAATTCCATTCCTGTGATACCGGTTTTTTCTCCCCCAATATCAATTCTTGGGTATAGAATACGGGCATCAACTTCATGATAATTTCGGGCAACCATTGTAACTGTGGTTTGACGCCAATTATGGGCCGCATCGAGTGGCGGATTGGTGATTCCGTATAGTCTAATGAGGAAGAACAAAATCAACCAGAATCGAATGTCGGACAGGTATTTGAACATTGATTTCATTTGGGGAGCAAGTTACATATAAAAAAGCCCCGTTAAACGGGGCTTTTGAAATTTCATTATAAGTTTACAACACCGCCAGCTTTGATGTTGACTTTTTGCTGTTTGAAATGGACGTCGATTTCCTTTTCTCCATGATTTTGGACGCTAGTTCCAGAATGTCCCACTGAAATGGTAACCGGACTATTTTTAAACAAGATGCGGAATTTATAACCATGCCATTGCTCTGGACAATGTGGATCTAGGTGTAGCGATTGATTTTTAATTCTCAATCCCCCAAAACCTTGAACGATACTCAAATAGCTTCCTGCCATACTAGTGATATGTAGGCCGTCTTCAGTGTCGTTGTTGTAGTTGTCAAGGTCCAAACGAGCGGTTCTTAGGTACATTTCATAGGCTTTTTCAGTGGCGCCAATTTTGGCAGCGAGGATGCTATGCACGCAAGGACTCAAAGAACTTTCATGAACGGTGAAAGGTTCATAGAAATTGAAATTTCGAACGTGAGTATCCATGTCGAAATGGTCTTCAAAGAAGTACAAACCTTGCAAAACATCGGCTTGTTTGATGTAAACACTTCTGAGAATTCTGTCCCAACTCCATTTTTGGTTGATGGGTCTTTCTGAAGGAGGTAATTCGCTGCAAGGTATCAATTCTTTTTGCATGAAGCCATCGTGTTGCACGAATACTTTTTCGGTTTCATCGTAAGGCAGATAAAGGTTTTCGTTGATATGGGCCCATTTTTCGGTCTCTAATTCCACCTTGAAAGAAGTTTTATTTGCAATTTCTGCAAATTCTTTCGGAAAATTGTTTTGCAAAAATGCGGCACATTCAGCGGTATAGTTCATGCACCACGAAGCAATGTAACTGGTGTACCAGTTGTTGTTAAC
>CAZBMF010000065.1:0-9052 GCA_964492925.1 uncultured Rhizobium sp. | reverse complement strand
TGTTTTCGTATTCGTTAGGGCCAGTAACCCCGTGCATTTCATATCGGCTTTGGCGGTTATTCCAGTGCACACGTTGCGCCCAGAATCTTGAAATTCCTAAAAGGACTTCAAATCCACCTTCCGATAAATAAGATCTGTCGCCGGTGTGTTCAATGTAATTGTAAATGGCATAAGCAATGGCGCCATTTCGGTGAATTTCTTCAAAGGTGATTTCCCATTCGTTGTGGCATTCTTCACCGTTCATGGTTACCATTGGATACAAGGCAGCACCATCTTTGAACCCTAGTTTTTGGGCATTTTCAATGGCTTTGTCAAGCTGTTTGTATCTGTAAACCAACAATTGCTTGGAAATTGCAGGATCAGAAGTGGCCAAATAAAATGGCAAACAATAAGCTTCAGTGTCCCAATATGTGCTTCCACCGTATTTTTCTCCGGTGTAACCTTTTGGACCGATATTCAAGCGTGGATCATCGCCGCAATAGGTTTGATTTAATTGATAAATGTTGAATCTAACTGCTTGTTGTGCTTCAACATCGCCTTCAATTTCAACATCAGACGATTTCCATTTTTCTTGCCAAGCTTTGGCATTCATTTCTAAATGGCTATCAAATGAAGATGAAGCCATTTTTTCCAAGGCTTTTTTGGTATGCAGTTCAAGACTATCTTTCGGATGGTGAAAGCTTGAAGCAGAAATGGCGTGTTTTACAGCTGTAACAGATTGGTTTTCTTGTGCTTGAATCGTGTATTTGCTGCTCGCATATTTTTCTTTGGTAAAATGTTCTGGTGAAGCAGAAGCTTCAACGTCCCCCAAGAATAATGAAAACTTGACACCGGTACAAAGGTGCCAATCCAATTTGTTGGTTTTTACCGTTACAAAGAGTTTATTTTCAATACTTTCTTGACGGATTTCCGACCAAAATTTTTCGTCGTAATTGCTGTCTTTGTTCACCACATCGGCGTCAACATAATTTTCAATCACAATTTCACAAGGGGCGGAAGGGGTTAAGATATATTTTAACGCACTAAATTCTTTGTTGATGAGGCTATAAAAACGGGTAGATTCAATGTTTAAACCAATTCCATTTTTGAGGGATATTTGGCATTTACGGTACAACAATCCGTTGTACATATCGAGTTCTCTGTGAAATTGGTTCACAGTGGCCGTATGCAGGTCCACCAATTCTCCATTCACCCAAATTCTAAGTCCGCTCCAGTAAGTACTATTAATTACTTTGGCGAAATATTCAGGATAGCCATTTTTCCACCAACCCACGCGGGTTTTATCGGGGTAGTACACACCTCCAACGTAAGTTCCTTGGAGTGAATGTCCAGAAAAAGTTTCTTCCAAATTGGCACGTTGACCCATCATGCCATTTCCAATGCTAAAAACACTTTCAGCGATTTCGTTCATGGCAGGATTAAATCCTTCTTCAATGACTTTCCAAGGGTCGGCTTTGAAATATTTTATCATAAATTGAGGGTTGAGAAATCGAATTTTCCGAGATTGGGTATACAATAATTGGCTTGAGGCAAATCAGAGGGGTTGCCAATTCCCACTGCGAACATTTGTCCGTCAATAGCCGCTTTCACGCCAGAGGCACTGTCTTCGAAAACGGTGCATTCTTGTGGCGATAATTGCAACAATTCCGCAGCTTTTAAGAAAGTTTCAGGGTGTGGTTTCCCGTTTTTCACTAAGTTGGCGTCAACAATGGCGTCAAATTGATTGAGCAAACCTACTTTTTGGAGCACCAATTCAGCATTTTTTGAGGCAGAACCTAAAGCCAAAGGAATTTTGAGGGATTTGGCTTTTGTAAAAAATTCGGCAACGCCCGGTAATAAGAAGGATTCATCCATTGTTTCCACCAAATCTAGGTACCACTGATTCTTGCGAACGAGGTCTAATTCGAATTGTTCGGTACTTAAAGAATGATTGGCTTTTTGAAGGATGAATTTTAGGGAATCAGTGCGCGATACCCCTTTCAGCGCTTCATTATCGGCTTCAGTTAAATGGTAATTGTAATCTGCTGCCAGTTGTTTCCAGGCCTCGAAATGAAATTTTGCAGTATCGCAGATAACACCGTCGAGGTCTAAAATAAACCCTATTTTCATGCAGAAATCTGTACTTTTTTCAAGTGGTATTCAACAAGGTTGATCACTGGCTCGCGGGTAATTACACCAACATTGAGTCTATGAATTTTGCAGGCTTCTTTCAACAGGTCGCTGAAATGGAAGGCTACAGAACCCACAAAATGTACAGGAACATCTTTGTGGTTTGGATATTTCCAGATATGAATGTTGATGAATTTGCTAAATCCATTGTAGATAAAGTCACGCACCCATTTATCGTCGCGGTTGTCGCTTAAAAAGCGCATGAAAGAGGCGAGGTAAACGTTTGGATTTGGTTTGTTATAAACTGCTTCAAAGATTCCTTCTTTTGTAAGATTGAATCGTTCAACAAGTCCTTGTTGAATTTTTTCAGGAAGTTCATGGTAAAGGAACATACGGAGAAGTTCTTTGCCATAGAAAGTTCCACCGGCTTCATCGCCTAAAACATAGCCAAGTGCAGGTACTTCTTCGTGAATTTCGGCACCGTCGAAGTAACAACTGTTAGAACCAGTTCCTAATATGCATGCAATTCCAGCATCGTCGCCGCAAGTTGCGCGCACTGCTCCAAGTAGGTCATGATCTACCATTACAGAGGCCTTTGTGAAAACCTTTCTCAAGGCAATAGCCACAATTTCATTTCTTGAGGCATGACTTGCGCCAGCGCCATAAAAGAATACATGTTCTACCAAAGGGGCCACAGCTGTAAGCTCCGTATTTTTACGAATTTCAGATTCTATTAGGTCTGAAGGGTGAAAAAATGGGTTGAAACCCATGGTATGAAAGGTGAGCGTGGTTTGTTCGCCATCTGTGAAAATCCAATCGCACTTGGTGCTACCGCTATCAGCTACGAGTATCATAAATTTAATTATTGGGTTGCAAGATAATAAAAAAATAGAAAGTGTCAAACATACACTTAATAAAGTTATGATAAACATTGTAGGTGATTTTCCAAAATTAAATTTGGTTTCGTATTTTTGCATGAATTTATGTCAATTACCCCATCATTAAATCCACACGTATCGACCGACTGTGTAATCTTCGGATTTAGCCAGGAGACTTTGCGGTTGTTGTTGATTCGCAGGAATATTCCCAACCGTTTGACGGAGGTGAATGACGTACATTACGCATTGCCGGGAGATTTGGTGAAAGACGACGAGAATTTGGATACTGCGGCAAATCGTGTATTGGCAGAACTCACAGGGTTGAAAGGAATATATCTCAATCAATTTCAAACGTTTGGAGATCCATTGCGTATTGCAAAAACGAAAGACCGTGCTTGGTTGGAGAGCGTGCGGCAAGATCCTGATGCCAGGGTAATTACCGTGGCGTATATGTCGTTAATCGACAGTCAAAAAGTGGTTTTACAGCCTGGATCATTCTCGCAGGAGGCAGTTTGGGTGCCCATTCATGAGGTGCCGGAGTTGGCTTTTGACCACAACGAAATTTTCGAGCAGGCATTGGCGGCATTGAAAGAGCGAATACAGTTAAAACCAATAGGTTTTGAGCTTTTGCCAGAGAAATTCACCATGGGTGAGTTGCAATCTTTGTACGAAACCATTCTGGAAAGGGATTTAGATAAGCGCAATTTCCGCAGAAAAATGCTCAACAGCGGCATCATTGTGCCTTTGCAAGAAAAACAAGTTGGGGTGAGCAACAAACCGGCGCGTTTTTATATCTTCAACCGAGAATTTGCGCAAGCCAATCCTTCTGCCATTTTCAATTTGAGAATGGATGGCAGTTTTACACTCTTTAACTAATTGTAAATCATATTTTTTATTCTTTTTTTGAGGGACATTGACCTCGGAAATAGATTTTTGTAGGAATCGTTCTGATTCGCACAATTTTCACTAAATTTGCACCTCATTTTTTGATTGAATGTTAACAGTTTCTAATGTTTCCTTGCGTTTCGGCAAGAGAGTCTTATTTGACGAGGTAAATTTGAAATTTACCCGTGGCAATTGCTATGGTATTATTGGTGCTAATGGTGCTGGTAAATCTACTTTTTTGAAAATTTTATCAGGTGAGATTGAACCAAACACAGGTTCAGTGGATATGGAACCTGGAAAACGAATGACCGTTTTAAAGCAAAATCACTTTGAATTTGATGAGTTCCCTGTTTTGCAAACTGTAATCAGAGGTCATCAAAAGCTTTGGGACATCATGGCGGAGAAGGATGCGTTGTATTCAAAAGAGGATTTTACCGAAGAAGATGGAATGCGCGCTTCTGAATTGGAAGCCGATTTTGCTGAAATGGATGGTTGGAACGCAGAAAGTGACGCCGCTACTTTGTTGAGTAGCTTAGGAATTCAAGAAGAGTTTCACGATCGTTTGTTGAAAGAATTGAGTGGTAACCAAAAAGTGAGGGTGTTGATTGCACAAGCATTGTTTGGTAATCCTGATGTGTTGTTGATGGATGAGCCTACCAATGATTTGGACGTTGATACCATTCGTTGGCTGGAAGACTTTTTGGCGGGATTTGAAAACACCGTATTGGTGGTATCGCATGACCGTCACTTTTTGGACAATGTTTGTACGCATGTTTGCGACATTGATTACAGCAGAATCAAAATTTTCTCTGGAAACTATACATTTTGGTATCAAAGTTCACAATTGGCTTTGCGTCAGAGATCTGATCAAAACAAAAAGGCTGAAGAGAAGAAAAAGGAACTTCAAGATTTCATTGCGCGTTTTAGTGCGAACGTTGCGAAAAGCCGTCAAGCTACTGCAAGAAAGAAAATGTTGGAGCGTTTGGATATTGAAGAAATTCAGCCTAGTACAAGAAAGTATCCTGGTATTTTCTTCAAGCAATCTAGAGAAGTGGGTGATCAAATTTTAACCGTTGAGAATTTGTCTTTCAAGGCAGAATCAGGGGCTTATTTGTTTAAAGATCTTAACTTTACTGTGAACAAAGGCGATAAAATTGCCTTCATTTCACGAAATACATTGGCATTGAATACTTTTTTCAAAATGTTATGGGGAGATGTTCAACCTACAACTGGTGAATTCAGTTGGGGTGTTACTGTAACTATGGGCTACTTGCCGAATGAAAATGAAAAATTCTTTACCGAGAAAATCAATTTGGTAGATTGGTTGCGTCAGTATTCTACGGAAAAAGACGAAACGTTTATTCGTGGATTTTTGGGAAGGATGTTATTTAGTGGAGAAGAAACTCAAAAACTTTGTACGGTATTGAGTGGGGGAGAGAAGGTGCGTTGTATGCTCAGTAAAATGATGATGGAGAATCCTAACGTTGGATTGTTTGATGAGCCTACAAACCATTTGGATTTGGAAAGTATTCAGGCATTGAATAACGGTATGATGGAATATCAGGGCGTTGTATTGTTCCACTCTCATGACCAAGAGGTGATGAACTCAATTGCCAATAGAATCATTGAAATTACGCCAAACGGTATGATTGATAAATACATGAAGTATGAAGAATATGCCGAAGATGCACAAATAAAAGAAAGAAAGAAAGAGTTGTATAACTCTTAAATATAAGCAATTTTTGTTAAAATTCAAAATGAAAAATATCACTATAGGATTGTCAGGGCTATTGGTAATGGCATTGGCTAGTTGCGGTGAGTCGTTCGATACGAAGGCGGCTCCAAAAACTTCGGAAGATTCTTTCAGTTATGCTGTAGGATTGAGCGTAGGTAAATCTTTGAAAAAAGAAGGATTAGATGGTCTTGCATACGGTGCTTTTGTACGTGGTGTAAGAGATGCAATGTCGAAAGACAGCGGATATGCAATTTCAGAAATGCAATTGGATCAGGTTCAACGCAATTATGTTACAGGCGTACAAGCAAAGAAGATGAAAGCGGTTCAAGAAGAAACCAAAAAGTTCATGGCTGAAAAAGCAAAAGAATCTGGTGTGGTAATGTTGCCAAGTAAGGCTTATTACAAAGCGAAGAAAGTGGGAACTGGAGCCGCGCCACAAGCATTTGATACGGTTGAGTTCAAGTGGGTATTTAAAACACACAAGGGCAAAGTATTGGAAGACAATTCTAAGAGTCCTAAGCCTATTCGCGGTACAGTGGCTATGATGGGATTAGCTCCATTGGAAGAAGCTTTCCAAAAAACACAAGAGGGCGGTAGCTTTGAATTGACCATTTCGAATGAA
Source organism: uncultured Rhizobium sp. (assembly GCA_964492925.1). Taxonomy (GTDB): domain Bacteria; phylum Bacteroidota; class Bacteroidia; order NS11-12g; family UBA955; genus VMCP01. Next base: position 2,823 of record CAZBMF010000065.1, on the reverse strand, counting down.
TTGCACCCTGCTTTGGCGAAGAGTGCGGGAACTTTCGAAGGAATGTATGGTGCTTCTATCTTTGAAGTTGAGATCATCAAAGTAACTCCAGGATTGCCTCCAAAAACCGAAAAGAAATAAAATAATTAATATTTTTTACCCGAAATATTTGGGTTGAAATAAATAAAAAAAAGCGAGGGTAAATTCTCGCTTTTTTTATTTATTAATTAATTGGATTTTTGCTGAGGGAGTTTTATTTGTTTTAACAATTAAGAAAATGATGATTGTTGCTAGAATTCTGAATAAACTGTGGATATCTACCATATCTTTGGTATTTTTATAAATGTGTAGATTTATTTAGCGGGTAAATGCGTTGCGTGATAGAATTTTTTAGCACAGTATTTTTGATTTTAAAGTATTGATATATATATACTTATGAATATTGCTGGTGTGTTTTTTTGTGCGTTATCCATCAATATTACAAGACTTTGAACAGGTTAAAGGGTTGTTTAATAACTTGTGCAAATGCATTTTTTATTGTAATATTGTTTTGGCGAAATATGCAATTTTTAAATTTAGTTCCCTCGAATATTTGCAACATTAAATGTTTTAAGTTTAAACGTTTAATGAATAGCGCAGAAAATGCGTATAAAAATATCTCAATATTTTCTTTATTTTTCTTGTTGTTTTTAAAGCTAGATGCGCAACATGTTTCTGGTTTCATTGAGAATAAGGGTCAGTTCTACGACCAGATGGGTAAAGATGTTTCCACGGTGAAGTATCTCCACAGAGGAAAAACTGGATTGTCAACACAGTTTCAATCGGATGGATTTAGCTATGAATTGCAATCTCGAAAAAATGAATCCAAGAAAAATCCTCTCGCCAAGGATTTGTTGTTGGTTCATAGGGTAGATATCAAGTTCAAAAATCAATCGCCAAATTGTGAGATTCAAAAGATTGGGGAAACAGAAAGTCAGCTAAACTATTATTTGCGCGGTAAACACATAGAGGGCGTTTCTGCCTACAGCCAGTTGTTATACAAAAATGTTTGGAACAACATTGATTTGATTTTCAAGGAAAGCAGGGGTCAAATCAAGTATGAATTTGTGTTGCGTCCTGGCGCAAAAGTGAGTGATATTCAGTTCGAAATTTTGGGCTCAAATGGAATTGAATTTTCTAAAAAACAGAAAGATCAATTCACCATCAAAACGTCGTTGGGAAAAATCACAGATAAAATTCCATTTACATTTGAAACCACCGAAAAAGAAAATATACGAAGAAAAGCTCAATGGTTAAAGTTAGGAGAAAATCTCATTGGTGTTTCAATTGATCAATGGAATGAAAAGAATCTATTAACCATTGATCCAGTTCCTGTATTGATTTGGGGAACTTATTACGGAGGAGCCAATAAAGATGAAGGAAAGTCGACCGATGTTGATTCAAATGGAAATCCAATTTTTCTTGGTGTCACAAGTTCAACGGGTTTAACCACAACGGGTGCACATCAAACAGTTCTGAGAGCCAATGATGATATTTACCTGTTGAAGAAAAACAAAGCGGGAGGAACGGGGAGTAAAATTTGGTGTACGTATTTCGGTAGCGACTCGGTTGAGATAGCCGGATCTGTATCCATCGATAAACAGCAAAATATTTATATCTGTGGAACTACTAGAGGTGATAATTACATAGCCTACAAAGCCAAGAATCAATCAACTAGAGCAGGGTTGGATGATGGATTTGTCACAAAGTTTAAGCCCAGTGGTCAACTCATTTGGTCTACTTATTTGGGGGATATCGACAACGATGATGCCTTAAGTTTAAGATGTAATGATACCTTCGTTTTTGTTGTTGGTAGAAGTCAGAAACCAAGTGCAACCACCGGAACAAAACCAAATAATATTGCAACAACCAGTTTGGCTTTAAGTGGAGGTGCAAAAGCAGTTCAAGTAAGTCAAACCGATGCATTTTATGTGAAATTTGATTCAGCGGGTATCCGCAGATTTGGAATGTTTTGGGGTGGAAAAGATGACGAAAAATACACCAGTGTTTTTGTCAACAAAAAAGGAGATGTGTTTTTGTATGGTACCACTGCTTCCGATACTGGAATTTCAAAAGTTCTAGTGAACACCAAAGGGAGTTTGAATGATGCTTTCATTACCCGATTTTCTAAGAATAACAAACTCATGTGGAGCCGTTATTTTGGAGGAAATGGAAATGATGAAAGTTCGGAAATTGTTGTCGATAAAGATACCAATATTTATATTTCAGGGTACACCAAATCGAGTAATTTGGCCACTACTGGCTCGCATCAATCGGTGTTTAATTTAAACGTTTCAAATACCACTTTTGATTCTTATCTATCAAAATTAAAAAACAATGGTAGTATTTCTTGGTCCACCTATTACGGTGGAACTGGGGATGATCAAGGATTTGGATTGGCTATAGACGATTTTGATTATGTGTATTTGGTTGGGGTAACAAATTCAAATAATACCTATGGAACCGGTGCATCAAAAAAGTCCCAAATCATTGCAACTGATTCTGCCTATCAGCTAGGTAGAAATGGAGGGGAAGATGGCTATTTGGTAAAGTTTGACACAACGGGAAGAAGAATTTGGGGTACATACATAGGTGGTGACAATACTGATAACATGAATGATGTTGTAAATGGTAAAGATGGGGATGTTTTTGTTGTTGGAACCACGGCTTCCGACAATGCAAATGCGGCAAACCCGTCTGTATTGATGCCTATCAAAAAAGCCCTTCAAGATACTTTCGGTGGTAGTTACGATGCCTATTTGGCGCGTTTAAATTACTGTAAACGTTTTTTGGCCATTAAGATGG
>CAZBMF010000064.1:11232-13200 GCA_964492925.1 uncultured Rhizobium sp. | reverse complement strand
CACCATTTTCAAAAAACCTTATTTTACCTTGCATCCCTTTATGAGCAATGGTTTTATGAGATACAAATGCAAGGAATTTAAACATACAATCGCAGTTTTTTGCGCCATCTTTACAATTTCTGTGCAACATCTGAATGCGCAAACCAATAGATTTGTCCCTTATAAATTGAAAAAAGAAGTGTGGATTTATGTGCGTCCCAACTCAACTAAACCCATCATTGAAGAAGAATTTCAAGTTGCACTTCCATTTAATTACATGGGTTTGGCAAAAGTGAAACTCGAGGATCAGTGGAAATGGATAGACACCACCGGAAAAACCATATTTAATCAATACGATTCTCTCCAATACCTTAGAAATAAAGACCTTTTTGTGGCCTATAAAAAGGGCAAATGTGGCATCGTTTCCGGTGTCTCAAAAGCAGTTTTGATTCCACTTGAATACAACCAATTTATTGTGCTCAATTTTGGAACGGAAGACGAACAAAATGTTGCCACCCAAACATCCAATTTCAATGTGTTAGACATTCTTGGCGCTCAAGATTTTAAGAGAAAACAGAAATTGAAATTGATTCAAATTAGCCTCGATCAAAATTCCATCAATAGGGTGAAAATATCGGCAGATTTTTATGAATCCATTGCCTACAGTCCACTTAATTTCACCGATTTTAACACCCGAGTTTTCTCAGTTACAAACGCCGGAAATCAAGGCTTGTTGAATGATATTGCAAAGGTCATTGTCCCTCCAAATTATCAAGATATTCAATTGGTTGGAGGCTCTCAATTGAAAAATGGTTTCACTTTTGCCCAAGGAAAACAACGGTATTTTATTGTAACCAAAGGCGATTTTCAAGGGCTTTTTGATGCTGAGGGACAGCCACTCCTCAAGCCAATTTATCAATCCGTTCAGCCCCTTGAGTTTGCGAAGGAATTTATTTTTAGGCTTCAAAATAAGGCAGACCAACAAGGACTATATTTTGCAAAAACGCAAAAACTCAACGAACCCAAATACATCACCATTCAATCGGTTTCAGGGGGTGAATTTGTGGTTTGTAGGGACAAAAAATGGATAGAATTGTACACAAAAAGTGGGGTGTTGGCACTTTCCAATTTGGAAAGTTCTGAGTTGAAATTGGTGTGGAAAGATCCTTATAAGTGGATGCAACAAAAAGATAAATCAATGCCTAAAGTGGTGTTTAAGTATTTGTCTGTAAATCAATTGTATGGCTTGGTGAGCAACGAAGGGTTGGTGTTGTTGTCACCAGACTTTCAAGATATTAAAAATATTGGATCAGACCGATTTTTGGCCGTGCGCAAAAAAGACCGTTGGGCTTTTTACAATGTTTACACAAGGGAATTGGGACAATTTGAATTTCTGAACATTGGCAAAATGAATGGGGCAGGATATGTTATGGCCAACAATTCGGATAACAATGTTGGGTATTTGTACCAAAATACAAACAAAATTGATTGGATAATTGCTCCAAAGTTTCAAAAAGGGATGCCATTTAATCCCTGTTTGAATTCTAAAGGGACAGAATTATACCCACAATGGGCGGCAGTTTCCCAAAATGGGAAATTTGGGTTTATTGATCCAACAGGAAATACCGTTTTGCCCTTTGAATATGATAGTGCCCAAAGTTTTAATGGCAAAATGGGGGCGGTAAAATCCAAATTGGGCTGGCAATTAATTGGGATTTCGAAAAAGCCCATCAGCCGCTCGTTTAAAAATTTGCGTTTGGTTTCGGGCGTTGCACTAGTGTACAACAAAGATTCTTCCGGAATCATCAATTCAGACGGGAAATGGATGTTCCCAATGACAAAAAATGCATGGTATTATGCGGTTGATCACAGTTCGGATTCGTTTCCGTTCCAACGCATTGAAGATGAAAGAACTTTGTCGCAAGTGGCCGTAATTTCTAATAACGGAATTTTACTGGCGAAAATCCATGATTTTGTGATTGAACAGAT
>CAZBMF010000064.1:0-11222 GCA_964492925.1 uncultured Rhizobium sp. | reverse complement strand
CTCTGCGGCTTGGCTGCTTGTAGGCAAATCTCAAAATTTGTGTATCAATGCAAAAGGGGAAGTGCAAGATTTGAGGCAGTCGGGAGAATTTAAGTGGGTTAATGAGGGACATCGACTTGGGAAATTTACATTTAAGTCAGGTGCTGAAGAAAAAGTGGCATACTTTGATGCCGCTTCTAAAAAGATGATGCCAAACTTGAACGATTGGAAAATTGAAATCAATGAAGAATCGTTGCAGGTTTCAAGTTCTAAGGGTGGACTTTTGGGAAAACTCAGCACTGAGTTTAAAGTGATTTTGCCAGCAAATTACAATGAAATTGTGTCTATTGGGAACACGGGTTCTGACTTATTCATTGTGAAGAATTACGCCGGGAATTATGCTGTGGTGAATGCGAAAAATGAAATTTTATTGCCTTTTGATAATCAATTCATTTATAAAAAAACATTCAGTATTGAAACTAAAAATGGGTCGGTAAACAAAACCATCATTTGCGTTAAAAAGGCCGACAAGATATCTTATTTTGATGCTTCTATGAAGCTGATTTTTAACAATTTGAATTCAAATGAATTTGAAACGTTTATGGTAACGGATCAGTTGTTTGAGGTAAAATCAACAGAAGGAGAGACTTTGTATTACACAGATTCAAAGGGATTTCGGTATACGCGATAATTGCAAATAATAAACGGATAATCTGGGCAATTGTCAATTAAATATGATAAAGTTAAAATAAACCTTATCTTGCAAATAATTTATAGACAATGAATCACGTGAAATTTGCTTCCTTTTCGGCTGTAATTGCCGCAATCTTTTCAAGCTGTTCGGTTTATTATACCACTTCTCAGGTAGATAATAGCTTGAAATCTTCTATCAATCAAGCGAATAGCAGTATTGGGAATTTAGAATATCAAGTTTCATTGATGGAATCGAAATACAACGAAATTCATTGCGATCAAAAACCTGAATCGGTGAAAAAAGCCGATCAGATGTTTCAAGAGGTAAAAGCAGAAATGGCTCAAGTGAACAAGCAAAAAGCCGAATTGAACCAGGAATACACCAATTTTCAAAACTACACCCAAGGGAAAGACAAAATTGTATCAGGTACATCCGAATTTAACCAACTAAAGGTTACCCGAAACAACATGAAAATGCAAATGGAAAATTTGCAAAGCAAATGCAATCAAGTTGTTGCAAAATCTCAGAATGTGGCCAATCACATTTCTCAGAATGTTGTGCCCAACATTCAACAAATTCAGGTTGAATCATACAACAAATCGTTTGAAGCTTCTATCAAAGAAATCGAAAACGGAATGAACACAATAAAAGGGACTCTGAGCAACAACAAAAAAGAGATAAAAGAGATCATCCAAGCTAAGGAAATCAATATTGAAAACAATACTCAAATTGAAAAGAACTTGGTTGCTCTGGATGAAAATCTGAATAAAATTGAGCAATTAAAAATCAATTTGCTGTCCACTTTTAATACATTTAAAACAGCTACTGCGGGTAAGAGAACCATTAATTCTTGTAGCAAAGAATGGTCAATTGTTACAGAGACTGAGCAAAAAATAAATGGGTATAAAGTTGAGCTCGATGGGTTGGTGAATTCCATTAAATCAAACTTGTCTCAAATTCAATCCATTTTAAAAAAATAATTCTTACAACTGATTTACAATCATCCAATAAAGGGGCATTCCAACGGTGATGTTAAAGGGGAAAGTAACCCCTAAAGCCATTGGTAGATAAAGTCCTGGATCTGCTTTAGGCGCGGCCAATTTCATGGCTGCGGGAACTGCAATATATGAAGCACTGGCTGCCAGTATGGCGAAAATAAATCGATTTCCAATATCAAGGGTTACCATTTGACTAGCCCAAGCAACTACACAGCCATTAATTGCGGGTATTACAATGGCAAAAATGGATACAAACCAGCCATATTTTTGAAAGGCACTGATTCTTCTGGCGGTAACCATGCCCATTTCCAGCAGGAATATGGCCAAAAATCCCTTAAAAATATCGTTTGTAAACGGTTTTATGCCCTCCGCCTGTTTAGTATCGGCAATGAGTCCAATCACCAAACTACCTAGAATCAACAAAACGCTTCCATTTGTAAAAGAGTGCTGAATAATATTTCCAAGGTTGATTTTGGGGGACATCGACTTTTCCTTTTCGAATTTCATGAGCAATATAACTCCTACAATGATGGCTGGAGATTCCATTAAGGCCATTACGGCCACCATGTGGCCGCCAGAAACCATTTTTTGAGCCTCCAAGAAGGAGATGGCCGCCACGAATGTAACCGCACTTACAGAACCATAAGAAGCGGCAACGGCCGCGGCATCACTCACACTTAATTTGCGTTTCAGTATGAAAAAAGTGTAAAAGGGTATCAATGAGGCCAATGCAAGTCCAAAAATCAAGGAATATATAATTTCGCTGTTAAATCCACTGTGTGACAGTTCTTGTCCCCCCTTAAAACCAATAGAAAAAAGGAGGTACAATGAAATGAATTTGCTGGTAGATGCTGGGATTTCCAAATCGCTTTTTACACGCGTGGCAATGATGCCCAGGATGAAAAATAGGAGGGTGGGATTGGTTAAATTGCTGATAAGAATTTCGAATTGCATTTTGCCTTCGTTAGTTTGAGTCCGAATTCATGAGTTCATCTTTGCTTTGTGAACGGGCCGCAAGTAAAAAGCCAATGAGCGAAAGTGCTCGAATAAATTGGGCGTTAGCGGTTTCCAGGTTTAAGGTGAATGAACATATCATCCCGCAAAATGCGAGGGTGAAAAATGTAAAAAAAATAAATTTGTTTTTCATGGTTCTGTTATTTTGCTGCAAAGTTGGCGGCAGATGTTCATATATTTTTATTTATTGTTTTGATATTGATTATAATGAATATTTATATATGAGGAATTTTGCCATTGCAACCGTAACTTTGAAAATATGAATTTTAGGATCAAAATCGCATTTTTAAGTTTGATATTGTTGTTCGCATCTGACAAGATTAGCGCTAAAAACCTTTTGGTTTTGGCCGATTCAACCAACGGCAATTTGAAGATGTTGAGCAACAGCTTGGTTCAAATTAAAGTTCAGCTAGATGGCGTTTTTGTCAATTTTGAAATAAACAACAAAGGCAAAAAGTCCAAAGTGCAGATTGTGAGCGAACAAGGAAAACTAACATTTTGCAACAAACAGTGCATTATTTCCTACCTCGCAAATGCCATGTCGAAAGTTTCTTATGTGATTCAGAAGAATGAATTTTTGCTCATCCCGTTTGAAGATATGAACAAACAAATTATCTTCTACCGCATTCCGTTGGATTTGAAAAGTGGTGAAACCCATACAGTTTTGCCGTTTTTCTTTTTGAAGGAACAATATTGTTTGTTCAATCAAAAAACTTCCAGAATGCTGGTTTACGAAGAGGCGAAAATTGAAAATTTGAAAAAAGGCAAAACTTCTTATGTTACCAATATTAGCGTGTTTCATTTAGATCGTGCTGATGATCAAAGTTATAGGGAGTTTTTTAGCCTCGAGAAAGAGGTGAAGTTGGCGGCAAATGCAACCCCTTTGGTGGTTAAAAACAGCCTCATTGCATTGATGCGCGATTTTTACGACAACTACACAATCGACGCCTATTTTCGTTAAAAAAATCGTATATTTGTAGTTATGAAATCATTACGATCTTCATTTCTTTCGATTGTTGCTTTTTTCACTTTCTCACTTCAAGCACAAAATTATGCTGTCAGTTTTGATGGCACCAATGATTACATTTCCATCCCTTCCAATATTTACAGCTCTGCTGTAACCAATTTTACCATTGAGTGTTGGATTAAACCCAATTCAGGTTCTTTTAACTCAGCCTATCATGGAATTATTGGTTATCAACCTGGAACGGTAGATACAGATAGGAATCCCGGAATGTGGGTGAACAATGGATTTTTGCATTATGACATGTATCAGCCCACAACAAACACGCGTTATACGGGCAATACTGCGGCAGTGATTGTGCAGGATAAATGGACACATGTGGCCATGGTGAAATCTGGTACGTCATTTTATGTCTACATCAACGGAAAACAAGAAGTATCTGCCACTGTTTCTAGCACAGTTAAAGTAACCGGTAATTATAACATTGGACTTATCGATAATTATTTTTCAGGTTTAATCGATGAAGTTCGTTTCTGGTCTGTTGCCAGAACCCAACAGCAAATAGTGTCTACCTTGTTTGAATCACCTGCGTATAATGCAACGGGGTTAGTGGCTTATTATAAATTAAATTCTACTTCAGGTACTACGGCTACAAATTCATGTACCAATACAAGTAGTATTAATGGTACCTTGAATAACGGTCCAACTTGGAGTGCCTCTACTGGTTTGGCATTCAGTGCAAATGCTATAAACCTGGGTGCTACCACGGATTACTTACAAGCAGACATTACCTCTGCCGGAAGCAACAAAATGACCATTGAAGGTTGGGTGAAATTTAATTCAATCACCAGCCAACAAAATTTCTTTGGTATGTATCAAAGTATGGGCGCAACTTCTTATTGCAGGGCCATTCCATTTAAAAATTCAAGCAATTATATTGATTTTTATCTGGCCAATACTGCCGGTACTGCCAGTTTTGTAACCACTAGCTATGCAGTTTCTGCAAATACTTGGTACCACCTGGCCTTTGTTTACGACAATCAAAAGGCTTATGTTTATGTGAATGGTGTTTTACAGGCTTCAAATACATCTACGGTTGCATTTTCCATGGATGGTGCTGATGTGTTTGTAATTGGAAACGACAGATCAAATAACAATGTTGGATTTAATTCAGATGTTGCCGTTGATGAGGTTAGGGTTTGGACTACCGCTAGAACAGCCGCAGAGATCCTGGAATATTACGATAAATATGTGCCAACTACCACTTCCGGTTTGGTATCTTATTACTCCTTCGACCAAGGAAATCCCGCCAATACAAACACCGATTTTAATCAGGTTTACAACCAACTCAATAATGGTAACCTGTTGATTAACAATGTTACTTTGTCGAGCACTACTTCCAATTTTATTTCACAACCGGCTACCATTACTTCGAATTATTTATGGAATGGGAACACCAGTACAGCTTTCAATACTGCCTCTAACTGGGCTGAAGAAACCGTTCCTCCAACATCTGCCAATATAGAAATTGCTACTTCGCCATTGTATGCACCTACGTTGGATCAAAATAGAACCTTGGGAGATATTATTCTTCCTTCAGGTAACATTTTTACGTTAGGCAATTACACCTTAACCATCGATGGTAAAGTAACAGGAACAGGGACATTTAAGTGCAGCACAACTTCATCCATTACTTATACAGGAAGTAATTCTACTTCAACGCTTTATTTTGACCCAACCACCAATAAAACAACCAACGCACTCTACAATTTAACATTGACCCCAGGTTCAAATGGGGTGGTTACAATTGGAAATAGCTTGTATATCAATAATTTGTTAAATGCTCCTTGGGGGACATTGAACACTGGCGATAATATCACTTTTAGAAGTACATCTACAAGTACGGCCATGACCGGAGATATGTCGGACATGCCAACAATCAATGGAAATGTAACCGTTGAACGTTATATTCCCGGCAGAAGGGCTTTCCGTTTAATCAGTTCTCCAGTAAGTACTTCTACCACCATTTATTCAAATTGGCAGGAGGGTGGAAGTAGTGCTTCCGGATATGGAACACACATTACAGGCTCTACAACTGGAAGCAATGGTTTTGATGCATCAACAACTGGAAATCCATCATTATTTACATTCGATAACAGCGCTGGTTCTTGGTCGGCTGTTACCAGCACCAACAATTCTACCAATGATAAACTTACTGCAGGAAATCCATACAGATTGCTGGTAAGAGGCGATAGGTCTATTAGTTTGTCGAGCAATGCTCCAACAGCCACCAACACAACTCTTAGAGCAACAGGTTCATTGTATGTTGGTTCTAAAACGTATTCGGGATTGAATACCACCTCAGGTGCTTTTAGTTTGATTGGAAATCCTTATCAATCGGCTGTAAACATGGGAACTCTGCTTACATCGGCTTCTTTCAACACCAATCTAAATACAGTGTATTATTACATTTGGGATCCAACTGTAGGAACAAGAGGGGCGTATGTAACGGTTGATGTGGTAAACAACACCAACAATGTTTCTGGATCAGCTGCCAACAAATATTTACAACCTTGGCAATCCTGTTTTGTGAAAACAAAAAATTCAGGAGCAGCAAGTTTGATGTTTGTGGAATTTGCAAAAAATACTACTAGCAGTGCAACATGGCGTGAATCGTTTGAAGTGCCAAGAATTGAATTGGGGTTATATCAAACGGATTCATTCAATAACAAAGCCATGCCTTTAGATGGTTTACAAGTGCGTTTTGGCAGTCAATACACCTCTGAAATCGATGATTTTGATGCCGAAAAACCTTGGAACCAAGATGAGAACTTTTCGATATTGTCGCACGGTTTAAAATTGAGCATTGAATGCAAAGAATTTCCTACTTTAGAGAATGACACCATTCAATTATCGCTTGAACAACCGCGCCATACAAATTATACCGTTGTATGCAATCCTCAAAATACACAGGGTTATAGTTTCTTTTTGAGGGATGATTTTATTGGCCGTTCTATACCATTGGCCAACAATGAACCCAACCAATATTCGTTTACCATTGACCCACAAAATGATGACAGTAAATCTCCAAAGAGATTGAAGATTGTTGCCTTCAGCAATCAAACGGGTTTCACTGAGGTATCGAAAATTTCTACGAGAATTTATCCCAATCCGAGTTCAGGAAAATTCAAAGTTGAATCGATTGAATCGCTGAAATCGGTGAAAATTTTCAGTACATCTGGTCAATTGGTATTCACTCAGGATGCTCAAGATACCAAAAAAATGGAAATCGATGGCTTGCCAAAAGGAATCTATTTGGTTGAAGTTGCTTTGGCAAATGGCGATTTACAGCGCATGAAATTTGTGCAACAGTAGAATCTAGGCTACTCAATTTTCTAGAATCGTTAATTCCCAATTGGGTTAATTGATTATGAGGGATTTAACTTAAGGGCTCTTGAAAATCGCTGTGAAATCTGATAAAGCAGAAATTAAATTGAGATTCAGTTTTTGCGTAAATCCGTAATTGTCATTTTATTTTTGGGATTTTTCCGTAAAACATTGCCTGAAAATTTGTGCAAAGATGAGTAATCTTGCAGATATGAGAAAACCGAATGCTCTTTATATATTTTTAATTATTTTCTTATTGAGTTCTTGTAATATTCAATATACGGAACGCAATGACTCAGGTTTTGGTGGAGGCAATTGGAACATTCATCCTTCCACCGCCAAGAATGTCCCTCAAAATAAAAAAGATTTACAAATACAAACTACGAAATCAAATTTAGTCATTGATGAATTATTAGACACTGTGCCTGAAGCGTTCATGTCAATTGTTTCTACCGAGAAATTTTCAGCTCCACAGGCAAATGGAAAACTGTCTAAGATTAACAAGTCAAACGGGGGTTCTAAATCCGAAAGCCGATATATGGGTTTAAAAAAGGATTTGACTCAATTGAACTCTCAATTGCCTTCGAATAGCAAACCCAAATGGAAAGATATTCAGCAAATTTTAAGTATTAAAAAGGAGCTAAAAAATCGCATATCTACAATTCCCAACTCAAATTCACATTGGATTCAATGGCTGTTTTTCACGGCGGCAGTAATATTTCTTTTAGTAGGATTAAAGTTTGTACTTACAGTTGATCCTGTTAGTCGTGATATTGAATTTGCACTTGGAGTTGTTTCCCTGTTGGTAGGAATCATTTATTATTTGGGATTTATTACTTTTCCTAAAGCACGAAAAAAGGGCATTGTTTTTAAAATAGGTTATTTTTCCACCTTATTTTTACTTCTCACATTTTATTCATTAGCGGTAACAATTCCGATTTTACTTATCGGAGCACTTTTTGATATTTAATTTCGTTTGCGCACTATTTTGTAGATGTAAAGATCTTCTACTTTCTTTCTTGCCCACGGGGTTTTTCGCAGAAATTTCAAACTCGATTTGATGCTCGGATTGTCGATGAAGCAATTGATACGAATGTGATAACTCAATTCTTCCCACCCGAATTTTTCGTACAATTCGGTTACAATTTTTTCTAACGTTATGCCATGTAATGGATCGTTCGACATACTTTTTATAAATTTTATTTAGGATGAAAACAAAGTTCATTATAGACTGAATCCATGTTTCATTCACGAAGATACGCAAAAGGAATTTGATTCTCAGGTGAGTATTGTATTGGTATTAGAAATTTTACCAAATTATTGGTACTTGCTTGATTGTTCTAATTTTTATGTTTGTTGACATGAAAAAATTACTACTTGTATTATTGGCTTTATCAATTAATATCCCCAAAATTCAGGCTCAAAAAATGTCTTGTGAAGAGCTTAAACTTTACAGAGATGTTACTTTGTTAAGTATTCTGGATGCAGAAACAGCAAAGGCCAAACAGCAAATGAATACCTTAAAAAATTGTAAAACAATTTTAGAAGGCGAATTGGTAAAATTGAATAAAGCAAAATCTGACAGTGAAGTAAAAATGGCTATGACGGCCTTAAAAGGAGCATACGATCAGGCAACAAGTATTTTAGCAGGTATCAAAGCAGCCAAGGGAGCCATAAAAGTTGTAGTTACCGTTGCTACTGTTGCCGATAATATCAACAAAGGGAAGGGAAGGTTGGATGTACTTTTGGCTGAAAATGAGCGTAAAGCATTTGTAACAGCTGTTGAAAATGAAGTGATTGGCGCTATTCCTGTTGTGAGCAACATTTATTCTATGTACCAAACAATCAAAGATTTAAAATCCTTGAATAAAGAAAGAAATCAATTAACCAATTCTATCAATCAGGCTAACAAAAGTTTGGAAACGGTTACCAACAAAATGAGCACTGCAATGAATGGTGTAAAAAGAATAAACGATTATCAATATTACATATCTGATTATCTCACAAAGTATTGTTCCGTAAACAAAAAGAAATAATGAGATTGTTGCATTAGGTCTTAATGTTATTTGGTTCTGTAGTGTTTAATGGTTAAAATTGTAACCTCATTTGGGTATCAATGCGCCGATTCAATCGATTTATTCCATTACTTGTAATACAAATTTTCTTCTTTGCGTTTTCTCAAAATCTTTTGGGGCAATCAAAATTCGCCATCAAAGCCAACAAGGCTTTTGCGAAAAATAAATGGGAAAAGTTTCTCATTTTGCGCGAAAAACAACATTTAAAGGATAGTCATTCAATTGATTATGCCTTCATTCAATGGCTGCAATTTTCAACCAAAACGCCATTGCATCATCCAGGGAAATACTATCAATCTGCCCTAAAATTCGATTCTCTTTTTCAGAAATTGTCCCTCAAAAATCAAAAAAAATATACTGAAAAACTTAAAATTCAATATTCCCCTAATTTATGGAAAGACAGTGCGCTTAAGATTTTTCTAAATCAGTTGATCCAAACAAACGACACTGCCCAAATCCATGATTTTGTGATAAAATTCCACGATAGTGCTTCAATTCCTGTGGTACAAAATTTTATCACACATTATTTGCAAAAATATATTGCGGTTGGAGCAAACAGAACCATTCAAATTCTTGAAACAAAATATGCTTGGCATGAAGCAATTGCGCAAAAAGAACTCAATGCCATTCTCATGTTTCGAGATAAGTTTCCCAATTCATTTTGTGATGATTTGGCCCTTAAATTGGAAGCCCATTATGCCTTTTTACAAGCCTCTAAAGTCAATACAATTGAAGAGTTTACCTACATCAAAATCAAATATGCCAATACCATTTTTGCCCGCTTGGCCGACAGTGTAATTGCCGAACGACAATTTTCAAATTTGAAGAATAAATTTGATTTGAAAGCATTGATTGCATTCAATCAACAATACAAAAATTCTCGTTTGAATAACTTGATTGCTTCAAGAATCATTGGGTTAGACAAAATGGACAGTACAATTGTTGTGGTCAACAAGCAACTGAATTTGAATGATCCTAAAATTCCGCGAAATGTAACCATCAATCTGGAGTCTGTTCAAATACAGGGCAAAAAGAAGCTGGAATTCTCTGTTTCTCGCAAAAATGGTAGAAAAATGGTTTATAGTTATGTGCAGCATTTGCCATTTTATGAATCGCACGTTTTAAAAGCCTCAGATTTTGAAAGAGACGAATTCATCATGGTGAACGAAAATTCGGGAAAGATCATTGATTTGGCAGGAAAACCACTATTTTGCCTTCGAATTGATTCTACTGTGGAACTTGTTACAGAAAATCAAATCAAATCGGGGAGTGTTGGGGTGCAAATTGTGAAACAAGTGCATCAACAAATTGTACCTGCATTTTCGCAAATTTTTGATACGTTAGATTTTTCTCAAAAAACTGACAAAATTTATTCTGAGCAAGGAAAAATATTTTGCAAAATTACCGACTTTATTTCCAAAAGTTCTCTTACCGTGCCGATTGGTACCTATGTGTTTCAACATGGAGATAGTGGTTGGTATAAGACGGATTTTATTCCTGAAATGGGCGATTATCAGAAGCCCATCACCAAAGATTTTTGTTTGAATTGGATTGCTGAAAGAATGCCTTTGTTTTGCGCAGGTACGTTCGCTTCGTTTTCGAAAATGAATGAGTTTCGCACTTTGCAATCCATCACAGAGAAGCCCGAAGGCTGTTTGTTCCCAATTGCATTTGATATAGTGAATGGTGAAGAGAAATTGGTTTGTGTTGTAAAACCATTAAAAGGTGCAGATTACACCAAAATTGAAAAATATAAAACATTGGGTTTAGACAAGGATTTCATATACATAGAACTAGAAAAAGCAATTTCGATGGGAGAGATCGCAGCATTTCCGGTGTCGTTCAATTCAAGTCAGCTATTTAGTGCTGCATATTCATTGGGATTGTTTCAAACCCAATATCCATCTACGTTGGTAGATGAGAATTTTTGTTACTTAATGAATAAAAGTTTGTTGGTATTCGACCCAGAATTTACCAAACCTATCTTAAAAAAATGGGCAGTAAATTTTGTGCAGTATCGAATGTCAACTGAATATTTGCTCGATGAAATCATTACAGTACCCTTGTTTTTTGATTTCCCCGATCAGGGCCTTATTCCTGTTGCCTTGAAT
>CAZBMF010000063.1:0-13286 GCA_964492925.1 uncultured Rhizobium sp. | reverse complement strand
ATAAGCCAATAAGCCAATAATCAAACTTACTTAGCGAACAATCTTTGTCCAACCTCTGGAAAACGCACCAACGTGGTGATCCAAACGAAAGCCAAGATTACGCAAGGAGCCAAAATTGGCAATCCATGGGTTAAATGTGTAGCGATAGCACCGCCCATATAGGCAGAAAGCAATCCGAATCCCAATAAACCAGTTCTTGGAATCAAGAAAAGCACCACCGAAAAGATTTCAACGATAGCCACCATTTTCAATGAAGACACTTCCAAACCCATTTTTAAGGTTTCAGCAGCTTCTTTTGAACCTTCAACGGTCATCAATTTAAAAGATCCACTTCCTAGGAAAACAAGTCCTACCAAAGCAGTAAGCGTCCATTTAATTAAGTTTTTAATATTCATTTTTGCGTTTTATTTTCTGATTTTTGCGTTTTTTTGATTCAATTGATCTATTCCTTTACAAATATGATCGACGGTTGTTGCCATCACCAACTCTGTTGCTTCGGGTGTAAGTTTTGAATCATTTACGAATATACTGATAATTAGCAAACCCAAAGGTGTTTTTATAAATCCCACATCATTGATTGCATGGATGACCTCATCATTATAGTAGGTGCCAGTTTTATGTGCCACCTCAGTTGTTACAGGTAACAAACCTCTTAAACGTTTAGGTCCTGTAGGGGTGTTTTTCAAAATTCCATAAATAAATTTTGAACTCTCAGGATTGGTAATCAAACCGTAATAAAATTGGAAAAGCAAGCGATTCATGTCATGAGGCGTGGTTGAATTCTTCCACAGATTATTGATTGTCATATCCTTATAGGCTGTTCTCACACGTATACCAGGAAAATCCATAGACCGTAAAAAATCATCGATATTGGCAACGCCACCCACTGCGGCAATAATTTTGTCGGTGGTGATGTTATCACTGAGTCCCAATGACGATTCCAACGCCTCTTTCAGGGTGATGGTAAAAGGAGCTGTTTTACCTTCAACGGTAGGACTATAAGTCTCTCGTTTTAAATCACTTGAATCGATATATAACGGCATATCCAGTTTCAACTTTCCAGCTTCTACCAGCATCATTGCGTAGATCCCGATAGGCAATTTTGCCACGCTCATCATTTTGAACGAATCGTTTCCATTGAAATGGTAATCAATGGGATTCAGCTCACCCTGGTTTGGGTTTTGAGCGTAGGCCAATGAATCATTGTAAGGAATAAATTGCATAGAAACCCCAATTTTGGCAGGTTGTTTTTTCAAATAAACGTTTAAAGAATCCAAAAAATCAGGCTGTTTCTTCTTGCCAATGGTAGCGGTTTTTTTCTTTTGAGGGACATTGGCTTTTTGAGCTACCGCAAGGTGTTGGCCAAACGAAAAAAATGCAACCAAAATGATTGCATTTTTAACTTTATTAGAAAAGAATTTTGTATTCATTATGAATTATTTACGTTCCTTCAATACCATATCAATGGTAATAGCAGCTGTTAAAACCGCCATTTTTTGAGTTGTAGAATTGTTGTATGCAGGAATCAAATCTACCACATATTTGTCGGCGGTTGTAAACATTTCTTTCATCACACCATTCCACTTTTTAGAAATGGTTCCAATTTCTGATCCTGTATTGTCGGTGATGCTAAAGTTCCAAGCTTTCCAGTCCCCCACAATCTTGGCAATTTCAATTCCATCTGGTGTTTCAATGATGAAGGTGGCTTTAAAGAATGCAAATTTTTGACGGATTTTTCCAACCAAATTACCAGAGGCATCAAGGATGTTAATTTTTGTCATCCAGAATGTCCATCCACGGGTGATGGTAGCTTCAACTGACCCATTGGCATTCACAATATCAAATTTAAAGGGCAACATGGCTTTGCTAATAAGCAAGCGAAGTATTTTAGCACCAAAAGACAGGCGTTGCTCAACCTGACCAAGTTGATCACCGTTTTCATTGTAAATTTTATAAGCATTGGCAAACTTGAATAGGTTTACCTTCTCATCGATAAAATAAGTATTGGATTGAAAGAAATTTGAAATCATCTTCAAGTTTAACCAATTCAAGTAACTTCCCCAAATGGAAAATGAGCCAAATTGAAAGATGACAACGGCAAGACAAAATTTCCGTTATTTGCTAATTTCCCAGTTTCCTTTGGCAAACTTGTATTTCAATTTAACGTTACGGGTTTTATTGTTTTGAGGATCCATAACCACAGCATTGAGTTCGTAAAAACAATTATTCAAATGCTTCACAGATATTGATTTGCACTCAACCGGCGGATTGAATTTCGCATAGCGATCACGTTCAAAATCTTCCAAATCTTTCTCCAAACCGGAGCAATCAGCGGCAACTTTTTCAGGAATACCCACTTTTTTCACATAACCCGCTTTGGCAATTTCAAACTCAGGTTCACCCGACAATGCAGGGATGCATTTACCCGTAAAGGTATTTTTATTAATAATCAATGTATATATTGGATTGGAAAGTTTTTTTGGCAACTCCACCAAATTACAAGTCAATTTATACGCTTGTCCGTCATGAGCCAATTTGTATGTCCCTTTGTAACGGATCACATTATCGCCCGATTCGGCCGATGGCGTAGTTTCAGTTTCCTCCTCAGTACTAGCCTCTTCGGTTTCAGTTCCAGCAGGAGTTTGTGTCATCGTAACATTGTTATTTGTAACAGATACCACAAATTTAAAATTCATAGAGGGCACCTTTACCCCATTTAAGGAGTAGGCCGCTTGTGTTCCACGATAAATTCCCGCAAACTTTGTACTCGCAGGAACAATTGAAAATGAAAAAGATACAACCACCGCAATGGCAACTGTTGCTATTAAAACAAATTTCCTCATAAAACAAAGATAAGAAAAGATTAGAGGATTAGGAGGATTACGAAGATTAAAAGGAGGGTTTATGAATGTTTATGAGGGTTTATGAAAGTTTATGAATATTTATGAGAGTTTATGAAAACAAAGAATTTTAAACAGCGAAGCGTCAACAGCCGCAGGCGTCAACCACCGTAGGTGTAAACCACCGAAGGTGTAAACCACCGTAGGTGTAAACCGCGAAGCTAAACTTTCAAAATTAAAAAATAACCTGGTTTTTTTACCTATCTTTGGTGTAGAATAGTGGGTTAGACTTTCTAAAGACCAAAGGAAGTAGTCATTCAGATATTTCATTAAAAAACTACCCTATTCTGCAGCATTTTCTTTGCATCAAGTAACCTTATTTTAGCTTTACTTCATCCTTTCTTTTTTTAGAAATTTCTCAATTAACTATTCTCAATCATGATAACAATTTACAAAAAAGGCATTCTGCTTTCCAAAACAACATTGGAGTTTGAAAAATACGGTGTTTTAAACCCAGCAGTGATTATTCACAATCAAAAAATACACATGTTTTATAGAGCCGTTGCGGATATGAATTATTCGACAATTGGGTATGCTAGGTTCAATTTAAAAAATGAATTGGAATTCAGATCCGATACTCCTATTCTAATCCCCCAAACCAAAGAAGAAAACTATGGAATTGAAGATCCGCGAATTGTGCAAATTGAGAATGAATTTTATCTAACCTACACGGCTTATGACGGACATAACGCGTTAGGATCATTGTCTACGAGTAAAGATTTACAAACATTCGAACGAATTGGGGTCATTGTGCCTAAAATAACATTCGATGAGTTTAACCACATGGCGGGCGCTAAAATGTTGCTCAATGAAAAATACGGTAGATTCAACAGGCACATGGGAATGAGAAATTCTGGTATCGCTGAAAAAACATATTTATGGGATAAAAATGTAATTTTCTTTCCTCGTAAAATTGGAAATAAATTTTGGTTTATTCATAGAATCAAACCCGACATTCAAATTGTGGCAATCAATGAAATTGCTGATTTAAATGCCCATTTTTGGCAAACATATTTATTAAACTTCCAAAATCAAATTCTACTTTCACCAATGTACTACCACGAGGTCAGTTATGTTGGTGGAGGTTGTCCTCCCATAGAAACCGAACATGGCTGGTTGCTCATTTATCACGGAGTACACGACACCGTTGGAGGTTATGTTTATTGCGCATGTGCTGCACTACTCGATTTAGAAAACCCCAAAATTGTACTTTCTAGACTACCCTACCCACTCTTTATTCCCACAGAATCATGGGAATTAAATGGAGAAGTAAACAATGTTTGTTTTCCATCTGGGGCAACAATTATCAACGACACACTGAATATTTATTATGGTGCCGCAGATGAAAAAATTGCCCTCGCCACATTGAATCTCCAATCCTTATTCAATGAATTACTCATCAACATAGCATAAATCATGAACATACAATCACTCACCCCCCCTGCAAAAAATGCGCGAATCATCAAAAACAGCAGCATTCAAACTAGAGAATCAAAGACTACTGGAATTCTAGTCATTTCAACTTTCCCGCCAACAGAATGTGGAATAGCCACTTATTCGGAGGATTTAATCAGATCACTGAAGGATAAATTTAAAGATACTTTTAACATAATTTCTTGTCCAATCATCGACAAAGCTAAAAACAAAACACGATTTAAGGGATACGAATACAAACTCAATACTTTTACATCCAACGGTTTTGATAAGCTAAAAAAACAAATTAACCTGAGTTCTGAAATTCAAATTGTGATGATTCAGCATGAATTTGGACTGTTTTACAACCATGAAATTGAATTAAATTCTTTTTTACAGGGACTTAATAAAACAAAAATCGTTGTATTTCATACCGTTTTGCCAAATCCAAACCCGCACTTACTCAATCAAGTAATTAATATCAGTAAAAAATGCAATTCATTGGTTGTCATGACCCAAAACTCAGCAAACCTATTGAAACAAGATTATCACATAAATCAAGAAAAAATCAATATAATTCACCATGGAACACATTTGGTTCCTCACGAATCGAAAATGAATTTAAAAGAAAAGTACAGACTTGCGAACAAATTTATATTGTCTACATTTGGACTCATTAGTTCTGGAAAAAGCATCGAAACCACATTGTATTCATTGCCAATGATTATTGAGGACTTCCCCAATACCCTATTTTTAATC
Organism: uncultured Rhizobium sp.; assembly: GCA_964492925.1. Lineage (GTDB taxonomy): Bacteria > Bacteroidota > Bacteroidia > NS11-12g > UBA955 > VMCP01. The sequence goes on along the minus strand of CAZBMF010000063.1, from coordinate 8,214 downwards.
ATCGGTAAAACACATCCCTCAATATTACAGAATGAAGGAGATATTTATCGAGAAAAATTGGAAATGATTATCAAAGAGCTTCATTTAGAAACACATGTGAAGTTTATCAATGAATTTCTTCCATTACCAGTACTGTTGGAATATTTGCAACTTACAGACATCTATTTGTTCACTTCAAAAGATCAACATCAAGCTGTGAGTGGAACTTTCGCGTATGCATTGAGTTGTGGTTGCCCAATCATTTCTACACCAATTCCACACGCTAAGGAAATTTTAACGGAAGATACCGGTGTAATCATCGATTTTGAGAACTCTGAACAACTGGCAGAAGCTGTTATTAATTTATTGACTAATGAAAAGTTACGACAAAAAATGGGGGAAATGGCCATTCAAAAAATAGCCTATACCGCGTGGGAAAATTCAGCACTTTTACATGCGAAATTATTTAATGACAACCACAATGAGCCCATAAAATTAGAATATAAAATCCCTAAAATTAATCTCGACCATCTAAAGAAAATGACAACCTCCTTTGGAATATTACAATTCTCCAATATCAACATGCCCAGCAAGGAACATGATTACACCCTAGACGATAATTCAAGGGCACTGATTGCATTGTCGACACATTTTAAAATCACAAGGGACGAAGAAGACCTCAGGTACATCGAAATTTATGTAAAATTCATCGCGTTTTGTCAGCAAGAAAATGGGAATTTCCTGAATTATGTATCTATAAATGAAACGTTTACAGCACAAAATAACGAAACCAATCTTGACGACTCAAACGGCAGGGCAATATGGGCATTAGGTCATATATTGTCGCTATCAAATATTTTACCCGTGAATATAACGGACATTGCATACAAGACCTACAAAAACTACATACCTCATATTCCTCAAATCCATTCAACAAGATCTATTTCGTTTATCATCAAAGGAATCTACAATCGTCAAAAAAACATAACCGATAAATCAAAAGAAGATAAAAAAGAGGTAGAATTTATATCTATGTTGGCCGAAAAATTATTGAATATGTATAAACATGAGGCTAACGAGAATTGGAATTGGTATGAAAGTTATTTAACCTATGCTAATGCTGTTATTCCTGAGGCCATGTTATGCGCTTATTTGGCTACCAACAAAAAAGAATATAAAGAAACTGCTATAAGTACATTTGATTTCCTTTTAAGTAAAACGTTTGTAAACAATCGTATTAAACTTATTTCAAATCAAGAATGGCTCGATGGAAGAAATGGTTCAAGCAAGCAACATATTGGCGGAGAACAGCCAATCGATGTAGCATATACAATTTTGGCATTGAATCAATTCAACGAAGTATTCGCTCAGTACAAATATTACAATAAAATCAAAATAGCCTTTGAATGGTTTCTTGGAAACAATCATTTGAACCAAATTGTTTACAATCCATGTACTGGTGGATGTTATGATGGCATTGAAGAGAACAATGTAAATCTAAATCAGGGAGCGGAATCAACAGTGAGTTATTTATTATCCCGGTTGGTGCTAGAAACAAACAATGAGAGATTTTTCAAACAGATTAACATTTAGGGTTCTCAGTTTATTTAGGTTTATATATGGTAGTGCTGTTCTAGATTTTTTATGATCTGTTTCTGCTATCCAAATAAATTGACATTTAACTGTCATAAACGTTTACTCACACCTTCACACAATTGCCGCACATTTTCAAAATGACCAATTTCCGCAGCCGTGAAATGTATTTTAAACCTTAATTCCAGTTGGTAAATCAGTTGGATATGCAGCAAAGAATCCCACTCTGGGATGTCAACCGCACTCGTAGAATCCGTTACAACCACATCGGGCTGTTCCAAAATCTCACGCAAAGTTTCACTTACAATTTCAAATATTTCAGGATATTCCATCTTCAAATGCTGTTTTCAATAATTTCAAAGTTTGCTCCATTTTATCATTTTCACAATACCCCGTAGAATAGGATATTGTCAATTCTGTGCGATCTTCATAGTTCAAAACAATCAGGGTAAACGGCGCAAACGGCTGGTACGGCGGTATCGCGAAAATTTCCTCCGCCTCAAAATGTTTCGTGCAAAAGTCCCCCAAATTCACTTTTCCTAAAAAAGAAAAAAGTCCGGAAACCGCAAATTTCCCTTTTATATTTTGGAGGGACAATAGGGCTTTTGTCCATAATCGGCCAACAAATTTACCGCCCACCGAAACACCAAAAATTTTCACATTGTTGATGTTTAACTCTTCATTTTCCTTCAAAGAATATAAATACTCTCCGGCAATGTCCTTTTCCGACATATTTTTATCCGTATACACAAAAATAGGCAATGTCAAATTTGAATCCCCCTTAATGCCCCTTCTATGCCTGCGAATATCAACGGGAATCATCCATTTCGATTTCGCATCACCGCTCAAATGACTAAAAATCCGGCATAACTTGGGTACCAAATTGGTGTAGGAAGTATTTATCGTTAAACGTTTAAAATCAAAATCTCCGTTCATGGGATTCCGGTATTCCGACAATCCATTGTATCTAAATTTCAAATCAAAGGGCTTTTTATTTACCATCAAAGGTTTAATAAATTGGCCTTCATCACCCCAGAAATTAAGGGGCTCTAGGGATCTTCCATTGAGTGCATGGAAAACGTTTTTGATAAACATCAACACCCCTTTCCCATCCATAATGCCATGAAACACCTGAAAGACAATCAATTGTCCCTCATTAAAAGAATGAATTCTCGTAGTGGCCTTTTCTATGGGCATGATTTCTTTGACAACTGGATGCTTTAAAACAGTTTGCGTATCCACGGTTTCAGCATGCGACAACACAACAGGTGCAATTCCAGAATCAAACCAAACTTTGCCTTTTTTCACACATCTTGCGATAGGATGAATCTCAGAAGCCAATGCAACAGCCGTTTCAAGATCAGCCAATGATACATGTCCATTTCCTGAAACAACCAATTGAATGTTAAACTGTTGGAAATTTTCCTGAAACCGAATGTACAACCATTCATTATCGGAAATTCGGCGCTCAAATGGGTTAATGTTCAACATACCCTCCGAAGATTTTTTGATCAAACCACGGTTTCATTTTTTTGATGGAAACAGACAATGAATGCGAAATAAACAAGGCCGCAAACACATCTATTGAATAATGCATGTGTCCCAACAATACCACAATTAACGTCAAAGCAGTATAACCAATGGCCACCCATTTCCATATTCGGTTATTAGTAAGCATGGCAAATAAAAATGGACCGCCTACATGTCCTGAAAAAAACATATCAGCTTCAAAAGCATAAACTTTTAATTCTGGAGGAATAACCGCTAAATTATCGGGCGGACCAACATGGGTTAAAGTGATAAATAAGGCTCTGGTAGTTATAAAAATTGCATACGACCACAGTAAAAAGGCCAATTGCTGAGGATAAAATAAATGGTAAAAAAACAAGCCAATACACCATAAGAAAGCAATCCAGAAAAAGACAAAATTGACATCCGTTACAGGCAGCAGATCCAAGAACAAGTCGGTTACTTTGTTGCTTTGAACCTTATCGGCGTACGTCGAAAAAATCTGATTGAAGCCAAAGGAAACAAACAGTGTGAGCAAGCTAATCACAGCAAAGATTTTCCTTTTCGGCGTAGGAACAAATTGTTGCCAACGGATTTTAACCTCTTTAATTGTTGTAGAAAATTTGCCCATCATTGAATGAAAACCTGCCAAATATAAAGCATTCTTTATACTAATTGCTAGATACCCCCATAAGATTTCAAATGATTTTTTGCGCAAATCCGTAATTCAAAAAAAAGATTTATGGCTAACCCGTAATGCCCTTTTTTTTATGAGGCAAATGGGTATATTCGTTTTTTAACAAGCAGTCTTTTCATGAAAGGTAAAATAGTTGTAACAGGTGCATCAGGTTTTTTGGGAGGAAGGGTTGCCGCTTATTTTGCGGAAACATACCCTGAAGCTCAAATAGTTGCCACATCCAGAAGCAACATAAAAAAGTCGAGTCTGGTGCTCAAAGGTTGCCACTATGTCAGCGGTGATTTAGTAGATTTAGAATTTTGCAAATTCCTGACAGAAGAAGCCACCGCCATTGTACATTGTGCAGCACTTTCCTCGCCTTATGGTCGTTACAAAGATTTTCACAAATCAAACATCGTTGCCACCCAAACCTTATTGAAAGCAGCCATTGAAAACAATGTAGAAAAATTCATTTACATCAGTACTCCTAGTATTTACGTAACCCTTAATGACCGTTTTGATGTAAAAGAATCCGACAAATTGCCGAAAACAAGCGTCAATCATTATGCAGCAACGAAGCTGGAAGCCGAAAAATATGTATTGTCGCAAAATGGAGAATCCATTTCTACATTAGCCATAAGACCTAGAGCCATAATTGGCGCTGAAGATACCGTGATATTCCCAAGGGTTTTTGAAGCTTACAACAAAGGAAAACTAAAAATTGTAGGAACTGGTAACAACGTCTGTGATTTAACATGTGCAAGAAATGTAATTGAGGCCATCATTTGCGGACTGAATGCCCCAAAATCAAGTTTCGGCGAAGCTTATAACATTACAGATGGAAAAGCCGTAGATTTTTGGGCAACCCTTAATTACGCGCTCTCTTCATTGGGATATCAAGAGGTATCCAAGCGTGTATCGAAAGATATTGCCATGAAAGCTGCTACCGTGGTGGAAAATATTTACAAGATTTTATATCCCTCAAAAGAACCCGCAATGACGAAATACGGCATTGCTATATTGGCCGATAATTTTACGTTGAACATCAACAAAGCCAAAGAAAAATTAGGCTATAAACCTGTTATGACAACCCAAGAAGGAATTGATGAATTCATAGAATGGTACAAGAAAAAGAAGCAATAACACTCAAATTTTTCGCGTCGGGATACTGTTTTTCTAACCAGAAAATTGTCAACCCTACCAAGAAAAGTGAACACATAAAATTTTATGCAGTTTGGGCATTGATGCATATTCCGGAAGTGGGATATGTAATGTTCGACAGCGGTTACAGCAAACATTTTCAAACCGAAACACAAAAGTTTCCCGACAGACTTTACCGTTGGGCAACACCTGTTTTCTTGGAGGAAAATGAATCTGCCGCAAGTATTTTGGCCGCTCAAAATATTGATCCATCAGAAATTAAATACATCGTCATTTCACATTTCCATGGTGATCACATTGCCGGATTAAAAGACTTCCCAAATGCCTCTTTCATTTGTAGCGTTTCGGCGCTTGAAGAAGTAAATGACAAAGACGGATTTTCTGCCGTAAGAAAAGGCATTATCAAAGGACTTTTACCCGAGAATTTTTTCAAAAGAGTGAAAGCCATTGAATACTTCTGTGATAAAACTTCGACCGATGAATATGGTTTTACACATTTTCAATTGTTCAAACGCAGTGATTTGTCGTTTGTTTTACTTGAGGGACATGCACGCGGGCAACTGGGTTTTATCTTACAAACCAACAGTAAATCGGTGTTTTTTGCCACTGATGCAGCCTGGGATTATGATGCGTTTATTCATGCCATCAACCCATTAAAAGTGGTCAAAATCTTCATCGATTCATGGTCAAACTTGGTTCAAACTCAAGATAAATTAAGGGCTTATTTGCAAAGAAATCCAAATTGTGAAATTCTATTTACCCATTGTCCGAAAACATTAAACCATTTATCAAACCGTGTTTAAACTGAAAATTATCTTTTTTTGGCTCAAATTTTTGATGCAACCAAGTTTCAAAAACCGGGCACACTTGCTAAAATGGCAACAAAAAAAGATGCGCTCGTTTTTTAGAAGGACATTAACCAAATCAACCTATTATAAACCTTATTTTCAAAATGGAACGTTTGAATTGTCGCAAATTCCTATCATTCAAAAAGAGGGATTTATGGAGTATTTCAACAATATCAACACGGTGAGTATTCTAAAAGAAGACGCCATGAATTTGGCCATTAAGGCAGAGGAAAGTAGAGATTTTAAATCAGAAATCGACGGCATTACAGTGGGTTTATCTACTGGAACTTCCGGAAAAAGAGGATTGTTTTTAGTTTCAGAAACAGAGCGAGCACAATGGGTTGCCATTGTAATGGACAGAATTTTGAAACCCAAATTTTTCAAAAAACAAAAAATTGCATTTTTCTTGCGTGCCAATTCGAACCTTTACACCTCTGTGCAATCTAACTTGTTTGAATTTCATTATTTCGATATTTTCAGACCAGTGAACGAATTGATCACTGAAGTGAATCAATATCAGCCAGATATTTTGGCCGCTCAACCTTCTATACTGAAAGAAATAGCCAAAGCCCAGCAACACAGCAACATTCAATTGTCTTTAACCCAAATTATATCGTTTGCTGAAGTCCTGCACGACAACGACGCTCAATACATCGAAAAAAACCTTGGGAAACCCATTCAACAAATCTACCAATGTACTGAAGGTTTGTTGGGTGTAAGCTGCAATCAAGGCGTGATGCACCTAAATGAAGACGTGATTCACGTTGAGCAAGAGTGGATTGACGATACAAAATTCTACCCAATTATCACCGATTTCAATAGGAAGAGCCAACCGGTTATTCGGTATAAAATGAATGATATCCTTCAAATAAAAACCACACCTTGTGGATGCGGATCGCATTTTATGGCCATTGAAAAAATATTGGGCCGCGATGATGATGTCCTTGTATTTGAAGGAATTACCATTTACCCTGATGTCATTTCTCGCAAAATTGCATTGGCCACAGATAACTATTTTAAATACGAAATTATTCAAACATCTGAAGAACAAATTCGCATTTATTTGGATTGTGTTGAAAGCGATTTTGAAATCAGCAGCATGAAAATTGAACACATTTTGAGGGACATTTTATTGTCTAACGGTATAAAACAAAACGTAGAAATGATTACAATTCTACAAACTTTAAAATTAAACGGGAAAAAACAAAGAAAAATAAGGAGACTGAACCATGAAAATTAAACTATGTGGAATTGAAAAATATCTACCAAAGAATAGAATCAGTTCAGAGGAAATGGATAAAAGGTGTAATGGAAGAATCGGAAGAATTGAAAAAAACACTGGAGTAAAATTCCGTCATCACGTAAGCGACGGTGAAACCGTTTCTGAAATGGGTGCAATTTCTTTGAGGGGTGCTTTAAACAGGGCAAATCTAGAACCTAAGGATTTAGACTTACTTATTTTCTGCGGTGCTGCATATGAATATCCTGTTCCACACACCAGTGTGGTTATAAAATCTAAAATCACCAATGACGATGTAAATTTCAATTGTATCGACATAGATTCAACTTGTTTAAGTTTTATCAGTGCGATGGAAGTTGCACATTTATATTTAGAATCTGGGAAACACAAAAGGATTGCCATAGTATGTTCCGAAATAGCTTCAAAGGCTTTAACACCAAAGGAGGAAAAGGAATTTGGATTATTTGGAGATGGTGCAGTTTCAATGATTATTGAAGCTAATGAAAATGAAGGTTATACCCCATTGTACAGCGATTTCATCAATTTCCCATCTGGAGCTTTTTACGCCCATGTACCCATTGGTGGTTTAAATAACCGTGGAATGCATAACGGTCCAAATGATGATGGGTATAATTTCCGGATGGAAGGCAAAAATCTCATCCGCCTTACCCAGAAGCATATTGATAAATTCACGGGCAAGTTGGAAACGGCGTTAAATATGAAAGTGAGGGACTTTGATTATTTCGTTACGCACCAAACGAGCCGTTGGGGTAATGAATTTTTCATACGAAACTTTAATGTAGAAGCAGAGAAAGCCATAGAAACACTCTCAGAATACGGAAATTGCATATCTGCATCAATTCCATTAGGTTTAGAAAAATTAATCAACAGCGAGCCCAATATCGCGGGAAAACGCATCATGTTTTTAGGCACCGGAGCTGGATTAACCCTCGGCTGTATGGCCATCCAGTTTTAATACAGAGGGTTATAGGATTAGAAGGGTTAGAAAGATTAGGGAGATTAATGGAGGGTTTATAAACGTTTATGAAGGCTTATAAATGTTTATCAAGGTTTATGATAAAAACAGCGTAGCGTCAACTACGAAGTGTAAACAGCGAAGCGTCAACTACCGAAGGTGTAAACCGCCACAGGCGTAAACCACGAAGTGTAAACTCAATAGATTAAAGGATTAGACAGATTAGGGGATT
>CAZBMF010000062.1:1957-13503 GCA_964492925.1 uncultured Rhizobium sp. | reverse complement strand
ATTCCCTCAGAATTTCAATACGTGTATGGTGGTTATTGAGGGACAAATTTCCGTAAACCACTCCGAAAACATCCCTACAAACCATTTTGTGTTGATGGCCAATGACGGGTCTGATTTTAGCGTAAAAGCCACTGAGGATTGTGTGGTTTTGGTATTAAGCGGAGAACCTATTTTAGAACCAATTGCTGCACATGGTCCTTTCGTGATGAATACCAGACAAGAATTGATGGAAGCATTTGAAGACTTCAACAACAGAAAATTCGGGGTTCTGGAAGACTGAAAAATGTCCCTCAAAATATGGAAACTTTTTGTATTCCTGAGGGACAATATGCCGTGTTTCACTATAAAGGATCAAGTGCCGACAACCGCATTTTCCAATACATTTTCGGTGAGTGGCTCCCAAATTCTGGCTATGAAATGGATGATCGACCTCATTTTGAAATTTTGGGTGTGAAATACAAAAACAACGATGTAGCATCAGAGGAAGAAATTTGGATTCCTGTAAAAGAAAATTGAATTAATTTTATTTTCTTTTTTTTCAACCTATTTTCGAAAACAACATCCCCAATAATTTTCACATCGTGTATTTTGATCAATTTCCCGTTTACATTACAAACCCTGATTTAGGCAATATTTGCATCGAAAATATTGACCTCTATACCGCCTTTAGAATCTTTATAGCAGATCAAGACATCATGATTTCGCACATTAAATTAACCGGGAAATATAAAAATTCAGAGGCCTATTTAAAACCATATATCAAGCAGATTCAAGGACTTTCAAAAAGTGACCGATTGCACAGAATCATACAGTTGTTGCATGAATATACCTTTGAAGAAATTACTTTTACAAACCTTCCTGATGCTACACCGGTTTATTTCCGTTATTATATAGGAACAGTCTATTTCGAGCATGCATCCTCCAAAACAAAACGACAAAAAATCACTGATTTTATGGAATTCTTTTGTATGCCAACTGATATTGTAGATGTGGTTTTCACCCTCTTTGATTTTAAATTTCCATTGTTTAAATTTCATGGAATTAGCAACACTGAATTTGCCCCTATAAAAGAAAAAATTCTTTCTCTTGATGGAAAAGGACTTTGGCAACATTCGTTTTACCGCGATGGTGAATTTCTGGAAGATTTTGCCTATTTCCCTCAAAAATTCCACCCTTCTGTTTTAAAAGAGATGAAATTTTGGGAAAGTCATGATACCATCATTTATTATGCCCAACAAACAGTTAGGTTCAACGATTATATTTTTATCATTTTTTTGGATGAAAACAATGAATTAAAACATCCAATTTATCGTGAGTGGCTCAATTTATGTCCCGAAATCAACTACCTCAAACAAATTGAGAAATTCAAACAAATTGAAATGATTGAAGAATCCTTTGAAATTTTCAAATCAAAGAATGCCATCAATTACCACTACTTGTTTATCAGAGAATCCGATAAAATGATTCAAAACAATGGTGAATTCTTATTCGATCAACTCAAAATGGCGAACATTGTAAGTTACAGTTGTATTTTCACTTACGACGATCAACGCTCTCCAAATTTAGAGCACGATGCTCCTACCAATTACATTTTGCAAAACACTTTGAACCAATTGAATCTGGACCCTCATTTGCACTTGTACGTTTTCAAAAATTCGCAATCCCCAGGATATCTCTTGAAAAAACTTGACTTCGACAACCCCAACCCATTCCAATATGAGTAACATTCGCAATTTTGAGAAACATTTTGGGTTTATTTTTTGCAGTTTTTGGGGGATAATGATTGCCTTGTGTGCCTGCACAAATCCCACAACTTCCATCAAGCCAGATACCCACATTGAAAACACATCGCACGCTATAACATCCCCCACTGCTCCTGAATTCGCGTTGAAATTCATTAATGCTTATGTGAACAATTGCAATCAATTGAAACATGCCGAAGATTGTGTAACATGGATTGATAAAAACCATTTCACAAGTCAGGACTTCAATATGGCGTTGAAAAATTTGATTGAAAAAGCAAACCAAAACGACCCAGAATTGGGATTAGGGTTCGACCCCATTTTCAATGCACAAGATTACCCTGAAGCAGGTTTTGAATTGGACCAATTAGATTCAATGTCGAATACCGTTGTTGTGAAGGGCAAAAACATGCCCAGCTTTAAAATGAGCATTCACTTAATTTCTAGGAATAATCGATGGCTGATAAACGGCTGCGGCGCAGTGAATGTCCCTCAAAATTCAAAAAACTAGTACCCTATCTCAAGGCTTAATATTAGAACAAAAAATTCTGACTTTTTCCAGATAAAAGCTTATTCTGTTTCAGCCTAATATTCACTATATTTGTCTTTTACACAAAACAAACCAAATGTCAAGAACTGTCAATAAAATCCCAGCAATCGTTTTTGTGATATCCTGCTTCATTTATTCATGTTCGATACCTTCGCCTCAGCCTCCAGCCTATAACGTACCGAAGTTTACCGTTATTCCCCATGAGGAAGTGATGCGAAATGATTTCCCGACAAAAAAGGCGGTTTTTCTGAAATTTGGGACACCAACAAGCAAAGAAACATACGAAAATATTGAAAACTGGTACTTTAAAATTTCCGAAATCACAACTTCTAACAGTGTTGGAGTTTCCACGGGAACCGGAAGTATCCATCAAAATCCATATAATGTAATTTTGACACCAGTAAACAAGAGTTTAATTGTAAATCAAAGCCAAGTAAACACACAAAAAACAAACAGTACCACTGTTGAAACCTATGTGAAATTTTGGTTCATCAATGATTCTGTGTCTAAATGGGAATCAGTAGGTGTTGATTATTCAAGATCAGTCCCCAATAAATTCTATGATGAAGCTGAAGCATTGAAATCTGAAAAACTCCTTCAAGAATGGGAACAAAGCAATGTTGCCGCTGATGAATCTGGCAAATTCATTTTAGCATCAATGTTCGGAGCGTTAATTTTATATATCGCGTTTTTCAATTAACAACGCTTTCAACTGAACAGAACCTCACAAACAATTTCATCACCCAAATGTTATTCGTACATGAAACTTTGGGCAATCATCGTTATAGTGGGAACTGCAATATTGATCGGTTTTTTATTTTATTCTTTTCGTTTGAAAGACATTGAAACGCCAAAATATCGGGTGATTAAACAACTTGGTAATGTTGAAATTAGGCAGTATCCGAGTTTGGTTCTCGCCCAAACATCCCTCAAAAAATCTAATTATGACGAAGAAGGCAACAACGGATTTCGGACGGTAGCAAGTTACATTTTCGGAGGAAACCAAACACAGCAAAAAATTGCCATGACCGCTCCCGTAATTATGAAAATGGGCGACACCGCGTCGATGTCGTTTGTTATGCCCAGCGAATACAGCCTTCAAGAACTCCCTGCTCCGTCCAACAATCAAGTGAAACTTATTCAAGAAAATGCTAAAATACTGGCTGTTATCCGTTTTGGGGGATATTCAAACAGTAAAAAAATAAAGCAGCATGCCGAAGAACTTTATAAAGTGCTCAAATCGAATCAAATAGAATTCCGTGGCGAACTTTTGTATATGGGTTACAACGCCCCTTGGGACATCACCGACCGACGCAACGAAGTGGCTGTTGAATTGGTGAATAAAGAGTAATTATCAGTTTTTGATTATTTTATACGTAAACATTTCAGCTCCAATTGCAATGTTTAACATGTAAATTCCTGCCGAAAGTGACCTGGTTTCCAAAGTTAAAGGTTCTTATGATTTTAACTCCTGATTTTCCCATTTTACAATTGTTTGTCCCATCAAATTGGTTAAAACCAAATTAACGTTAGTTAAATCTTGATTGCAATGAATTTGTAATTGATTCCCTATTGGATTGGTGATTTTTAATCGATCAGAACGGCGAATTTCATGACTTAAATTTGTGGCATTTACAGTTTTCCTAGTCAATACAACATTGTCCAAAATCAAATTACTGCTCCAAATAAAACTCGCTTTACTCCAAGCCGTACTTGCAAAATTGGTGTATGCCGGTTGATTGGTAACTTGTGCTGCGGTATACAAAGATGCATTTGGCCATAACGAATCGTTGAAATTTACACTCTGCCAATTATTGGGAATTTCATAATGCACACCATAACAATTTGCATTGCATGCCGGGGTTACGGTTGCTGTTGAAGTTGAACGGATGCCATTTGAAAGCTCTTTTATAGCCTTCAAATCTTCTATTGGGGCGATGTAATATGTTTGGGCCTTCCAACTTGCGTCTGTTACTGTACCATCGCTAAATTGGGCAATAAATCCTCCATCGCCAGGGTGATATAAACTCGAAGCACTTTGAATTTCTGAACCTAATCCCAAATTCTCTTCCCAATCTACCAATTTAATTGCTATTGTATAGGGTTTCGAAACTTTAAATTTCACAACCGACGAATTAAAAGGCGTAAATGGAATTGCATCCACTCCAACCAAAATTCCATTGATATACAGTTCGAAATAATTGTCGGAAAATAAGTATCCCGTAATTACCTCACCTTGTGCATCAATTACCGTTGTTGGCACCGAACTCAAATTCGCATTCGAAAAACACCTATTCTAAATTATTGCTATTCACGCTAAATTGATTATCATTGAAATTGAATTGTATATTTCATGCCACAAATTAATCCACATATCAATTTTAATGGAAATGCTGAAGAAGCTTTTCAATTTTACAAATCCGTTTTTGGAGGTGAATTTACCAAGATCATCAGATTCAAGGATATTGAAAGTGAGTCGTTTCCAGTACCTGAATCCGAGAAAGACAAAATCATGCATATTGAACTTCCAATTGGAAGTTCTAAATTGATGGCCAATGATGTTCCTTCGATTTTTGGCAAAGTAAACGAAAATGAAAACCGATCAAAAATTTATGTGAATGCCCAAACAATACAAGAAGCTGATTCAATTTTCGAAGGACTTTCTGCTGGAGGTAACATTGAAGTCCCAATGAATGGCGAACCTGAGGGCCCTTATTTTGGGATGTTTCGCGACAAATTCGGAATTGAGTGGATCATTAATTTGAACGTATGAAAATTTTATTCCTAATTTTTACTATCATTAGCCTAACGGCTTGCTCGAATAAATTTACGGAAACCAATTCATTTGGGGGTGGCAGCAATTTTGGTAATGCGTCAAAAAAGAGCGAAATAGTTCTCCCAATGGCTGCGGAAAGTAATGAGGAAATGGTGAACCTAGATGTTAAAAAAAGCAACCTTCAAGCGTTTATTGAACCAACTTTGGGAAAACCAGTACAAAACATCCCTTTAAAGCATAAAAGCTCCCTTATCCCCCATAATAAAACGACAAAAACCACAAAAAAAACGACCAAACTTTCGCAAAAAATAAAGTCGAAGAATTTAGATTTATGGGTAAATAATGAGTATCCAATTTATTCAAATGTCTCAATTGTGCTGGGTTATTTGTTTTGGATAGTTGCACTTGCAGTACTTTTCCAAAAAGGGTTTTTAGAAGCTTTTCGTATTTTATGGTATGGTGGACACGGAATCATTACTGAATTTTTCCTATGGGCTTTTCTTGGATTCACACAAATTCTTTTTGCCAATTGGATGAAAAACATGGTTCAAAAAAGCAAACAAGGGAAAGGGTTAATTGCGCTATTGCAATTTATAATCACATTGACAATTGGTACAACGGCAATATTGCTGGCTATTTTTTAGATTTTTTTGCAGCTCATTTCAACGTTTGTTTCACAAATCAAAACGTCAAATTCATCCGCCTCATAAAATCAACTGTACGTCTTTAAACACGCCGTTAGTGATCACAAAACTTGGCTTACTGCTTACAACTGGAGCCATTTGGGTGATGATGAAAGTTAAAAGAAGTATGTGTTTAATGATAATATGGTCATAATGGTTTCTATTTACAAATCCATAAAACATGTGACATTTCCAATTTTTCATTTTGAAACTCTATCACATACGTTCCCGGAATATTTTGATCCAAGGTGATTTGCTCTTGACTTACTAAGTTATCAATTTTTCTCACCAATCGTCCATTTATGTCCCAAATACTGATTTTAAATACTTCCCCTTTTTTCCATTTTACAAAAGACCCATTTTGTGAGGGATTGGGAAAAATAATTGGATTCATCTTTTTCAATACATTGGCATATAATCCTTTGAGCTCAAAACAAGCACTGGTATCCTTACAACCATTTACAGAAACTTCCACTGCATAAGAACCATCTTTGTTTGGTTTGTACCAATACCATGTTGCGCCTGAAATAGTGGTAAAGTCGGCACAATTCAACCATTGGTAAGAATCATTGGATAGATTACTTTTTAGTGTATCTTTATTACCTATAATTTGTGTAATCGGTTGAATAATTTTCAAATAGGTATTAACCGTTGAATCGCATTGTCCAAATGAAGTCCCTGTCCAACTAACATCACTTGAGTTGTAATAGGTGGAATCTCTAAATTTCAAGAATTTACAACCCACCAATGTATCAAACTGAACCTTAGGGTAGTAAATTTTCACTTGATATTCAATGATTGAATCACATCCCGATTGATTTGAAAAATATTCTTTATAGGTACCTGTGGTTTTGTAAACCTGACCAGAAGGAGAGCTAACTTGTTGACATCCATTCAATTTTATCAATTTTTTATTTCTTTTATTCACCACAATGTTTAAATAATGAAATGAATCACATCCACCCCAACTAGATGCATAATATTTAACAATTTGTGAACTTGTATAGAATTTGCCGTTGTACCAAGCAGTATCGCATGCAACTATCGTATCAAAAGTGTTAACTGGATGAAAAATACTTAAATGATAATGAATCATTGAATCACATCCTTGTTTGGTCTTTAACGTATCATGGTAATTCCCACTTTTGTAATAAATTCTTCCTTTTACTGAAATAAATGAATCACAACTTAACACTACTATGTTAGTATCTCGTCTGTAGTTGATTGTAATGTTGTAATTGATAACAGAATCACATCCTCTATAAGTTTTAAACTTCTCAGTGTATATGCCCGATTTATAGTATTTTATACCAGAATTGGAAACAAAGCTATCACATTGTTTTATATTCAAATTTTTTGTCACCTTCCCTATCGTTAATTTAATGGTAATCAAAGAATCACATCCCCAATAATTTTTGATCGTTTCTTGATAGGTTCCACTAAAGTACACTTTATTCCCACCAGGTGTTAGGTAAAAATCACAGGCAAATGGACTAATTGTTGAAGAAGAATTTCCACCATTCAAACTAGGGCCAGACGACCAGTTTGAAGATGACCCCGATAAGGCAAAATTATACAAAGTTCCATTATTTCCGGAAGAAGAATAGTCTTTTGCCGTATTTTTCGTGGTATTTGTTCCAGATGCTGTTCCTTCATTAAATTTGTAATATGCCTTTAAGTTTGAGGGATAGGCACATAATTCTCGTTTATAATTACTTTTAATAGCCGAGTCTGAAAGCACGATATTGTAAAATCTCACTTCATCAATGTCGCCGGTAAACAAATTGGTATTATCTACGCGCATCCCTATTCTAAACGGAACAGTAGTCCCCGTATTAATGCTCGTAGAAATATCTCCTGCTGTGTCTAATTTACCATCAACATACAATCGATAATGGTTGCTTGAAACGGAAGGATTATAGCTTACAGCCACATGATGCCATGCCCCGTCATTCACTGCTGTATTCCCCATAATGCCTGATCCTTGAACCTCAATTCTCAAACGATTGTTGAATAGTACATTCAACGTAAATCGTCCTCCAGTAGAATTCGATCCATAATCACAAATTACACCCTGTTTCCCTCCATTATTAGGATCAAAATTTGCCGTTGTTTTTATCCAAGCCTCTATGGTCCTGGCACCTGAACCGCTCACACCCGCATAGTTGGATTTTACATAATCGTTAACACCATCGAAATTCAAGGCAATTTTTTGAGCCTTCACATAACCAAAATAAAATACTATTAAAAAACAAAAAATGATACGTTTTTGAAAGTTCATGTTTCAAATATATATCCATAACAATAAAATCATTCCAAAACGATCTTTAAAAATTCTGAATAGTCAATCAATGAAAATTTATTTTAGTTCAAATTACAACCAATTGATATAGTGAATAAAAACCATGCTTTTGTAATAGTCAAGTTCAAACCTCAACGATGTATTGGTTAGCTATAAATGTACCAATGTATTTTCCCGTAAAAAATGCAAAAAAAAGAAATCAGTTTAAAAATTAACAACCAGTATAAAACCCTAAAAAATATTATTCTAATCAACCAACAGAGTATAACGTAAAATAAAACTATCAAAGGTTTTCAACAGCAAATTCTTCACCCCATTGATGCAAGGAAATAATGCTTGGCAGCAACTTTCCGCCTTTTTCAGTGAGGGTGTATTCAACTGTTGGTGGCACTGTAGGAAAAACTTCTCTCGTAACTATACCATTGATTTCCATGTTTTTCAATTCTTTCACCAACATTCGGGTGTTGATACCCTCTACGCTGCGTTCAATTTCCTTGAATCGCATCTTCCCTTTAGACAAAATATAAATGATGGGCATAGACCATTTTCCCCCAATAATGTCCAAAACGTCTCTCAAAGAACAGGTCTTTTCAGAAATCTTCATTTTTTTTCCTTCCATAAACTGTTGATTACAATCAATGCTTTATTATGTGTTACTACTATACAAAAGTGTAACTACTTTCAAAAGTAAAGTGTTGCCGTTAATTTTGCAAAAAAGAAATAAAATGAAATTATTAGAATCTATAAAACTGGGCTCACTTGAGCTAAAAAACCGAATGGCCATGGCGCCAATGACGCGTTCTCGTGCCGACCACAACGGTATCGTGGGAAATTCAACCGTTACCTATTACACTCAAAGATCTACTGCAGGACTTATCATCACGGAGGCCATCAACATTTCGAAAGAAGCATTGGGAAGTCCGCTCACACCTGGCCTATATAACCAAGATCAAATTGAAGCTTGGAAACAAATTACATCAAGTGTTCATCAAAATAATGGAGTCATTTTTGCGCAATTGTGGCATACTGGTAGGGTTGGACATTCTTTGGTGAAGGATGGAGAATTGCCTGTAGCACCTTCGGAAATTGGAATACAAGGACAACAGCACTTTACGATGGAAGGTCCTAAAGATTATGAAGTCCCTCGAGAACTAGAAACCAATGAGGTAAAACGGATTGTACAGCAATACAAACAGGCTGCTATCAATGCAATAGAAGCAGGATTCGACGGCGTAGAACTTCATGCCGCCTTTGGATATTTACCCAATCAATTTTTAGCAGAAAGTGCCAACCACCGCACAGATGAATATGGTGGAAGCCATGAAAACAGGAACCGTTTTGTGTTAGAAATTATCACAGAGATGGTTGCTGCAATTGGCGCCGATAAAGTAGCTGTAAGAATTTCTCCCACAAGCACTTATAACAACATCCAACATAAAAATCCGATTGAACAATTTCACTTGTTAATCAATGAATTCAACAAATTGCCTTTGGCCTATGTTCATATCATGAATGTTCCATTTCCTGCGGACCAATTCCCCACTTATCCGCTCGATTCAGTGGCAGAATTTGGCAAAGTATCGGTACATCCCGTTATTGCAAATTGCGGCTATAACCGCGAATCTGGCGAAGCCGAACTAAACAAAGGCATTGCAAAAATCATCTCTTATGGAACCTTGTTTTTGGCAAATCCCGATTTGCCAAAGCGTTTCGAATTAGGTGCAGACCTCAATGCTATAGACCATTCTACCATGTATGGTGGACAAGATAAAGGCTACATTGATTATCCGTTTCTAAACGACTAAAATACCAAACATGAATCATACATTGGTAATATTAACGTTGGATATGGAAAACCTTCCTACCAACTTTCAGGAGATCATCAAGCACGAACAAGAAGTTGTGGCACAATGGAAAAGTGAAGGCATTTTAGAGAATTTATTTCTACGGCCTACCCGCAACGGGGCTGTTTTAATTTTCAAAGACATAGATGAATCTGAGGTTCAGGAACGCATGTCAACCCTACCTCTTTTCCCATTGAGCAAAAGCATCGAGTATTTCCCCTTAATGAAGCAGTTTTAATTTCTTACAAAAATTAAAAAAAGAAGCGGAAACCGTTGGTTTCTGCTTCTTTTTTTTGTGGATGCATTTAATTTATATTTATTTAATTAACAAACATGTCATTGCTTAAATGACAGCACAAATATTTATCGTCTCATTCAATTTCAACATAAATTCGAGATATGATTATATTGTTCAATTGTACACAATTAAACAGCGGAATTTTTATTCCTGCGGTTATCACAATTTTAGGTTGGCTCATCATTTCTAAACTAACCTATTCTAGAGATGAGAAAAACAGACAAAAAAACATTCAAATAGAATATCTTGTAAATGCATATCGTGACATCGGTATTTTTATTACCAGACAATCAAAAAATTGCATGACCACCGATATTTATTTGAAATTTGAAATAGCAGTGAGAAACATTCAAATTTATGGGGATCCGGAAGAAATTAAATTGTTGCAAGAGTATATTGACAATCTGAAGACTCAAGATTATTCGGTTGATCCATTGCTCAACAAACTAAGAGACAATCTCAGAAAGTCCCTCAAATTATCCAAAATAGAATCGAATACGTATTGGGTCATTATGCCAGATATGGCTAAATAATCCCCACCCTTACCTCGTTTCGTATTTGTACAAATAGCGGTAATTGGTATTGCCTAACTTGAAGGTGATTCCCAAGTGAAGGTTTTTCTCGGTCAGCAACTCGATGTCCATGGTGTCGTGGTGTTGTTGTGATGCCCCAATGTCAAACGATTGAATCAGTTTGCTGTTGTTGAGTTTCCAGGATACGGAGGTGTCTATTTGAGGCCACTGAGAAAAGCATTTCGTTGGACCTTCGTCTTTTTCCTGAATGCCATTGCTTTTATAGGTGAAAATATCGTCTTTTTGACAAGGAATGAGGCTATCATACATGTTGCTCATGCCCCTATAAGGCGGATCAATTAAGATGGCCGTTTGGTACCATTTTTTCTCGATTAACAGTTCACGGATTGATTTCTGGGCTGGGGTTTCGTCCTTTTTACAGGCAATAAAAATCGTGGCTAAAAGCACACAAGCTAAGAGTATTTTTTTCATATTTTCTTTATTTACTGTTTCATTTTGTGGGCTCTTGTTGAGGAGGGACATTATCCCTCAAGAACAAAAGAATCGACGCACATTAACATTATCGTAAAGAATTATTTGCAGGAACCGCGGAAAAAGTTCAATTAGAGCTGAATTTTTATCAATTTTTCGCGAAAACTGCAAAAAATAAATCAGCTAATTCTTTCACTACCAATATAAAACAAGAAAAAATCAGTATATTCATAAATTGTAAGCCAACAAGAAATTTTCCACGGTACATCCATCCCTCGAAATCAAATTTTACAGATTATGAAAGTTTCATTTTACAGATTAGGAGCATTTCATTTTACAGATTAGGA
>CAZBMF010000062.1:0-1857 GCA_964492925.1 uncultured Rhizobium sp. | reverse complement strand
CATTTCATTTTACAGATTAGGAGGATTTCATATCGCGAAAACGCGGTAAAATTCATGAAGTCAACTCTAAAGCAAAAGATATAGAAACTGCAAAGCATATTTCGTCCCCCGAAAAAAAAAGGATTCCAAAAAGTTAATTTGACTTAATTATTCTAGGGTTTGTTTTTTTTGAGGGACATTGAACGAACACAGCGTATTCAATCATTTCAACTTGGTTAGGCCATTGAGTAGGTCTTCCAATTCTGCCATATTTTGCTTCACAAGATCCTCTGTGCTGTACGAAAGGAATTGAATGGTGCCGCTGGCAGACGAGTAATAATATCCCAAATAAGTAAATTTAATGCCCTTAATTGTACCATTCATTTGCAAACAAAGCACTTTTAATCCGTTTACATTTCTGTATTCTTCTTTAACAACTTCAACATCAGGTGCAGCATTTTTGGCGTTGTCTACGGCAATTTCTTTTAAAGATTCTAACGGAACTTCCAACTTTTCAGTGACAATCATAGCGTACAAATCGCTGTTTTTGGTTCTCAGGCTATATTCAGAAACTGCTTCCGCATTTTCTTTTTCAAACACCCATTTTTTAGGATTGATATAAAATCCCAGATCAATTTTTGAGCTTTTCAATAAGAATGTACTCTTGGGATCTTTGGTGAATTTAGTAGGATTAGTCGGAATTTCAGCTTTCACTGCGTCGGTTTCATCTACATATTTCCAGGTTCCATTGTTATACAAAACCACTTCAGCACCTTTATCGGTAATAGCTTTTTGTTGAGCATTTGCATTTCCCAACAGTAATAGTCCACAAAGAACCAGTAAATTAGATTTATTCATATTCAATAATTTCAAGAATCGAAATCGATTCAATGTTTCGAAAATACAATAAATTTTAGAGAAAGCAATCACCGGTTAACTTGACGATAGCACTCAATCAAGCTTTGAAATTGAAAAATCAAAGGGAGTCAGATAATCCGATAAGAAGAAATTAATCAATTTCATTTGAATATTTGATTGCCCGAACCCGCCCTATCTTTAATTCGGAATACATTTTTTATTCCCCCCATTATCATATATTTGTGTAACTTCCTGTTATGAGATTCCTTCGAAATAAGATTTTCTTATGTTTTTTGCTCTCAATGCTCTCCCTGTTTTCTCAGAATTTACAAGCACAATCGGCTGTGAAACTGATCCGTACAGGAAGTATAGAAAATAGTAAAGTTTATAAAGAATATCTCTATTTCATGGTCAGCTCTACCATCTATGACCGTGATTATTTGTACCGAATTCATTTGCCAGACGGACAACCAGAGCCCTTGGATACCAACATCTATTTGGGCCAATCAGTGATAATGACCGACAGTGGCGTGTTTTATGTTACATTTAAATCTAATAATGGTGGGAACGACGGCGTACATTACCTCAATTACTTTTCCTTCTCCCAAAATCAAAAAACACTCTATACTGCAATTAATTCATTTGTTGATCCATTCCATAAAAATCCTGAATTGGCAAGATGTATCAACAACAAATATTACATTTCTACCTACTTCAATCAAAAGAAATGCATATGGGAAAGTGATGGAACTCCTGCCAACACCAAAATAGTATATGCCAATGCTTACCCCATACAATCCTATACAATTTTTAGAGGAAAACCTTTGGTTTTTTCTTACCAAAATAATGACCGCGTAATTTTTGACAACAACAACAACGTCATTTTTAAAACCCCAGAAATTATCTCTATAAATTTTCTCCATACCGATAATAACGCCTGTATATTGAATGCCAGAAACTCCGAATTGTGGATTGTAACCAAATCATTGACAATCGATTCAGTGTCCCTCAAAAACATCG
>CAZBMF010000061.1:0-13658 GCA_964492925.1 uncultured Rhizobium sp. | reverse complement strand
CAATATTGTTAGGCAAATTCTTTTTGCACTGTTCATTCTATTTGTGTCGCGTTTGATTTGGTTTTTGGCCAATCAATTTTGGCTCCCAGCGGTTGGATTTACAGAATTTTTGAAAGCTTTCCTCTATGGATTTTACTTTGACCTTCCTGTAATTGCCTACCTTTTTGCCCCCCTCTTTTTGTGGCAATTAGCGCTACCAAATTTTAGCCAAAAACATCCCGCCGTTACCAAAATATTATTCCTACTTCCCAATGCCATTTGTTTGGTGCTGAACGGAATTGACACAGGTTTCTCCAAAATCAACGGCAAAAGAAGCGGCTTTGAACTTTTTTCAATGGCCGGCGACGAAGGAAACCACATTGCTCCCTACCTCAGCGATAATATTCCATCGCTGTTGGGACTCATCATTTCGTTTTATCTCATTTATCGCTTTACCCCAACCGCGGGAAATGCAACTCTTTTATGGAAAAAGAATCGCATTTTTCGCAACTTATTGTTTACACCAGTCTTGTTATTTGGATGGATTCTTGCGGCACGCGGCGGACTTCAACTCAGGCCCATTCGCAGCATAGACGCCAGCAATTACGTGGATGCCAGCATTAGTCCTTTGGTCTATTCCACCCCGTTGAACATCATGAGCACATGGGATAGAGAAGGGAAATTTTTCAAACCAAGAACAATGTCGCTGCAGGAAGCTGAAACCTTCATTGATGCAAACACTGCTGTTAAACCCAGCATTAAAAATCCCAAAAACATTGTGGTATTGGTGGTTGAGAGTTTATCAAGAGATTATACTGGTTTCCTCAATCAATCTTTCTACACGCCATTTTTAGATTCACTCTCTGAACACAGCATCAACTTTACCCACTGTTTTGCCAATGGCTCAAAGAGTATAGACATGGTTCCGGCCATATTTGCCGGGCTTCCTAACATGATGGAAGAACCTTATATCATGTCGACCTACAACACCAATTTGATTCAAAATGCCTTTTACAAGCATAAAGTAATGGGTTATTCGAGTGGATTTTTTCATGGTTCAAACAATGGAACGATGGGATTTAAATCTTTTTTGAGACAAACGGGTATTGACCATTATTTTGGTATCAATGAGTATCCGAATAGAGAAAGAGATTACGATGGTAATTGGGGAATTTGGGATGAGCCCTATTTAAAATATGTGGCTGACTGTATTGACACGATGAAGAAACCGAGCTTCAATGCGGTTTTTACATTATCGTCGCACCATCCGTATGAAGTCCCTCAACAATATGAAAAAGCCTTGCCTTTTGCCAATAAAACCATACACAGGGCCATTGCATACACAGATTTAAGTTTGAGGCATTTCTTCGAATATGCATCTAAAAAACCTTGGTTCAAGGAAACTGTATTTGTGATCACGGGTGATCACACGAGCCATGGATTATTGGAGTATTTTTATTGTCCGTCGGGCCGATATGAAATTCCTTTCTTGATTTACAACTCAGGGAATGTCCCTCAAAAAATAAAAAAATCTGTTTCACAATGCGATATCATGCCTACGTTATCGGCTGTAATGGGCAATGAAATGGGGTATGCAGGCTTGGGTAGAAATGCGTTTGATAATAATTACGAGGGATATTCGATGCATTACGACAAAGGGTTGTATTACATGATCCAATATCCGTATGCAATGGGCATGAATGAAAATGGAGAAGTGAAGGTATTCCAGCGTCAAATTCGCAATTATCCGAAGCCAACCAAATTGGCGCACAACGGACAGGTTTTCAACAAGATGAAGAAAACATTGAGTGCGTATTTAATTGTCTTCACAGAACGGTTAAAATCCAATAAATGGAGATAGAATTTTGCGTATCTTTGCAGCAATGCAAGAGGTAGCAAAAAAACCAGAAGAACTCAGCAAAGAAGCATTTATTCAACAAGTTCTTGAAGATTATCGCATTGCCTTTGAAAGCCGTCAGGCTTCACTATTGGGTAGAAAAGAAGTTCTAACCGGTAAGGCAAAATTTGGAATTTTTGGTGATGGTAAAGAAGTGGCGCAACTCGCAATGGCCAAAGTTTTTGAAAAAGGCGATTGGAGAAGTGGCTATTACCGCGACCAAACTTTCATGTTTGCTAAAGGTTTGTCGGACGTTCAAAAGTTCTTTGCTCAACTCTATGCTGACCCATCTGTAGAAAACGAACCTGCCAGTGGTGGTCGCAGCATGAATGGCCATTTTGCCACCCGATTGCTCGACGATCAAGGCAACTGGTTGCCACAAAACGACACTTACAACGTGAGTGCCGATATTTCGCCAACGGCTGGACAAATGCCTAGGTTATTAGGACTTGCTGTTGCGTCTAAGTTATACAGAGAAAATGAGGAATTGCATCAATTCACGCAATTCTCAGACAAAGGAAATGAAATTGCCTTTGGTACAATTGGAAATGCCTCTACCTCAGAAGGAATCTTTTGGGAGGTAATTAACGCTGCCAATGTGATGCAAGTTCCAATGCTAATGAGCGTTTGGGATGATGGATATGGAATTTCTGTTCCTGCAAAATATCAAACGGCTAAAGAAAATATTTCTGCCATTTTGAGCGGTTTCCAAACCGATAAAAACGGTGTTGGAATGGAAATCCTTACCGCAAGAGGATGGAATTATGCCGAATTGTGCAATACCTACAAGCAAGCTGCCGATATCTGTCGTGAAAAACATACCCCAGTTTTGGTGCATGTTACAGAGGTAACTCAGCCGCAAGGACACTCTACCAGCGGTTCTCACGAACGATACAAATCGAAAGAGCGTTTGGATTGGGAAGTTGAATACGACTGTATTGCGCAAATGAGAAAATGGATCATTGAAAGCGGATTTTCAACTGCAAACGATATGGATGCGTTAGAAAAAACTGCCACTGATTCTGTGAGAAACTCTCAAAAAGCTGCGTGGAACAATTTTGCTAGCTCAATAAAATCAGAAGTTTCTGAATTGGTAAATGCACTTCAAAATGCAATAAACGCGGGCATTTCTGCTCCAATCGTTGCGGAAACTGCAAAAAATATTCAAGAAATTAAAGATCCGATTCGCCGTGACTTAGGAAATGCCCTTCACAAATGTTTGCGCGCAACCGTGAATGAATCGGCATCTGCACGTCAACCATTGTTGGATTATTTGAATCATTTTAACGCCATTAACGGCGCGCGCTATAGTTCTCATCTAAACAGCGAAAGCAACTTAAACGTACTCAATGTTACAGAAGTTCCTGCACAATACACCGATGAAATTGTTGATGGTTATCAAGTTGTAAGGGCTTGTTTTGAAGCCAACATGGAACGTGATCCACGCATTTTTGCCTTCGGTGAAGATGTAGGTAAAATTGGTGATGTAAACCAAGGTTTCTCAGGATTGCAAGAGAAATTCGGAGAACTTCGCGTTACCGATAAAGGTATAAGAGAATGGAGTATTTTGGGAGAAGGTATTGGTGCTGCTATGCGCGGTCTTCGTCCAATTGCTGAAATTCAATATTTAGATTATTTACTTTATGCTCTAGAGCCAATGAGTGATGACTTGGCTACCATGCAATACAGAACTAAAGGTGGACAAAAATCTCCTGTGATTGTTCGAACACGCGGACATCGTTTGGAGGGAATTTGGCACAGTGGTTCTCCTATGGGAATGATTATCAACGCAGTAAGAGGAATGCATGTTTGTGTTCCACGAAACATGACCCAAGCAGCCGGTATGTACAATACCTTGTTGCGTGCTGATGAACCTGCCTTGGTTGTTGAGTGTTTGAATGGTTACCGCATCAAAGAAAAATTACCAAGCAACATTGCAGAATTTACTGTGCCTTTCGGCAAACCTGATACATTGAGGTTTGGAGAAGATGTTACTTTAGTAACATACGGATCATGCTGTAGAATTGCAGCTGAAGCAGCAGATTTACTTGCAGAAGTTGGTATCCGTGTTGAAATTATCGATGTTCAAACTTTGTTGCCATTTGATATCAACCACAGCATCGTTGAAAGCATTAAAACTACAAACCGTGTAGTTTTCTTAGATGAAGACGTTCCTGGTGGTGCATCTGCTTACATGTTGCAACAAGTAGTTGAAAAACAAGAAGCTTATAAATACCTGGATAGCAAACCATTAACCATTACAGCAAAAGCGCATAGACCTGCTTACGGTAGTGATGGTGATTATTTTTCAAAACCAAGTGCCGATGAAGTTTTCGCTGAAATTTATCAAATGATGAATGAAGCCAATCCTTCAAAATGGCCTAGTTTATTTTAATACACAGTGAATCAACCCATTATCCAACCATACCTGCGCCTAAGCGGCCTCGAACCTTTCACCTTAACACCTGATATTAACTTTGTAAATATCGGCGAGAGAACCAATGTTACCGGTAGCAAAAAATTTGCACGATTGGTTCTATCCGGTGATTATAATGCTGCACTAGATATTGCGCGTCAGCAAGTTGAAAATGGGGCCCAAATTATTGACGTAAATATGGATGAAGGGATGTTGGATGGCGCACAAGCCATGACAACTTTCCTCAATCTCATTGCCTCAGAACCCGATATTTCTCGCGTTCCTATCATGATTGATAGCAGTAAATGGGATGTAATAGAAGCTGGTTTAAAGTGTTTGCAGGGGAAAGGTATTGTCAATTCAATATCCCTCAAAGATGGCGAAGCCGCGTTTATCCAAAAAGCAAAATTGGTGAAACGCTATGGTGCTGCAGTTGTGGTAATGGCCTTCGATGAAACCGGACAAGCTGATACTTTTGAACGCAAAATTCAAGTGTGTAAAAGAAGCTACGATTTGTTGGTTGAAAAAGCCAATTTCAATCGTAACGACATCATTTTTGACCCAAATATTCTTACCGTTGCAACGGGTATTGATGAACATAATAACTATGCCGTTGACTTTATCAATGCCACAAAATGGATCAAAGATAATTTGCCTGGTGCTAAGGTAAGTGGCGGTATTTCAAATATTTCGTTTTCATTTAGAGGGAATGACCCCGTGCGCGAAGCCATGCATGCAGCATTCTTGTTCCACGCTATCAAAGCAGGACTCGATATGGGTATTGTGAATGCCGGAATGATTGAGGTTTATGAAGAAATTCCAAAAGATCTTTTAGAGTATGTGGAAGATGTTCTGTTGAACAGACGTAATGATGCTACTGAAAGACTTGTAAATTTTGCAGAAACCGTTAAAGGCAAAAAAGTAGAAAAAGTAGAAGAACAAGAATGGCGTTCTTTACCCGTTGAAGAGCGTTTAAAACATAGTCTTGTCAAAGGAATTACTGAATTTATAGACCAAGATACCCAAGAAGCTTTGGATCTATTAAATGACCCATTGGGAGTAATTGAGGGACCATTGATGGCCGGTATGAATTACGTTGGTGATTTGTTTGGTGCCGGTAAAATGTTCTTACCTCAAGTGGTAAAATCGGCCCGTGTAATGAAAAAATCTGTGGCCTATTTACAACCCTTCTTGGAAGCTCAAAAACTAAACAATCCAAATGCTCGGGCACAAGGAAAAATTCTCCTTGCTACTGTTAAAGGTGACGTTCATGATATTGGTAAAAATATTGTAGGTGTTGTACTTGCTTGCAACAATTACGAAATTGAAGACATGGGAGTGATGGTTCCTGCCGATAAAATTTTAGCGCGTGCCAAAGAATGGGGCGCTGATATTATTGGATTGAGCGGACTAATTACACCAAGTTTGGATGAAATGGTGCATGTAGCATCTGAAATGAAACGTTTGGGAATGAAACAACCCCTACTGATTGGTGGTGCTACCACATCACGCGTTCATACCGCAGTAAAAATTGCCCCTCAAACACCTTATCCCGTGATTCATGTGCTGGATGCTAGTCGTTCGGTTCCAGTAGCTGGACAATTGTTAAATCCAGAAACCTACACCATTTTCTCAGATAAACTTCGTCAAGAATATGCAGATTTGGCTGAGAATCATGCTAAACGACAATTGATCAAAGACTTCATTCCATATCAAGAGGCTGTAAAAAATGGATTGCCACACAATGGAAACGTTGCCAAACCAAATCAACTTGGTTTTTACCAGTTGAAACATATTGATATTGAAACACTACGAGCTACAATTGATTGGACACCCTTTTTCCAAACTTGGGAATTGGCCGGTCGTTACCCCGACATCCTTACAGATGAAATTGTAGGAACGGAAGCTCAGAAATTGTTCCACGATGCCAACATCATGCTTGATGAATGGGCGAAGAACAAATTGGTAGACAGTGAAGCCTCTTATTTCATCTTACCGGCAAAAAGAACTGGTGATGATGTGGTTTTATACCACCATGAAAATCAAAGCCAAGAGTTGGCAAAATTTCACTTTTTAAGGCAACAGCGAAAAATGTCGGCAGGAGTTCCTAACTTATCTCTCGCAGATTTCTTGTCTCCTACGGAGATGGATTATCTTGGGGGATTTGCGGTTACAGCCGGAATCAACCTGAAACCAATTGTAGAGGCCTATGAATCTAACCATGACGATTATAACAGCATCATGGCAAAAGCATTGGCTGATCGATTGGCAGAAAGTTTGGCCGAATACCTCCACTTAAAAGTACGTACCGAATATTGGGGATATGCTTCGAATGAGCAATTGAACAACGACGATTTGATTCGTGAAAATTACCGCGGCATTCGTCCTGCTCCAGGTTACCCCGCTTGTCCCGACCATTCAGAAAAAGCCACGTTATTCCGCTTGTTCGAAGAACAATATCCGCTACAAATTTCCCTCACTGAAAGCATGGCCATGATGCCCGCCGCCAGTGTAAGTGGATTCTATTTTGCCAATGAAGAGGCAAAGTATTTCGCAGTAGGAAAATTAAGCAAAGATCAAGTTGAAAACTATTCTGAACGCAAAGGAATGTCCCTCAACGACATTGAACGTTGGTTAAGTCCAGTGTTGGGTTATTAATCCTAACGAATCTTACTTTTTAAACGGATTGCTATACGCAGGATTGGTCAAGAATTTCTGATCAGTCATCGACAACAAATACGCCTTTAAATCTGCTTTTTGCTGTGAAGACAAATTCAAATGAATTCCACCATGGTCCATCAATGGATGCAAATTTGGTGAATTAAAATTCACATTATCACTGTAGTGATCAATCACTTCATCTAAGGTTTTGAATCGACCATCGTGCATATAAGGGGCCGACATTTCAATATTCAGCAATGAAGGAGTTTTAAATACGCCACGACTTGTTGCCTTATTATCAATTGCACCCATACCAATATCAGTTGGTTGCGCATCAAGTCCGTTGTTCGCAAATCCACCCATATTGAGGTTCTGCTGTTGCACCAATTCACCCCCATGGCAATGGAAGCAGTCGGCACCATTGGTAACACCATTTTTGAAATCAACCAAACCATTGAAAAGGAAAGCACCACGGAGTTCAGATTGCGACATTAAATTAACGCTATCACCAGGGAAAAAGCGGTTAAAACGTGAATTGTGACTCACAATAGTTAGCATAAATTGCTCCATAGCTTTGGCCATATCAACCAAATTTGGGGCATGACCAAAAGCTTTGTTAAAATAATCCTTATAGCGGGCAATATTCTTGAGTTTTCCTTCCAATTTTGGCAATGTCATTGACATTTCATTATGAGCTTGGATAGGTTCAAACACCAAATCTCTCAGATTTGTCACACGTAAATCCCAAAAAAATCGTTTGCTATACGCCATATTGAAGAGAGATGGTGTGTTTCTATGTGTTTTCAATCCAAATGCACCTGAGGATACAGGAACTGGATCACTAAAAGCAAATTCTTGTTTGTGGCATGAAGCGCAAGAAATAGAACTATCGTAAGATAACAGAGGATCATAAAACAGCATTCTACCCAAGTACACACCTTCAACGGTTAAAGGATTATCGGATGGCAATGGTGGAATTCCAAATTCCGCTGGAAATACATCCAATGCAGAAATCGGTGTTGGAACATACGTGGAAGTGCTATTGCTATTGGCGTCTCCTTCTTTTTTACAAGAAGAGGCAACCGCAATTATCAGAAAAATAATGAGGAATTTTTTTACAAAATTCGCAAAACTGATGTTTGAATTATTGAACATCATACTTTAAAATTTATTCAACTTTTGTCAATTTATAGGCAGCCACAATGTTTTGAATAAGCATATCCATCAAAGCAATTTCAGCAGTTCCTTCTGAGTGACTTACAGAACCGTTTGCCAATTTGATAGAATTGGGCATTGCAAAAAGATCTTCGGCATTGCTTTGGATGGTTGCTGTTTTCACAGTTTTATCAATGGTGAAATTCAAGTTTAACGTAACTTTTTGTGGGTAACGATCGGTTGCGGTGTGGAAACTGAAGGATTGAATTGTAGATGTAAATGAATCTTTGTTATAGTTACCATCAAAAGCATGGAAAATATATCCACTAGACCAACCCCAATGCAATCCTGTGGTAAAACCATTCAGCGGATGATTTGCAGGCCATTTCGCTGGATCATCGTGATTCACACCTGGATCTAAGCCTAGTAAAAATGTAATACCCTTATAATCACCCTCAGGAATATTTCTAACAGTTCTAAAATTCTTAGATGCATCTAAATAATTCACATATTGATAACCATCACCCAATTGAACAGTATCGCCATTGGTTTTGATTAAAGCTACATGCGATAAAATCATAGCCCAGTTTGAAACTGAAAATCGCTCACCCCCAGACTTGAAATATCTCGAAACTCCTGAAAGTGTAGAAATATCACTTCCACCCAAATAACCAACATACTTCAATGTAATTCCATTGGAACTATCTGTTACCACTGCAGGTGTTTTCTTTTCGGTTTCACAAGACGAAAACACGAACGATGTCATCAATGCCACCGCAGCAAAAAAGAATTTAGAGTTTACTGTTTTAACCATTTCTTCGAAATTACTAAATTATCTGTATATATCCTAACAAAATATGTACCAGATGAAAGCCTTTCGGTATCCAAATGCACCATTTTATAACCATTATTTCCGCCATCCATTTCAATCATTTTATCTCCCAACACATTGAAAACCTCAATTTTTTTGAGGGATGGATTGCGCGAGAACACACTCAAAACATTGGTGCCAGGATTTGGAAGAATGTTGATGGAATTGTCTTCCAATTGATCCAAGTTTACGCCACCAACAGAGGCTTTAGCAAGTACTGTTACATTTGGATCGAAGATTGCCGTATCAGCTGAAAATGGCAATTCTATAATAAATGAATCCTTCAGCTTGGTTGGTTCAAAGTTCAACAACATAGATTGATTCTTGTTTTTAAGCAACAAAGGAACATTAACGAACCAAAAGGGGACCTTAAAATTCGATGGAGTTTGGTCAATTTTCACCTTCAATTTGTTGCCACGTTGGGTCCAATTGATTTTTAAATACGGAAATCCTTCACCATAGAACCATTGCTGAAAATAAACAGATAAATCTTTGCCAGAGGCCAATTCCATTTCTTTTTGTAACTCTGGTGTATAACCAAAACCATAAGCGTTTGAACCTTGCAAATAGTTTCTACATGCCTTAAAAAATGCTGAATCGCCAATTTTATTGCGCAACATGTGCAGTACCCACGCCCCTTTGTTGTAGGTTAGTCTTCCGTTAAATAACACATTTACTTTAGAAGTATCTGATGGACAAACGCTTCCGTTGGGATCGCTGCAAATGTCGTTTCTCATGCCCCTCAACCTAGATTTGAATTCATCATCGGATTTCAAAAATTCATAGCTTAAGCATGTCAAATAGGTAGCAAATCCTTCATTCAACCATAAGTCTTGCCAACTGCCGCATGTCACCATATCACCAAACCACATGTGAGCCAATTCATGGGCCATTAGGTCGAAAGAAAAGTTCACCATGAAACTCATTGTTTGATGTTCCATGCCCCCACCCCATGTGAATTGAGCATGTCCGTATTTTTCTTTTATAAAGGGATAACGGGTAAACAAACTATCAAACAACCTCAACATTTGCACAACTGGCTTGGTTTCTTCAAAAGCCGTAGATTTAAATTGAGGGAAAACATAATTCAACACGGGCATTGAATCTGGGTAATTCCTAAATTTCGCATAATGCGTAAATTCATCATAATTGGTTACAGCCATTGCAACTAAGTAAGTGGCAATGGGATAACGGTGTTTCCAATGGAAAACAACGTTAGAATCACCTTCGGCGAATGTATCAACCAGTAGTCCATTAGAACCCGCTTTGAGGTACTTATCGGTATGAACAAAAATATCAATTGAGTCAATTTTATCGTGAAGTGTTTGCTTACACGGCCACCAAAAAGGAGCACCATAAGGTTGACTAAGTGTATGAATTACAGGACCTGTTTTGTGATTGTCGTAAATAAACGAGCCAAAACCAGAGCCAGCTGAGGGGAATCCATCGTAAAAAACCTCAAATGAATCTTGTTGATCTTTGGTCCATCCAAATCCACTGAAAACATACAAGGCGTCACCAGACCTTTTAAAATTAACAGGATTTCCTTTGTACAAAACCTTTGAAACATTCAAATCCGCGGCAATGTCTACTCCCAAGGAATCAGCTTGATCTAATACAGTGAATTTAAATAGAACTGAACCTTTAAGATAAGCATTTTTATTGGGATTCACATACCAATTACATCGATGATAATCAATGTTATAGCCATGATAAATTGTTGAAACGCCCCTGCGTTGTATTCGAGAAATCACATTCGCTTTTTCGGCACAAATAAGATCATCTGGCAATTGCGCAAACGTCCCCCCGAAAAATAAAAAGCTCAAAACAAAGAGTATGCGTGACTTCATAACACAAAGTTCGTGAATTTTGGTGATACATTTTAAGGGGTGGTTAAAATGACCGATATTTGCAAAGTGAGATACAAATGGTTACCCGTTTTCTTGATAGTGCTTTTGGGATGTGTTTGGGGAAGTTCATTCATCTTGATGAAAAAGGGACTACAAGTATTTAGCCCAGTACAGGTTGCAGGTTTAAGATTAACATTGGCAGGAATATTTCTATTGCCTTGGTTTTTAAAATATTCCGTTTTCAAGCCTTACCATCACCCATTTATCGACGAACATTTACAAAAAAATGACCATTCAAAGGTAAAAGTGGTTCAACCTAAAGACTATTTATATTTGTTCATTAGTGGGGTTATTGGAAATGCTATACCAGCGTTATTATTTAGCTATGCAGGACAAAGAATTCCATCTGGACTTAGCGGAATTTTGAATGCTTTTACGCCAATGTTTACTTTGCTCATGGGCGTTATGCTTTTCAAAGACAAACTCACAAAAAACGGTATATATGGTGTTTTGATTGGATTGGTGGGTGCCATATTCTTGTTCGGGCCAAGTTTACTGCAGGGAGGACAAAAACTAGACCCAATTGGTGCGATGCTACCACTTATGTCGGCCTTGATGTATGGATACAACATCAACATCATTAAGCACAAATTGTCGCACCTTCCTTCTATGGTAAAAACGGCCTATCCTTTTGTTTTTGTTGGGATGATTTATTCAATTATTCTTTGGAAAACCAACATTTTGAGTGTCTGGGAAACACACCCAGAGCAAGCTTGGGAGAGTTTTGGATACATGTTTTTACTAGGTTTTGTAGGAAGTGCATTGAGCATGGTGGTATTCAACTATTTGATTTTACATACATCAGCGCTAGTGGCCTCCACGAACACGTTTATCATTCCCGTAACGGCGGTAATGTGGGGAATGTTAGACCATGAAACATTGTCGTGGAACATTTTTGTTGGACTCGCATTTTTGCTCACAGCCGTTTACTTGGTCATGAAAAAACGGGCAGAATAAGATTTTAAAAAGATAAAGAACATTCGCTATTTTTGTATAAACCATGGCGAATCATACTTTTTTAAACGCATTAAACATTCAATCGCAAATTCCTAGTGCTAGCACAGGATTGGAACACTTTTATACACAACAAACCCAAAATTTTGTAGATGTAAGTCCCGTAGATTCTTTTCAAATCACACAATTCAATGAATGTGATTCAAAAACCTATGAAATGGTGGTTCAAAAAGCCATTGAAGCGCAGAAAGTATGGCGTACTTGGCCGGCTCCTAAAAGGGGTGAAATTGTGCGTCAAATTGGCGATGCTTTGCGTAACCACAAGGAACATTTAGGATCTCTTGTGAGTTATGAAATGGGCAAAAGCATGCAAGAAGGATTGGGCGAAGTTCAAGAAATGATTGACATCTGTGATTTTGCTGTTGGATTAAGTCGTCAATTATATGGCTTAACCATGCACAGCGA
Organism: uncultured Rhizobium sp.; assembly: GCA_964492925.1. Classification (GTDB taxonomy): domain Bacteria; phylum Bacteroidota; class Bacteroidia; order NS11-12g; family UBA955; genus VMCP01. The sequence goes on along the minus strand of CAZBMF010000061.1, from coordinate 1,350 downwards.
AAGACCGAATCACAGGATGTATGAACAATGGCATCCTATGGGTGTAGTGGGCATCATTTCTGCTTTCAACTTTCCAGTTGCGGTTTGGAGTTGGAACGCAATGATTGCAGCCATTTGTGGTAATTCTTGCATTTGGAAACCAAGTGAAAAAACTCCGGCAACAGCACAAGCTGTTCAGCATATATTGGCCGATGTATTAAAGAAAAATGATTTGCCCGAAGGATTGTTTTCAGTAATCCAAGGTAGCCGTAATGTGGGTGAATGGTTATCAAAAGACAACAGAGTTCCTTTAATCAGTGCTACTGGAAGTACCCGCATGGGAAAACAGGTAGGTGAAATTGTTGGGGCTAGACTCGGTAAAACCATCTTAGAATTGGGTGGAAATAATGCCATAATAGTTTCTCAACATGCCAATTTGGATATCACACTGGTGGCCGTTTTGTTTGGTGCGGTGGGAACCGCAGGACAAAGATGCACCTCTACCAGAAGGTTGATTATACATGAATCAATCTATGAATCTTTCAGAGATAAATTGGTAAAAGCATATGCACAGTTAAGAATTGGAAATCCATTGGATGCTCAAAATCATGTAGGACCATTGATTGATAAAGATGCTGTTAACAACTACATGAAAGCAATTGAACAACTTAAAAATGAAGGTGGCAAAGTGCTTTATGGTCATTCTATTTTGGAGGGACAAGGGTTTGAATCTGGATGTTACGTAATGCCAACAATATGTGAGGGTGAAAATCATTTTCAAATTATTCAGGACGAAACCTTTGCACCAATATTATATTTAATGAAATACAACACCCTTGAGGAAGCCATTTCCCTCCAGAATGGTGTGAAACAGGGTTTATCAAGTGCCATATTTACAGACAACTTACAGGAAGCAGAGTCATTTTTATCAGCCACTGGTTCAGATTGTGGAATAGCAAATGTGAACATTGGTACATCAGGTGCTGAAATTGGAGGTGCATTCGGTGGGGAAAAAGAAACTGGTGGTGGCAGAGAAAGCGGATCCGACGCTTGGAAGGCCTACATGCGTCGCCAAACCAATACCATCAATTACGGAAAAACGCTTCCATTGGCCCAAGGTATCAAATTTGATTTATAATGGAAATCCAGCTTGGGTTTTTACGACTATTCAGATATTATCGATGATTTAAGATCATAAAAAAACCTCCTTAACGGAGGTTTTTTTATGATCAATGATTAGAATTGTTGTCCTATGAAAAAGTGAACTTGAGTAGGTTGTCCGCTCTTCGGAACATCTTTGTAATCGAAGCCCCAAGCGTAATCTAAACCTATCAATCCAAACATTGGCATAAACAACCTCACCCCTACACC
>CAZBMF010000060.1:1210-14143 GCA_964492925.1 uncultured Rhizobium sp. | reverse complement strand
ACACTCAAAGAAACTGATAAAATTGCCAAAAAAAAGACATTTTTTGACTTAGATTTTTGTTCCTTTGTAATGAATCTTTTCGCTATGAAAAAAGGCCAATTAAACATCTGTTTCAAAATTAAGTCCGAAACCTCAAGTTTTCGAATATTATCACTTATTTTTCTGTTTTTTATTGTTCAATTTACCCAAGCTCAAATTAAAACGGGCGCTGAGCAACTCGATCTCTATCTTCCAAAAATTAAGGGCAAGAAAGTGGCCATTGTTGCAAATCCAACATCTGTAATTGGAAAAACGCATTTGGTTGACAGTTTATTTTCCCTCAAAATAAAAATCAAAAAAATATTTGCTCCTGAACATGGTTTTAGAGGCGAAGCTGCTAATGGAGATAAAATTCTGAATTCAGTAGACCCCAAAACCCAAATTCCAATTGTTTCATTATACGGAAAAAATATAAAACCAAGCAAAAAAGATTTGTCGGGCGTAGACGTAGTAATATTTGATATTCAAGATGTTGGAGTAAGATTTTACACCTTTTTAACCACATTACATTATGTAATGGAAGCCTGTGCAGAGCATCAAAAAACTTTGATTATTTTAGATAGACCAAATCCCAATGGTTATTTTATTGATGGACCTATTCTCAATGAAAACTTGAAAAGTATGGTTGGAATGCATCCCATTCCATTGGTTCATGGTATGACACTCGGTGAATTGGGTAAAATGATTAACGGTGAAAAATGGCTGTCGAATAAATTAGAATGTAAATTAGAAGTTATTCCTGTGAAAAATTACGCGCACAACGATTATTATCCTTTAACCGTTGCTCCATCACCCAATTTACCCAATATGACATCCATCTTTTTGTACCCTACTTTAGGGTTATTAGAAGGTACTGAAATGAGCATGGGCAGAGGGACAAACAAACCATTTGAAAGTTTTGGAGCTCCATGGTTAACCAAAGGAAACATTGAATTCACACCGGTAAATATACCCGGAAAGGCCGTTAATCCACCATTTTTAAACCAAACTTGCCGAGGATTTATTTTAACAGATTTTGCCAACGATTATTTAATTACCTACAAACAACTGTATATCGAATGGATCGTTATGTTGTACAAGGAATGTCCTAACAAATCCAAATTCTTCAATTCTTTTATCAACAAATTAATTGGCAATGAAGACTTTAGAAAGCAAATTGAATCTGGAATGTCTGCCGCTGAGATCCGAAAAACTTGGCAGGTAGGTATTCAAAAATTCAAAGTTCAAAGACTTCCCTACCTCATTTATCCATTCGACCCAGATTTGGGATTAATCGGAAAAAAATGATGCATTTTTTGTAAATTTGAGGGATGAAACAATTATTATTTTCAATCATTTTGGGAGGTACATTGATTCTATCTTGTGCAGATGGAGGCAATCACATTGGAAAGCAAGTAGATACACAAAAAGCAATTTCCGTTAAGGAAGGATTGAAACAATTCCAATCTACAATAAAACCTGAGGAAATCGTTGTTTATGGTAAAGTAGCAGATGTTTGTCAATCAGAAGGTTGCTGGTTTCAATATGAAGTTGGTGATTCATCAATTACGGTTGATTTCAACAACGAATTTACGGTTCCAAAGAACATCAAACGCAAAGATATGTATGCTGTAGGACATTTTTACAATGACACTGTTTCATCTTCTGAGGAAGAAAATAGCTCAAGTGATACAACAAAAGCAGTGAGTGTTACAAAAGTCATCACCAAATTCAGGGCACACGGAGTAAAGTTCAAATAATAAACTCATTGAACATGAGATAAAATAAAAAAGACCGCTTTCGCGGTCTTTTTTATTTTATAAAACTTTCTGTTTTATTGAATATCAAATGTATTCATAAATGCAGTAGTGAAGTTACCTGCACGAAAATCTGCATTTTTCATCAATTGTTGATGCAATGGAATGGTTGTATGAATTCCTTCAATTACAAATTCACTCAAAGCACGCTCCATTTTTACGATAGCTTCTTCACGTGTTTGTGCAGAAACAATCAATTTTGCAATCATTGAATCATAATATGGTGGAATCGTATATCCTGCATAAATATGAGAATCTACACGCACTCCATGTCCTCCAGGTTTGTGCAACACTTGAATTTTACCCGGACTTGGTCTGAAGTTGTTGTGAATATCCTCAGCATTGATACGACATTCAATAGCTGCTTTTGTAGGAATATAATCTTTTCCCGAAATTGGAACACCAGCAGCAATTAAAATTTGCTCTTTCACCAAGTCGTAATTAATTACTTCTTCAGTTACTGGATGTTCAACTTGAATACGTGTATTCATTTCCATGAAGTAGAAATTTCTGTGTTTATCAACCAAAAACTCTACAGTTCCTACTCCTTCGTAATTGATAATTTGAGCAGCAGCTTTAGCAGCATTACCCATTTTCTCACGAAGTTCTGGGGTCATGAATGGAGATGGAGTTTCTTCTAATAATTTTTGGTGACGACGCTGAATAGAACAATCGCGTTCCGACAAATGGCAAACTTTACCATACTGATCACCGGCAATTTGAATTTCGATATGGCGAGGATCTTCGATGTATTTTTCCATGTAAAGACCGTCGTTACCGAATGCGGCACCAGCTTCTTGCTTAGCGCTGTTCCAAGCGGCTTCGATATCTTCATCTTTCCAAACAATTCTCATTCCTCTTCCACCGCCACCGGCAGTAGCTTTCATGATAACAGGATATCCAATTTCATTTGCCAAGGTGATGGCTTGTTCAAAGCTCTCAAGTAAACCTTCTGAACCTGGAATACAAGGTACACCAGCTTTCTTCATGGTTTCTTTGGCATTGGATTTGTCGCCCATTTGGTCAATTTGTTCTGGAGTAGCACCAATAAATTTGATTCCGTGATCACGACAAATCATGCTAAATCTGCTATTTTCAGACAAAAAACCATATCCTGGATGAATGGCATCGGCATTGGTTACTTCAGCGGCAGCCAAAATTCTCGGAATATTGAGATAACTGTCTTTACTTTGAGGAGGACCAATACAAACTGCTTCATCAGCAAAACGCACGTGTAGGCTTTCTTTATCGGCAGTTGAATACACAGCAACCGTTTTGATACCCATTTCCTTGCAAGTACGAATGATACGCAATGCAATTTCACCGCGATTTGCGATTAATATTTTCTTAAACATAAGATTTTTAATTAGGCCGGTTCAACCAAAAACAATGGTTGATCGTATTCAACTGGAGAAGCATTGTCAACCAATACTTTTACAATTTTACCACTTACTTCACTTTCAATTTCATTGAAAAGTTTCATTGCTTCGATGATACAAACCACTTTACCTGGTTTAACTTCATCACCTACATTTACAAAAGCAGGAGATTCTGGATTAGAAGAACGGTAGAAAGTACCTACCATTGGTGATTTGATGGTAATCAAGTTATCAGCCGCAGGCTTGTTGGCTGCTGGAGCTGCTGCCGGCGCGCTTGCTACAGGAGCTGCTGGCGCTGCAATTACTTGTTGAGCTACAGGAGCTGCAACCGTAGCTGTAACCACTTGAGCTGGGTTTTTACGGATTAGTAATTTAAAGTCTTTCTGACTGATTTCAACTTCATCAACCGCATTGGTAGAAACGAATTTGATTAACGCTTGAATTTCTCTTAAGTCCATATAATAGTATATTGGGTAGGCAAAGAAAATGAAAAAATGCCATAAAACGCCAAAAAATGATGAAAATCGATGAAATTTGATAAAAAAAAGGCGATTTTTCATGAAAAATCGCCTTTTTTAAGCAAAAATTAAATAGAATTAAAAATCACAATGGGATATTACCATGCTTCTTTCTTGGTAAATTTGATACCTTGTTTTCGAGCATTTCAAAAGCATGAATCAATTTAATTCGCGTTTCCTCAGGGAATATTACCTCATCTACAAAACCTCGTTCAGCGGCTCTGTAGGGATTTGCAAATAAATCTGAATATTCAGTTTCTTTTTCCTTCAATGCTTGCACTTTATCTGGCGCAGCATCGATGTCCTTTTTAAATATAATTTCAGCAGCCCCTTTCGCTCCCATCACCGCAATTTCAGCAGATGGCCAAGCGAAATTCATATCAGCGCCAATATGTTTTGAATTCATCACGTCATAAGCACCACCATAGGCCTTTCTTGTGATTACAGTGATTCTTGGAACTGTAGCCTCACTAAATGCATATAACAATTTTGCACCATTTGTGATAATGGCGTTCCATTCTTGATCAGTACCAGGCAAGAAACCAGGAACATCTTCAAATACCAGCAATGGAATATTGAATGCATCGCAAAAACGCACAAAGCGTGCCGCTTTTTGACTACTTGCAACATCCAAAACTCCAGCTAAATATGCGGGTTGATTGGCAACAATTCCAATACTTCTACCTGCTAAACGCGCAAAACCAACCACAATATTCTCTGCAAATGAAGCATGCACTTCGTAGAAAGAAGATTCATCAACCACATGCTCAATCACATCCTTAATGTTGTATGGTTGATTGGGATTGGCCGGAATTATGTCCTTCAATGAATCTCTCATTTCATTTCCCAACTGAAAATCTATCTTGGCTGGTTTTTCTTCACAATTTTGAGGGATATAACTGAGTAATTTTCTGATATTTTGAATACACATTACTTCGTTGGCTACAGTAAAATGTGCAACACCGCTCTTTGAACCATGAACAGAAGCTCCTCCCAATTCTTCAGAAGTTACGTCTTCATTTGTTACTGTTTTCACAACATTTGGACCAGTAACAAACATATAGCTGGTATTTTCAACCATATATATGAAGTCTGTTAATGCCGGTGAATAAACTGCTCCACCTGCACAAGGACCCATTATGGCAGAAATCTGAGGAATTACACCGCTGCTTCTTACATTTTTATAAAAAATATCGGCATAACCGCCCAATGAAACAACACCTTCCTGTATTCTGGCTCCTCCTGAATCATTCAAACCTATCAAAGGTGCTCCATTCTGCAAGGCCAAATCCATAATCTTACAGATTTTTTCGGCATGGGTTTCAGACAATGAACCTCCGAAAACTGTAAAATCCTGACTAAATACATAGGTTAATCTACCATTTACTTTTCCATAACCCGTTACAACACCGTCACCAAGTAACCTTTGTTTTTCCATGCCAAAATCGGAACTTCGGTGCGTAACAAAAGCACCAATTTCGCAAAAGGTATTTTCATCCAACAATAATGATATACGCTCACGTGCGGTCAACTTCCCTTTTTTATGCTGTGAATCAATTCTAGCTTGGCCACCGCCTAACAAAGATTCAGCTCTCTTTTGATTTAATAGTTCTCTTGAGTTTGACATTGATGCAAATTTAATAAAACATTAAAAAAAATAGCTCCCAATTGGGAGCTATTTTCAAATATTCTGTAAATAAAAATTAATTTGCTGTTGGTGGAGCGTCTTTTAATGAATTTAAATCAAACAATAAAGTGAATCTCATTTGGTTCTGTAATGGATGTCTGTTTGCCAACGGAATCAAATATGCCGCATCAACTGTTAATGATTGAAACTTCAAACCAATACCCGTAGTGACATATTGACGTCCGCCTTTTGTAGCAGATTCATAAAACAATCCACCACGAATTGAAAACGCATTGTCATAAATATATTCAGCTCCAACATTGGTAATCCATTCTTTTAACTCTTCTTCAAATCCACCTGGTGCGTCATTGAATGATTGGAACATCCCCTGAATCGTACCTACATTTGGATCTGTTCCAATATATTGACGGATATTGCCAATTACACTATCACCAGAATTATCCCATTTTTGCAAATAGTATGGTCTAGTAGGAACCAACAATTTGTTGAAATCAAGATACAAATTAAATTTGTTGTACTTGTCAATTTCAGTGTTATACCCAATACCCAATTTCAAATTTGTTGGAATAAAATCTAATTTTTCTTTTGATGAATAAGTCATTTTTGAACCAATGTTCTGAAGATTTAAACCCAAATTGAATTTTCTTTTCTTTCCACCAATCTTCAAATCTGTTTTGTAAAGCAAACTGATATCACCGGCAATAGAAGTTGCTGGATTATAATCAATACCATTTCTAATTCCACTACCCACAATATTTGAGTAAATGTACCTTAAGTTTACTCCCATTGAGAATTGCTTAGAAAATCCTAAAGCATATCCTCCATCAATAGCAAATTCATTTGGATTGAAACTACCTTGCGGTTGTCCATCATAATCCGTAAACTGAATATTTCCTAATGAAAAATACCTGAAGGAACCACTAATCACGCCTCTTTTACCCACTTTAGAATATCCTGACAGATATGAAAATCCAACATCATCTACCAATTGACGTAACCAAGGCGCATAAGAAATAGCAAAACCAGATGGTTTTTCGGCATTCAATAAATTGGCATTATTCCAACTTCCACTATTTGCATCGGGATTGAATAATGCAACACCCACATCCCCCATTCCTGCAGAACGACTATCTGGGGTAATTGTTAAAAATGGCACCATGGTAGTTACCGTGTTTAACTGCCCCGCCAATTGCTTTGATGAAATTTGAGCTTGACTATATAAACTTATTGAAGTAATGACAGAAAATAAAATATGTCTTTTCATATGATTAAAGGCAAAAATAGGATTTGAAATCAGAGAATTATAATTTTTTTTAAAAGAGTACATCATTTTTTTATATTTTTTTTTGCAACTATCGCAACTTTATAAATTTACCACTCACAATTTTAGATAAACCATCAGTGGTAGTTAGTTGTATTTTATAGAAATAAATTTGATTGTTTGACTGTGCATGAACATTTGTCATTCCATTCCACTCGAGCGCATTAAATACTGACGTTGAAGCCATTTCGGTTCTTTTCCCAGAGGCAATTTCTACGCCTGTAGATTGATATATCTTCCAATCTACTTCAATATCCTCGCCACCCAAATTATGATTTACCCAAAATGAAATTTCACCACCGTCAGTGGAAGGATTGGGTTTTACCCCATTTTCTGTTACTTCAAATACCCTTCCCGGAACAACTTCAAATTCTACATATCCCCGACCAGAATTGTTATAAATATCCCATGCATTGCAACGGATTACATGTTTTCCGGGACTTAAACTCTCCAAAGGAAATTCAATTGTTCCGCGTTGATATGAGTTTTTATCGTATGTGAAATATTGATTTACAACAAATGATTGTTCATTTGCCGTTTCTGGATCTAATATAATTTCTAAATCCCTGCCAATCCCTGAGCCTGTTGCATTGATACCGCTTTTATCAAATACGCGACCTACAAATTTGGAATTTTTATAGACTTTGCCTTTGTTTTTAAATGTAGTGTCGTTGATGAAGGCATAAACATCTGGTCCCACACTATCCATTTCTTTGATATTTTCACTACCACCAATCATGAATTTCCATGATCCACTGGCATCTGTTACCCCATTTTGAGCGTAAAAGATAGCCCTTCCTTCCCCGAAATTGTAAGCAATGTCTTTGGGCACAGTGAACAATACAGAAAATTGACCGTTTTGAACAGATACACTCCCTTTATAAATAATACCATTTTCAGCTAAGAATGGAAGCTCTCCACCTGTTTTATCGTTGTTTATGGTGTATTTAACCGAAGGTTTGTCATAAATCTCTACATCCAAAACCCCGTTAAAGTCAGACATTATACCTTTTAAACGTTCGTTGATATGTCCTTTTAACTTGACTACAGAAAAAGCACCAATCGTATCTGTAAAATTTGACGATGATTCACCATTTACCGAATCGATTTGAATTAAATGCTTTGGAAATGCCAATTTCATTGAGGGATCTCCCAACAGTGCAAATTTGGTATCCTCGCTTTCGTATTGCGTTTTAGGTCGATTTTTCAATTTTGTATACATCTCGCCTAATGTTGGCATCGGTTCATTCGGCTTTGGAAATCCATATTTTGTCCAAAACGCATTGTTGATATCCGAATTCCCCGATACAAATACCAAACGGGTTGTTGTCATTAATGCAATTGCTCCACCATTTGGATTCAATAAGGTGAGTTCGCCTGCACTTTGAAAATTTGGATCATCAAATCTTGAAAATTCACAGGTTGCCGTAAATAAGATTGGCATATTTTGGATATTTTTCCATGCATTGATCATCGGAATATCCAAAAATTGTTCCTGAGCCCAACCTTTTTCGCCTCCATGACCTTGGTAATTCATCATCAACGTACCTTCAGACATGGCAGAATTAATAGCGGCACTTACTCCTGGATATTTTTGATTGTTTCCATTTGTAACTTGGGTAAATGCATCTGCATATACCTTGTTCAACCTCAAATTTGGATAAGCACTGAGAATATTTCGAGCGTATGTCTCTGATTGATTGGTGAAAATTGTTTCCCAACTGTGATCTTTATCTATATCATCTGTGATGAATGTGATTTTATTTCGCCATGCGCCCAATGATTTTGGACTTTCATAGGCCTTTATTTTATTTACAACTCCTTGTGCTTCTGACAAAGTACGACAAGGAATACGACCAATAGAAACTCCTAACTTATTGGAATTGGTGAGTTCAGGATCTCCCTTGCCTAATTCAAAATACCCAATAACATCATCTAAACAAAACACTTGGGTTTTAAAATATCCTTGAGAATGATAAATGGGAATAAAATTTGTGTTATTGGAAACACGATTCTGCATATCGAAAGATGCTGCACCCATTAACAACACATATTTTAATTTACCATCATATTTAGAATGTAATGCCCTCAAATACTTTCGAAAAGCCATTAAATCTTGTTGTGCACCTGAAAATTCATTGTAAACCAACTGAGGTGTTAGAACTTTCACCGATAACTGATTATTATTCCTTCTAAAGGTTGCCAAATCATTGGCTGCATCTATAAAAGCAGGATGAGTAACAATAACCATATCAACATCATCTTCTAAAATTGCTTGATTTTGTATTGAACTTACAAATTTGGGCTTGAAAGTTTGATTGATATTGAAAGCATAAAGTCTCGAAATTGTTTGCGTATCACCCAATCCAATGTACATCTGTCCTGAAACAGAATAGGCGTTTACAAATTGAGGCATATACTCGTTGGTCACATCCAAAAATTTGTAATTGGCATCTTCTGTCCCTAAAAAAATTCTTTTGGAAGAATCATTTCTCCATAAATCTTGGTTAATAATGGAAAATTGCGACTTACTTAAAGCAATATTATCAAAATACACAATGCGGTAAAAATTCAGATAAGCCCCAGACTTTGAATTGTTTCGGTTTAATTTGGAAGTTATTCTCACTTCGTTATTGGGCACCTTGGGAACATTCATATCGAAGGTCAAATCATAAACAGCCTCATTATCCGGATTGTTTTGTCTCAAATTGATGAGTTTGCTTTTACCATTAACCGTAACAAATAAACTTCCGGTATCATCGTACATAGAAATACCAAACGATAATTTTACAGATATAGAATCGGCGCTAGCTGGAATGTTTTCAACAAACGTTCTCTCTAAAGTTTCATTGCCTAACTTTTCACCAACCCAATAATTACCCATTGTGGTAGGATTTACCATGTCTGAATCATGAAAGATCACATTTTGAGATTTTTTAACCTGATGTCCCTCCAAAACATTTGGCGTTATTTGAGTCTGAATTCTCAAACCATTGGTATCATTATAACCAAAAATTCCATACGATTTATTGGAATAAAAATTATTAAAATGTTTTAAATCACCATTTCGAACAAGAATGTCTTTGGAAGTTTGTTTGTATAACAATATAAAATCTGTTGGATCTAAAACCCCGTCTGATTCACCTTGTATATAAATAGGTATCTCTGTGCAGCTATTTTCTACTGGTCCGTTTAACAAAGACAATTGAGGACCTTGAATTGCATAGAAATGTAATTTTTTTGGGTTAATTTGGGACAAATCTAATCCAAAGGCGACCAAATCATTGGGGGTAATTTTATAAACTCCATTGTTTGGAAATTCCAATTGAATCCACTTTCCTGATTTGAGAATATTTGACTGAGAAATTAATTGAATTGGCAGAATAAAAAGCAACATCGCGCTGATTTTCAAAAACTTAAAACAATTATTCATCTTATTAATATATTGTAACATTGAAATTTACACTTTGAAAACGTAAAAATCGGGTTAAAATTTTAATATTTCTTCATTTGTGAACAATAAATGACAATTATTCATGTTTTAAGAAAGCATACAAAGACAAAATAATGTCAATTTTGAACTTTTTTTTTGTTTCATTCAATTTATACTTTACTTTTGTTTCAAACTACATGAAAATGAAAAGAGCATTACGCACTATTTTATTCGGTTTTATATTCGGAGGGACGACAAATCTGATGGCTCAAGATCCAGAGCTTACCCAGTTTTATGCGGCTCCCGTTTATACCAACCCAGCTTTAGCGGGTTCGGCTGTTTGTCAATCTGGCGCAGCAGGTCGTTTAGCTATCAATTATCGTAATCAGTGGCCGAACTTACCTGGAACATTTCGTTCTTATTGTGTATCATGGGACCAACATATTCCTGCAGTAGGTGGTGGACTTGGTGCAATGGTATTTAATGATGTTGCAGGATCAGGATTATTAACCTCTACAACAGCATCAGGAGTATACAGTTATTTATTGCCTTTAGGCAGAGGCGGAGGGCGAGTTTTCATGAGATTTGGACTTCAAGGTTCTTACACATTTAAGAACTTAGATTTCAGCAGATTGAAATTTGGAGACCAAATTTTGCCTACTCAAGGATTCAAAAATCCAACAGGAGAACAAAAACCACAAGAAAGCATCAGCTACCCTAATTTCAACGCCGGTTGGATTATGTACAACAGCAAATTCTACATGGGTTTTGCTGCACACAATATCAACGAACCTAACTGGAGCTTCTACAATAACCCAGATGAAGTTTTGCCAAGAAGATATACTGTTCACGCCGGCGGTGTAATCAAATTATCGAAAAGCAGATACGAAGAGAACACCTTCTCGCCTAACGCTTTGTTTATGATGCAAAGAAACTTCACCCAATTGAACCTCGGTTTTTATGCAAACAAAGGTCCTTTGGTTACAGGTTTATGGTTTAGACAAACATTCGGTAACTTTAAAAATTCAGATGCCATTATTATGTTGGTTGGATTTAGAAAAGATAGATTCAAATTTGGTTACAGCTACGACTTTACTGTCAGCGACGGGCGTTCAGCAATCCCTGCCAGTCACGAAGTTAGTGCAACAATCGACTGGTGTGTTCCTCCAGGAGGAAAACCATTCAAACCTATCAAATGTCCAGAGTTTTAAACACTTTGTAATTTACAACATAGAAAGTCCGATTATTCGGACTTTTTTTTTGGTTTATATAAAAAATTCACTATGTTTGCAAATAATACACGATTTCTGTCGTTATTAAAAAACAACAATGACAACTGTTACAAAAATGAAAAACACTTGGTTATTGGCAACAATTGTTGCTGTAGGCTTTGCTGCATGCGGACCTAAGAACAATAGCAAGACTACTGGTCAGGAGTACAATAGTGCTAAATGGGGTGGTTTTGCTAATCCTAAGTACAAAGGACAAGAAACTGGACCTGGTTTGGTTTTGGTAGAAGGTGGTGCGTTTACCATGGGTAATACGGAAGCGGATCTTCAATACGACCAAAACAACGGTGAAAGAACCGTAACTGTAAATTCATTCTACATGGATGAAACAGAAGTAAGCAACTTACAATATAGAGAATACCTATACTGGTTGATGCGTGTTTACAACTCTGAAGCTGGTGGACGTCAAAACAAATTAAACTTTGCTGGTAGGGTTTTGAACGAAGAAGAAAGAGTGTTTGACAAAGCGCTTCCTGATACGAACTGTTGGAGAAGCAAATTGGCTTACAACGAGCCTTTTGTAGAATATTACTTTAGACACCCTTCTTACAAGGATTATCCTGTTGTTGGAATTAACTGGCACCAAGCAACTGAGTTTGCTAAATGGAGAACTGATCGTGTTAACGAAAGAATTCTTGATAGAAAAGGAATCATCAAATTTGATGTTTCTAATGCTCAATTAAAAGAAGCTCCTAACAACCAATTCAATACTCGTGCTTATTTGGCAGGTCAAGATGCAGGTATTTTCAGTGGTACAACTGAAGATGGTTCTGTAGCTAAACCTATCAAAGGACAAAACATGTTAGGTAAAAAACCTTTGAAGAACTTCTCTAAGTTAAAAGCAAAAGACCAAAAACGCTACAAAGTGAATATGGAAGATGGTATTTTATTGCCTGATTACAGACTTCCTACTGAAGCAGAATGGGAATATGCTGCTCAAGCAAACATTGGTGAAACTCAATTTAGCAACGTTGATCAAAAGAAAATTTACTCTTGGAACGACTATACCATCCGTATTAAAGATGGCAACGAAAAAGATCGTGGTAAAATTCGTTTGAACGTTATGCGTGCTAAAGGCGACAACGCCGGTTTAGCAGGTGGCGAATTGAACGATGCAGGTATGATTACTACCCCAGTTTATTCTTATTGGCCAAATGCTCATGGTTTGTATAACATGAACGGTAACGTAAGTGAGTGGGTAATGGATGTTTATCGCCCTCTTTCATTGGAAGATATGGATGCATTCATGCCTTTCCGTGGTAACAAATTTGAAAACATCAAATTGGATGAAAATGGTCCTAATGGTGTTGCAGAAAAAGATGAACTTGGCCGTCTTATATATGAAGATGTTGCTGAAACCAAAATCAAAGAAGGTGGAAGAAGAAACTACTCTAAAGCAGATAACATTGGTTTCAGAGATGTTGAGAACGACAAAGTTGTTGACCCTGAATTTACCTATGATTATGGTGTAACTACCTTAATCAACGACAAAGCTCGTGTAATTAAAGGT
>CAZBMF010000060.1:0-1200 GCA_964492925.1 uncultured Rhizobium sp. | reverse complement strand
TCTAGTGGTATCGATAAGAAAAAAAAAAGAAAAAGGGGTCAGTATTAAACCATAACCATCTTATAGTAAAAAGGCCTTCTTGTAAGGCCTTTTTTTATGCCCCTTCCCTTTTTATTAAAAAAAATGGAAAATGAATAGTTTTTCATTATCAAACAGTTAGTTGTTTTTTTGATTAAAATGCAAAAAATATTCATGTTTTTATTTCAAAGTACTTGACATTGTCAATGTTTTTTTATTACCTTTGCACCACCATCAAGGAAATAATAACCTTGAATAATGCGAGAATAGCTCAGTTGGTAGAGCATCACCTTGCCAAGGTGAGGGTCGCGAGTTCGAGTCTCGTTTCTCGCTCGAAAGAGTCAAAAGCCCCGGAAACGGGGCTTTTCTTTTTATTCCCGTTTTTTCATCTTTCACTTACATATTTTGTAGTTTCAATAATACTCAAAACTACCCTTTCACTGTTTTAGTAATAATCAATCGATGAAACTTAAAAGTTAAAAAAAGCAGTTAGCGCCAATTAAAAATTTCAACTTGTTCTGTAAACAATTGTTAACTAATTGGTCAATCTAAATACTATTAAAATTGAACCCATTTAAGCACAATATGTAATACCCACTCTATTATTAATTCGACATTTGGGATTTTTTTCTTACTGATTCATTTGGATTCCTTTGATGTATCCGAATAAATACAACTACCGGCTCTGTACTGAACGCTTAATTTCCCTAATGGTAATAGATATTCAAACAAACAGCCGAATCACTTTTCGTTTCTGCGATCTTAAAATGGCTTGCATGGTTTTCTTATATGCAACTACCAGCTTGATGCAAAACGCATACTGTCCCTCATAATCGTTATTCTAACAAAGCAGATTAAATTGTATTTCAGCAACAGAGAATCAAGGAATGTTTAAACAGATGAACCAACCTAAATGTAAAAGTGCAGAATCATTATGAAAGTAAAAAAGGCAGCCTTATAAGCCGGGTTCTGTGCACACGGATTTTGCCGTGGTATCTATCATTTATCTAGGATATGCTTCACAACATACCTCAATCGACCTACCCTTCTGGCTTATCCGAAGATAATTGAGCGGGCCGCCCTTTAATCCAGGTATATTTGGTCTTTCAACTCGCAAGGTTTATCCCAATTTTGATTCACATCAAAACGAGTGGGCTCTTACCCCACTTTTTCACCCTTACC
>CAZBMF010000059.1:0-14310 GCA_964492925.1 uncultured Rhizobium sp. | reverse complement strand
TTATTTTGGAAGGATAATTTTTACAGTTGTTCCTTCATTTATAACTGATGTAATTTCAAATGAGGCTGACATTATTTCAAGCATTTTGTAAATCAATGAATATCCAATTCCATAACTTTGATAATCAAGGTTATTTCTGTGTTGAACTGTTATGTTTTTGTTGCGTATTTTTTCTAATGTTTCTTCATTTATGCCTCGTCCATTGTCTGTCACAACAAACTCAATATGATGTTTATTTTGTACCGTTGTGATAGAGATTTTACCATTTTTGGTGAACCTGTTTGCATTGCTCAATAAGTTGGTGAAAATAATATTTAATGCATCTTTGTTTATATTGATAACTAATTTTGATGGTATTGAATTGATGAGTTCGTTGTTGTTGATTTCGAGTCCAATCATTAAATACTGTTTTAACTCTTCAATCATTTCATATACATTGAATTCTGATTTAGAGGTTTCAATGGTTTTATTAGAATTGATGTAATTTAAAATATTCGAACATAATAACTCAAGTCTTTTGGTTGAACTAATTATGTGATTAAATTGAGATAAAACATCTTCTTTTTTGATGCGTTTTGCATTTTGACTAATTTTATCGCCAATTATATTGATGTATTTTATGGGTGCAAAAATGTCGTGATTGATTACACTTATATACGTAGTATTAGCATTGTTTAATTCGGTAAGTTGGTTAACTTGTTGCAATAATTGATAGTTTATCTTGTTGATTTCCTTGGTTTTTTCATCTACCAAACGCTCAAGTTCTAAATTTCTTTTATTAATACGATTGGTTCTGATTTTTGAGATGATATAAGAAAATAAATAAATAACCAACAGTGATAATCCCAGGTTTTTTATCTGCATAAACCATGGTAGTTCTTTAAAAATTTCAATTTGATTGAGAATGATTTTATCCCCGTTTTTGTTGTATGTGTAAAGTTCAACCGTGCCTTCTTGGTAGAATTCTATCGGGATTTTAAGTTGGTGAATATCCTTATAATCAATGCGGTTTTCTGTATTGTTTAATCTGTAATAAATGTTCAGGTTTTTAATATTTCCCCAAAATACAATATCTAAATCTATGGTGATCTCCTCTATATTGTTTGTTAGGAAATAAACTCCATTTTTAGGGATAATAGGTTTGTTCAAATACGATAAACTATTCAGTTTAAATTGATATTTGTTTTCGAAACTATAAATACTGAAAGGGTTAAATTGAACGATTCCTTTAATTGTTGGTAATGAAAATAATGAGTCACTAAATTTTAAAAATGCTGGTGAAGCTCCACCATTAAATTCATCAGTAAGCAATCCATCATCGGTATCGAAATATTTTGGTTCAGGAATAAATTTTTTTCGTCTCAACGCATTAACAAAACTGTTTTTTGTGAACTTTAATAAACCCGTATTGGTAGAAATCCAAAGCCCATTATTTTTATCTTCTATAATGCAATGTGAATATTGTAAAGATTTTTCATAATCCAGAGGAAGTTTTTTTAATTCAAAATTTTGAGTGTCTGCATGGTATATGCCTTCTCCATAAGTATTTAGGAAATAGTTTCCGTTGATTTTTGTAATATTTCTAACCGAGACGTTGTTCATCAGCTCTTTAAGGATTTTATTTTGAGCTATGTTGTAAACAACTATTCCTGAGTTACTACCAATCCAAATATTGCCATTGATATATTTTAAAACGTCAATGTTCAACCGACCAAATTTATCGTTAATTATTTTCTCAATGATTTTTGATTTTAGGTTATATTTTAGTATGTATTTGGTACACACAATATATATGATATCATTAATTTTAATAAAATTGGGAAAAACATTTAATTTAGTAAAATAGATGCTTTCTGATTTTTTGGTTTTAAAATTATAGGTTAATATTCTCTGTATATCACTAATTAATATTGTATTTTTATCTAAATAAATATAATTATTATTTAAGGAATGGTTTTTGAAAAAATCATTGTGAATACTCTCGTTGTATACAGAACCCCCGTTTGTGTATATTTGTTTTTGATTATCACTTACTTGCAAATAATAATTGCTTTTGTGTGTCTTTTGATTGTTATAAATGGTAGTGAATTTGTTTTTAGATAAAATGATAAGACCATCAGATTCTGTGGCTAAGAATAATTTTTCCAATTTTTCAGAATATTTTCCAGATTGAATACTTGTAAATTCAGGTAAATCATTGATGACTTCTTCCCAATAAAATTCATTTCCTTTTTGTAATAAAAGCCAAATTCTATTCCCAGAAGTTAAAATTGGAACATCACTGTATTTATTGATGAATTTGTAAGTTTTTTTATCAACTAGGGGAATTGGACATTCGTTTAATTTGAATTTATTAGGATTGTATATTTCAATTAAATTACCATTTTTTTCTACCGCAAACCAAGCCTTTTTCATGGCTATAAACTCTGAAATGTTTGTTTCATTGGTAACGTAAATAATTTTGTCTCTTTTTGTTTTGAGATTGTAAAGGTGTACAATTTTTATATTTTTGTTATGCGTGATAAACAAAATTTCCTCTGAATTTATGAGAGTGATTTTGGTATTAAAATATAATGTTTTAAAATGCCCAGAATAAAATATTTCATTCAAATATTTTTTATCAATGTTTAAGAATTGATAATTAATGATAAAATCATTTTGGCTAGTGTCTTTAAAATAAAATATACATTTATCTTTGGTTAATTCATAACTGTTTCCATCTGAATAAAGCAATATTAATTTTCTTTTAGGGTTAATGAAAAAATTTACAGCCCTATTCTTATTGGGTGCTTCTATTTGTTTGATTTCAAATCCGTTGTATTGAAATAAACTTGTGGGTGTAGCAATCCATAAAATGCCATTATCATCTAAAATCAAATCTGAAACAATGTTCTGATTGAAATTGCTGTTGTATTTGTTGATTTTTTTGGTGTGGTATGGTTGAGAACGCTGACCGTATCCCTCATGAAAAAAAAGGAATTGCAGCGACAGAAATATATATAAGTAGAAACGATTCAATTAATTATACAACTGCATTAATTCTACAATGTTGCTCACTTGTAGTTTTTCAAAGATACGGTTTTTAAGGGTTGAAACAGTATTGCTTTTAATCCCGAGGGAGGCTGCGATGCCCTGGGTGGTATTCCCCTCCAAAAGCATTTTGAATATTTCTTGTTCGCGTTTGCTTAAGGTTTGCTTTTTTACAGTTCCGAGTTTGTTATTATCAAAGGATTCTGTTTTTAGGAAATCTTCCAATTTATGGGTGATTTCGTGTTCGGTGGATTTCTTCTCACAAAATGCAATTTTTGGGTTCTTTTTTAATACATATTCAAACATGATTTTCGGATGCATCGTAAGAATGAGAATACTCAAATTTGGAAATTTCTCAAGAATTTCATCCAATAAATTTAAACTAGATCCCTCAGGAAATGTAACATCCAAAATCAAATGAGTGGGTTTGTTTTCGACAATACTACCCAATAATTCAGATAAATTGTTGCATTCAAAAATGTTGCTAATCTTTAACTGAAAAGAAAGGATCATTTTTATGCCACTTAGAATGATGCTGTGATCATCGGCAATTAAAATTCTTATTTTTCGTAAATCTTTGGGCATATTTTGAAAAAACAAAGCGAAGGTATTCGATTAGAATCCTAATAATTGTAGACAAATATCTACAATTATTTTATCGCCCCGATTTTAAAATATGTAACCCAAAGAAATATTCCAGTTTCTCATGGCCGTTGGAAATACAAAAACCTCTTGGGTTAGGGCCTTGTTGTACATGTATCCCCAGGTATACCCGTTATTTGCAAAGTATTGATTGCTTAAGTTGTTTCCTTGAATTTTGATTTCAAATTCATGTTTTTTCGAGAACACATTATAGCCCAAAGTGAATTCTGTAAATTGATATCCTCCAATGCTCCTACTTTCATTTCCAGTATTGTCTAAATATTGTTTTCCAACTGATTTTATCAAATACTGAATGTTCAAATTACCAATATTTTTATAATATGTTGTTTTTTGAATTCCATTTTCAGTGGTTCCTGTAAATTTATTAAAACCAACATTGTAATTGATGCCCAAAGCTCCAATAAAATTAGGGGAATATGCAATTGGTGCATTGTTGTAAACAGTGTCGAAAGAGCTGCCTGTTCCATAATCAAACCAACTTGCAGGTGAAGATTTTATGCGATTTTCGCTGATTGCAACATTGCCCGAAAAATTCAATACGTGGTTGGCCTTTCTAAATCCCACATAACGCGAAGATTGAAATAAAATGGTTTGGTTCTCAATTTCTAATCCAGCTCTATAACTCTCTGCAACATTTACCCTCAAAGCGGTTCCAACATCATTCAATGCACCTGATAATACCAATTGGTCTTTGTAATCCATGTAATATCCGTTGAAATTGAATTTGCTTAACTGCGAACTTTTATTGGTGAAATAACGATATATTACAATTTCATACCCCAATTCATAATCTATTAAATATTCAGGACGAGGGACATTTTCCGAACGATTATCTGTAAAATCACTTCTTGCGGGCTCTTTGCTCCCTGCACCAATTGAACCACTGATTTCATGGCGTATTTCCAATTTTGGAATGTGATTTTTGCTAATCTTATGTACAAAATCATAAGTAAAACCAGTTTTTGGATTGAAAAAGAAATAGTTGCCGGTAAAATCAATGTTTCTTAAATCGTTGTCAATCCCCTTTCCTAAATGTAACACTTTTCTTGCTTGTAAATCAATGAAGTAGTTAAAATCGCGGATGCTTCTTTTATACTTTGCAAACAAACTGATATCGGTTTTATCACCAGTTCCACGGTAATAGGTATTGGGAATATTTGACTTATTGTAACCATCTGTGGCAGAATAAACCTTCACCACATGTCCGAAATGCTGACCATAATACTGATTGGCCGATAATCCAATGGTTAACATCTCATTTTTTTTGTTGTAAACATAATTCAAGTTGGCCCCAATTAAATCATTGCGTAACCATCTTTGTCTAACCAAGTCGCTATTACTCATGCTTACCACTAATCCGGTGTCTCCGGTAATTATATTTGGAAGCGAATATTTAGATAATTTGTCGGCCAATCTGAATTGCTCGAAATAACCTTCTCCATGGGTGTAATACAATGTTGCATTGAAATATTGGTTTTGATCAATCGTTTTATTTAAATACAAATGGGCATGATGTTGTTGGTAATTGTCGGTTTCGTTGTTGTAACGGTAGTAATTGTAGGTATTTGGATTGCTGTTAAATAAATTGGCACTATCTGCTTGATTTTGGTAGGTATAACCCACGCCTGCATTTCTCCAATAATGGTCAATCAAGGCCTGTGAATCAGCTGAGCTTGGTGATTTTCCCATGTTGAATTTTTCAATCGGAATGCCCCACCATGCTTGGTATGTCTTTTCTGACCCTCCAAAAACCAAAAGTTTCGCCGATAATTTGTTGGATTTATAAGAAGCCGAAGTGAAATAGCTCCACAAGTCAGATTTGGCGCGGTCTATAAATCCATTAGAGGCAATGTTAGAAATGCGTCCACTAAAATTTAGGAATTGGTTTGGTTTGATTTGATAGTTCGGACTGCTAACTTTTGCAGTGATTTTTCGAGATTGGTAGCTGCCATAGCTCAATTGAAATTCATTGATGTTGTTGTCGGATGTTTGAACATTCACTGATGCGCCAAAAGCACCTGCCCCAGAAAGGCTGCTGCCCAATCCACGTTGAACGGTAATGGAACCTGCCGAACTTGCCAAATCGGGCATGTTCACCCAGAATGTACCTTGACTTTCAGCATCATTAATTGGCACACCATTGATGGTAACATTGGTTCGAGTGGCATCACTTCCTCTCACGCGAATACCTGTGTATCCAATGCCGTTTCCAGCATCGGAAGTTGTAACCACGTTTGGTAGTGTTTGCAACAAAATGGGAATGTCTCTGCCCGTATTTACAGATCGGATTTGTTGGATATTTATTGTATTGACATTGCTACCTGTCGTTTTTGTTTGATTGGCGTTGACAATCACTACTTCAATGCTGCTTAAATTTTGAGGAAGTGCGGCCGTGTCAATTGGAATTGTAATACTCGATTTCTGGGCCAATACTGAACCAATCAACGTAAAAAACGCAATTGTTAAATAAAAACTTTTTCTGAATTTCATGTCTCGTTAGGTTTATACATCCGAGACGCATCAAGAATAAACTTGATCATTTCCCTTCGCAGGCATTATCCTGAGCAGGTTAACGGGTATAATCTCAGCACTCTTTTGAGGCACCCCGAATGTGATGCAAATTTATTCGAAAAGATTTGCAATTCTGCAAATCTTTTTTCATTTATTTTTTCAAACCCGTTGTAAGTGTTTGAATAGTAATTGAATGAAATTGCCCTTTCCAAATATGAAATTTTTGTGTATTGATTTTTGGTCAATCTCCATTTTTGTTATTTCATGGGTATTGCTATTGCTGTCAATCCGTTATGTTTGTTGTAATGAATCGCTTCAAATTTATTTTTGCTCTTTCTATCATTTTTTTGGTCATTTCTTCGTTTGTTAAACCGAATGATTTTACCCAATTCAATAAAAATAAATTCAATTATCCCATGCAAAGAATCAAAGGTGGAACCTTCAAAATGGGCGATATTCACGGTGAATGGGATGAAATTACTGAACACACCGTTACCCTAAAAACCTTTTCTTTGGGAATATCTGAAGTAACTCAAGCACAATGGAAAGCCATTATGGGAAAAAATCCATCTTATGATCAATCAGATGAAAACCAACCCGTAACTGATGTGAATTGGAATGATTGCATGGAATTTATTAAAAAATTGAATGATGTAACCGGTCGTAAATTTAGGTTGCCAACAGAAGCAGAATGGGAATTCGCGGCAAGAGGCGGAAATTTTAGTAAATCTTTTATTTATTCGGGCTCCGATAACCCTGATTCTGTAGCTTGGCAAAGTGAATTTGATTCTGAAAAACCACATTTAATTATGCAGAAAAAACCCAATGAACTGGGACTTTACGATATGAGTGGAAACGTATGGGAATGGTGTTCAGATTGGTGGGCTGTTTATCCGAAAAATGACCAAATAAATCCCAAAGGTCCAGCAACTGGTGATTCTAAAATTCTTAGAGGTGGAAGTTGGGGTAGCAGTGCCGAATATTGCCGTACAACCTTGAGATTCAGACGCGCACCATCTAACAGAACCTATTATTATGGTTTGCGTCTTGCTGAATAATTAACGAATCAATTTTTTTATTTCCCTGTAAGAATTTGGGAAATCATGTTTGCTAAGCTTTAACATCCTGTGTTTTGCCCTATGCCTCCAGTCAGCAATTGGTCCTCCATCATTGATCTGTTTGTATGAAAGAATTTCCAAAGAAACAGGATTCCCCATTTTGTTTAATTCTACCGATATTAATGGCGCAATACCATTGTTTTTGCTCAAATTAAACCTCGAAAAGGTGCAAAAATTGCCCAAAGAATAGGCAATCAATTTGTCTTTGTAAATTTCCATCGCCCTAGGCACATGTGGTCCATGTCCGAGTATCAAATCGGCACCAATATCTATACAAAAATGAGCCAACTGCACTGGATTGCCTCGATTTTCGTCTAAATAAAATTCTGTTTCATTTTTGACGTGGGTAAATTTGTTTCCTTCCGCGCCTACATGCATGCTTACAATCACAATTTTGCAGAAAGATTTGAGTTCTTGGATCAAAGATTTGATTCTAAAAGTATCAAAAAGTTGCACACAATCTTCTCCAGCTGCTATGGCTAAGAATCCAATTTTGGTTCCATTGATTTCCATGAAATCAACGGGTCTAACGTTGGTTCCAGCATGATAAATGCCCTCGCTTTTCAGTGTTTTGTGGGTGCTATTGATGCCACTTGTTCCAAAATCGCCAATGTGGTTGTTCGCCACAGAAATAAGATTGAAACCGGCTGTCGATAATGATTTTACATATTGGGTGGGTTGTTTGAATGCGTAACATTTGCTACTGTCTTGGCAGTTTTTTACCTTGCCCACAGAATCCAAAAAAGTACCCTCTAAATTTCCGAAAACAATATCGTGGATTTTGAAAATGGGTTCTATTTGGTCAAAGTAATTGGGGGTTCTCAGAAGTGAACTGTTTTTATAAACAAGGAATTCTCTTCCTGGTAAGTATTTTTCTGAGGGATATTGGGTGCCCAACATAATGTCGCCAACGGCCGATATCCTAATGTTTTCTGAGTTTGAGCTTTCCTTTAATTGGTTTTTTCTTTTTCGTTGAAGGGCAATTTGATCAATTCCTGATTTCGCAATTTTGGTGGGTTCTTTAAAATGGAATTGCGCATTGAGTGTGGAAATGGACATCCATAGGAAAACAAATAAACCCTTTTGCATCACACGAAGGTAAATAATTTTGGTTGTCTCTTCCCATCAATGGGTTTATTGATGGTTGAAAAATTGATTTCTGAAGGTAGTTGGTTATTTTTGTTCGTTCATGAGTTTCACAAAAATGTCCCTCAAAAATAAAAGTGTGCTTTTTTCATGCATCGTCTTGTGTTTCACTAAAATGTTAGATGTTCATGCAGCCCTTCCAAAAGTTGGAGAAAAGCCCATCAAGAATCACAGTTTTTCCAATTATGAAATTGTAAAACCGTATAAGTTGGAAATGGATTTGGATATTGATTTTCACAATCAGCAGCTATCTGGCTCTGTGATGTATCATTTGAAGTGGAATGTATCTAGTGCCAATGATTTTAAGAAAAGGCCTGCTAAAGTTGGCGGAATTTTGAATGCCAACAACATTCAATCCAAGGTGATTTTTGATACAAAAGGATTGATTGTGAATCGCGTACTTGGTGAGTCGGGCGATTTGAAATGGCAATATGGTGATTCCAATGCTATCTTAGGAAAAGCACTAGAAATTTTTACACCCAACCATGATACCCTCATTACGGTTTATTACCGTACGTTAAATGGTGTAGAAATGGAAAAAGTTGGAGAGGACTTTATTTCGGCTCTTCAATGGTTGGATTTGAAACAAACCTTTGATAAAAAGCAACCATTTATGTTTAGTCAATCTCAAGCCATTTTGGCGAGAACTTGGCTTCCATGTATGGATGCTCCGGCGGTGAAATTTACCTACAATGCAAGGGTCAATTTTCCGGAAGTTTTGAATGTGGTAATGAGTGCACAGAAGTTTAACGATATGTCTTCCTTTTTAGAAGCATATCCAAATAAAAATGGTGAGTTTAAACACTTTATTAAACGTAAATCTTCGACTAGTTTAAACAATATTTCTTTTGGAAATGATCGCAGGAATATGGTGTATTTTCATCAAAGTTTGCCCATTACATCTTATTTGATGGCCATTGCTGTAGGTGATTTTCAGGAGAAAAGATTGGGGAAAAATTGTTTGGTTTATGCCGAATCGGGACTACTTGAAAAAGCCGCTTGGGAATTTGCTGATTTGCCCAAAATGATTGATAGTGCTTCAGCTTTATATGGGCAGTATGCTTGGAAAGAATACAACGTTTTGGTGCTTCCTCCGAGTTTTCCGTTTGGAGGGATGGAAAATCCAGTGGTTACTTTTGCCACTCCAACCATTATAACCGGCGATAGGAGTTTGGTGAGCTTGCTTGCTCATGAATTGGCCCACAGCTGGAGTGGAAATTTGGTGACCAACGAGACTTGGGATGACTTTTGGCTCAATGAAGGTTTCACCGTTTATTTTGAAAGCCGTATCATGGAGAAACTTTATGGACGTGATTATGCTCAAATGTTGGCGGTTTTAGGACTGGGTGAATTAAAGAAGACGGTGAAATATCTCATGGAAAATACACCCGCCGATACCCGTTTGAAACTTGATTTGAAAGGTAGAAATCCTGACGATGGTCTTACAGATATTGCCTATGAAAAGGGTAGGTTTTTCTTGTTGTGGTGTGAAAATACTCTGGGCCGAAAAAGCTTCGATAAATTTTTGAATCAATATTTTAAGAAACATGCTTTTTCAACTTCTAATACTGAATCTTTTATCAAAGAACTCATTTCTTTTTATGAGGTTCATCACAAAAGTGCCAAAATGAAATCATCAGATTTTAAGATAAAAGTAAAAGAATGGATCTACGATATTGGTTTCAAAGAACCCATTGTGAATAGTCAATATTTGAAATCTGTTGAAAGCCTTTCTGAACAGTTGAATGCGTTGAATGGTCAAAATATGCCTTTTTTCAAAGAAACAGGATTGAATTTGAAAAAGGAAACGCAAGGCTGGACAACCCATCATTATTTGCATTTTCTGCGAAACTTAGACAGTTTAAGTTTTGCAAATATGCGGTATTTGGATTCTGTGTTTCATTTTTCGCATACTCAAAATAGTGAAATTGCCTTTGATTGGAGTATGCTAAGCATCAAATCAAAATATGTTCCGGCTTATGTCTCAATTGGTGAATTTTTGTTGCGCGTTGGCCGGAGAAAGTTTGTACTTCCAATTTATGAAGCCTTGTTGGCTGGCCCCAAAATTGTGTCCCAAAATGTTAAACTCATGGGTGAAATTAAATTGGATCAAATTCCTGAATTTAAATTAGCGTTAGATACCTATGTAGAAGCTAGGTCAAACTATCACAGTGTTACACAAGCCTCTATTGATGAATTATTTGAATTTGTGAAATGGAAAAAGTAGCCCAAATACTTTCAGAATTTGGCTTTGCTGCGGACGTAGAATTTTCTCTGAATAATTCAACGTTAGAATCTCTTAGTTTGGCAAAAATGGGTTTTTCAACTCCATTTTGGATGCAACGCGATGATTTAATACACCCGGTGATTTCAGGGAATAAATGGCGCAAGTTGGAAGGGTGGGTTCGTTATGCCAAACATCATGAATTTCATACATTGGTTACATTTGGTGGTGCTTTTAGCAATCACCTGGTGGCCACTGCCGCGGCTGGTCATTTGCTGGGATTTAAAACCATTGGATTGCTCCGCGCCGACGAACCTATAACCAACCATTACCTTGAAATTGCCCAAGCCTATGGCATGGAAATACGGGGCGTTTCGCGCGAACTTTATCGAGAAAAGTCTCTGCTTGTTTCTGAATATGAGACTCTTGAGGGACATTTGGTTATTCCAGAGGGCGGACAGGGTGAACTGGCTTTTGAGGGTTTTCAATCTTTGGTAGCTTCTTGGGGAAATCAAATTGATGTTGTGTTTCATGCTAGCGCTACTGCCACAACCGCTGTAGGACTTGCTTTGGCAATCAAACAGCAGAACTTAAATATAAAGGTGAAGGCAGTGTTGGTATTGAAGAATTTACAAGCCCAATTGGATTATGCTCAACAATATGATGTTCAAGATTACATAGAATTTATCACGGGATACGAATTTGGTGGTTATGCAAAAACCTCATCGGAGTTGTTGAAGTTCAATGATGAGTTTGAAATTGCGAGCAGCGTGAAAATTGATCCTGTATATACGGCGAAGGCGTTATGGACTTTGCGTGAAAAGTTGCCTCAAAACGAATTTAAAGGCCAGCGTGTGGCATTTTTACACACTGGAGGTATGTTGGGGAGGTATTCTGATAAATTTGTTAAAATAGGTGGCGTTTGATTACTTTGGTGAGGTAATCATTGGGTCTACTGTGCCCGTTAAAATCAAGTGTGTTGATTTGCCATTGTTGAAAAACACATCTACGTGTTTCCTGAAATACCCAAAGGTATTGGCTGTTTTATATGCCGCTGAAATCCAGCCTGTATCATTGGGTTGTATTTCGTTTTTGGAATAGTCTGATGCCGTGCAACTGCAACCCACTTCAACACGGTCGATTTTAATGGTTTTGTTGGTTTTATTCACAAAGGTATATTTTGTGGTTGCAGGTGGACCACTTGACACTGTTTGGAAATCGTGAATGTGCTCATTCCAAATGATGGTATCTAAGGCAATCTGTTGTTTTGTATGTGTGGATGGATCAGACTTTGAAAGGTTTGGTAATGTTTCAGTTTTAGATGTGGTACTTTCTAAATTTGAATCCGTTGGGACTTTACAGCTTTGAAAAGTCAATGTCCCTCCAAAAAAGATTAAAAGATAAAGGGCAAAATGTTTCATTTTTTTTCTTCTGAGGGATTATGGACGCGGATCTGTTTTCTCTGATAAATGATGGGTTTTTGTCCTGCGCGAACAATGTTCCGCACCAAGGTTAGGTTTCCTTCGATGATGAGTTCGAAACTGGTATCGTCGTAATCTACGATGTTTCTTTTGAAATAGGGCCCAGGTGGGGTGTTTTGCGACATGAAAAATAGGGTAATTGAATCTATGCTGTGCGGTTTAATGCCAGATTCTGGGTACACAAATTGGGTGCATTGGCAATCGGGAGCTACTTGAGCAATGTGCACGGTGTCGGAAGAGTTGTTTTCAATGTAAAATACGGCCTCAACGATATCGCCGAGATTGCAATCTTGTTTGATTTTATTGGAGCCAACTACGCGAAGTGTACCTCGATTGTTGTTGTTCAATTCACCAATAAGTTGAGCATTGCTTATAGAAAAGCAACTTAGAATAAAGAAAACTACAAATCCCTTTTTTAACATTTTACTGAATACCAAATTCTAGCTTTATTGTAATAGACGCTTTTTTATTTCGATCTGTTGTATTGTAAACTCCGCCCCAAGAAAATTCCTCACTACTTGTTTTACCAGTGATTTGAAACACACCCATTGTGGCATTTTTAAGGGTTCCTAGTCTAGAATTTCCTTTTTCGGCAATGTTCTTTGCCCTAGTAGTAGCATTTTCAGTTGCATTTGCAATGAGGGTAATTTTAAGGTCTTCTAATTTGGTGTAGTAATAACTTGGTGCGCTCGGTTCAATGTCGATTCCTTCTTCAAGTAACTCTGTGATTTCTCGTGATGTTTTTTCGATGATATCGAGCGATTTTGATTCGATGTTAAAACTTTGGGTCATTCTGTAACCATTAAATATTGATTCTTCAGAATAGTCACCATTGTTTTTGTAGTTTTTTACATATTTGGTGGTTGCGTCTACATTGATTGAGCTGAAGATGATTTCATTTTCAGGAATTCCTTTTGAAACGAGATAATTTTTGATTTTGGTTTGGTCGTTTTTTAAGTTGTTGAATGCTTCTTTTCTGTCCATTGCAGTTGTACTAAATACTGCACTCCAAGTAACGAGGTCGGAAGTAAATTCTTTTTCTGCCAAACCGGTGGTTGAGATGGTTTCTGCTGAAACGAATTTGTATTTAAAGGCATTTCCTAGAACGGCAGCTGCAAGCACAACAGATAAGGCAATTAGTGCGGTTGCGTAAAATTTAAGTTTGTTGTCTTGCATAGTTGAAGATTTATATTTCGAATATAGAAAAAAAAGGGTCGTTTTCACGACCCTTTAAATTATTTGATAATAATTGGTGACATTGGTTTTTCAGGTTCTTTTACAACATTACCAGAGATGGTAAGTGTAACGTCTCCACCGTTTCCTTTAACAAAAATGTTTTTGTTGAAGGTTCCAGGACGTCCATTGGAATTGTATTCAGCCGTAATGGTAGCAGATTGACCTGGTGCAATTTCTTCACGAGGCCATTTTGGAGTGGTGCAACCACAGCTAGCTGTTACATTAGACAAACGCAATGGGTCAGTACCTGTATTGGTAAATTTGAAATCGTAGGTTGCAATTTGGCCTTCAATCACATTGCCAAAGCTATGAGATGTAGTTTCAAATTTAATTGCGGCATTGCTTTTAATGTCGGTTTGTTCAGTAGTTGACGGTTTAATTTCAACTTGCGCAGATGCGAATGTACTTACTGCTACTGAAGCCAAAAGAAATACGATTTTTTTCATCTATCCTTATTTTTTTAATTCTGGGCTGTTTACTTTTTCAGGTTCAGTAACTACGGTTCCGCTGATAGCTAAATCTGTAACTGCGCCATTATCGAAGGTAACTTTAACAGATTTTGAGAAGTAACCAGGACGATTTTCTGTACCATAGCTAGCTTTAACTTCACCGCTTTCACCTGGCATGATTGGAGTTTTTGTCCAAGTAGGTGTAGTGCAACCACATGAAGGATGAGCGTCTGTGATTACAACAGGGGCATTGGTGTTGTTTTTAAATTTGAAAGTAACTTCAGCAGCAGGTCCCATTTTAATGGTACCAAAATCGTGAGATTTTACATTCCATTTGATAGGGTCTTCCGTTTGAACATCTTTTTGAGCGTAAGTAGTGGTAACGAAGGCCAAAGACAAGGCCAATAAAGCTAACATCTTTTTCATATTCTTATCGATTATTGTTTCTTTTT
>CAZBMF010000058.1:0-14448 GCA_964492925.1 uncultured Rhizobium sp. | reverse complement strand
TTGCTGTGTCTACAACTATTCTTGTCCAATAGTAAGAATAGTTTGGTTTACCATTAACGACTTTTGGAACCACCTTCATGGTAGAACCATGACAAGCGAATGTATCTTTGGTGGCCATAACTACCGTTGGAGGATCAGGAACTATAATTGTATCTCTATATATGGTAGGGCAATTGAAATTATTGTTCACTGTATGTACAATAACAAATTTACCACCTTTATAAAAGGTCAATGTATCTGTTTTTTTAGAACTGAAATAAAACTCTTTCTTACCGGTTGAATCTCTGAAACTCCATTGATAGGTTGCAGTTCCTTTAAAGTTAGCAGCGAGTTTGGCATTAAATGCAAATCGACCACATTTTAGCTTGCCGGTTGCCAAAGATGCTCCAGCATATCCTAGCAATTGGGTATTGTCTACGCCGGTATAAATTCTCTGATCTTCAGCTCTTGGGTTAACTTTAACTTTGAAACTTCTGATAGAAACAACAGGAGGAGTACAATGTTGGTCAGATGCAGTTACGGTAAATGAGTATGAAACTTCAGAAGCTTGACCGCGTTTTGTTTGCCAACAAAACTCATATTCTTTTTCACGTTTGGTTTTATCTACAACAATAAATGTAGCACCTGGAATACCACCATTCCATTTCGCAATTACGGTATCAGGTACAGTTTGATATGGAGTAAATGTTTCATCTGTGATTTTAATTTTTTTACAAATTTTATCACCTTCACAAATAATCCAACTATATGGTCCATTGATAACAGGTGGTTTATTATAACCACAATCATCAAGTACCCACATCTGCATATCCCTTCGCGTTCGACCGACGACAATCCATGCACCAGTTGCACTATCAGGCCGCCATTCTGTTTGTTCAATTACAATAATTGGCGCCTCATCACATTTTGTTGGTGTAACTATAATATCACCGTTTGCTGTATCAAAGTAAAAACCTCTAGGAGGGTTTGTACTTGGATTTGGTGTACACTTGATTGTAGTTGGAGGTATACAAAAAGGTGTCATTGGATAATTGTACGCAAAAGGTGAAGAATATGATACAGAAGTATTAGGTACATTGGACAAACCTCTCACCAATTTATATGAAATTGAGTCGAAATCTACCGTATCCAAAGCACCATTATTGTAATACCAAGGAATGTTACAGCAAAGGAAACCTACAGGTTCATTGGTAAGTTGAGGTGAACTGTTACATTTGTTAACGGTTTTTTTCAAATTACAAATGTTGATCATGCAAGTAGAGTAAAAATCGTTACCTGCGGCACCGGTTGTGATTCCACCATTTCTGCAACACTCATTCACGTAAAACGTAACTTCGCAACAACTACTTTTGTTCAAAAAAGTATTTAGAGGCGATGAGTTAAAGTCTACTGTACATTCGAATGTATGCTCTTCAACCCCTTTACCTGTACCATAAGTATTCTTTGGGTTACAAGGATTGTTTGATGAAGAACATCTTGTAGTTACGTCTCGAATATTTGTTCTGGTAAAACCTGATGGAGAAACAGTTCCACAACCATTTCCTCCATTTACGCCAGCATAGGCTTTGAACCCTACAACACCCATACCAATACCGCGACAATCACGATAAACTTTGGCTGTGATTTTGTACTTACCATTTCCCAAACATTTGTAACTCATGTCCGCACCCATCATATGAGATGCGTTTGTCACATTCGTGCTGAAAATAGACAGAAATAAAATGACTAAAGGTAAAAGTCTTTTCATATAGTAGTTTTTAGTTTTTTGAATTTTTATAATAGTTATGACACACCTCTTGAAGATAGTGTTGCCTCAAAAATAGAAAAAATCTTATTTTTATCCAATAATTTCCTCAAATAAATCAACATTCCTCAACAAACGGAGATAGAATCACACTCAAATATTCCTAATTCTGATCTTTTTCAAAAACCTTGGCCCTCTGTCCCTGCAAAATAACTACATATATAACAATCACTTAAGAGATTTCTTTAAAAGAAATAGAAATCGATATTGACCTATCTAGTGGTTTTCCATAAAAAAATTATCTGTGTTGCTTATTTTTGCATCACAAAAAATCACATTAACATGAAATACAAATCTATTCCACAAAGCTTATTTGTTAAAAATCGTCAAAAATTAGCCTCAAAATTACTACCGGGATCGATTGCCGTATTTCATAGCAATGACGAAATGCCGAAAAACGGAGACGCCTATTTTGCATTCAAACAACAATCCGATATTTTCTACTTAACTGGTGTAGATCAAGAAGACACCATTTTGGTATTGTTTCCAGATTGTCCAAATCCGTTGTACAGAGAAATGATTTTTGTAAAAGAAACATCTCAACAAATCGCCATTTGGGATGGTGCTAGATTGATGCCGAATGATGTTTTCAAGGTTTCAGGCATACAAAATGTGTTTTGGTACCATGAGTTTTGGAAAACCATTCACGCTGCATTTTTATTTGCTGAAAATATTTATGTGAATTTGAATGAAAATGACAGATTTACAGACAAGGTATCATATGCAAATCTGAGATTTGCAAACGAAATAATTGCCAAATATCCTGCGCATCAAATTAAAAGAAGTGCACCAATTTTGGCCAACTTACGTATGGTGAAAGAACCTGAAGAAATTGAACTTCTAAAGGAAGCCATCAGAATCACAAAATTAGGATTTGAACGGTTGCTAAAATTTGTAAAACCAGGGATTTGGGAATATGAAATTGAAGCAGAACTAATTCATGAATTTATAAGAAATAGAAGTCGTGGATATGCCTTTGATCCTATCATTGGCAGCGGTAGTAGTGCTTGTGTTTTGCATTATATTGAGAACAACAAACAATGTAAAGACGGAGATTTGTTGCTTTTAGATTTTGGTGCCGAATATGCAAATTACAATGGTGATTTGTCGAGATGCATTCCGGTAAATGGTAAGTTTTCTAAGCGACAAGCGGAGGTATATAACGCCGTTTTGAGCGTGCAAAAATTTGCGAAAACAGTATTGAAACCAGGAGTAACACTACCTGTTTATCACGCGCAAGTTTGTGAATTCATGACAGAAAAATTGTTAGAAATTAACCTTTTAACCTCTCAGGAAATCAAAGATAATCCAAAGGCATTTATGAAATATTACATGCATGGAACCTCTCATCATTTGGGTTTAGATGTTCATGATGTGATGCATCGTTTTGATCCAATTCCAGAAGGTTCTGTGCTTACTGTTGAACCAGGGATTTACATTCAGGAAGAAGGCATTGGGGTGCGCATAGAAAATGATATTGTACTCACTTCTAATGGTTTGGTTGATTTGATGGATGGATTTCCAATTGAAATTGATGAAATAGAAAGCATTATGAATGCTTAAAAAATTAAATTTCCCAGCCTTGATTGCCTTTTAACGGAACAAATTTAAAATCTCCGAAGTTTTCTTGGGTGAATTCCGTTAATGATTTTCGGGTGATTCTAAGCATTATTTGATTTTCTTTTTCTTGTCCAACAGGAATTACCAATTTCCCTCCTATGTTGAGTTGCATTTTTAGTGCTTCAGGAACCACAGGGGCGCCAGCAGTTACAATAATGGCATCGAAAGGTGCATATTTTGGCAAACCTAAACTTCCATCACCGTGAAAAAGTTTGATTTTAGGGTTAATTGATGATAAAATTTGGGCAGCCTCCTCTAACAATGGCTTGATGTATTCAATACTATACAATTCAGCCCCCATTTCTGATAAAATGGCAGCCTGATAACCACTTCCAGTACCCACCTCTAATACCTTGCTATTCGATTTAATATCAATTAATTGACTCTGAAAAGCAACAGTAAATGGTTGAGAGATGGTTTGACCGTGATTTATTGGAAATGCAGCGTCTCTATAGGCATACTGTTCAAAATCCTTAGGGAAAAACCAATGTCTTGGTACTTTACGCACGGCATCGAGCACAAACTCATTACTTATGCCCTTTTCAGCCAATAATTCGGCCAACTTTTTTCGCTTTCCTTGATGAAGTAATGTATCAGTATTTTGTTGGTTTGTAAACATCATGTTTAAAATGCCAATGTATGAATTTCAGAAATTATTCAAAAATTTGTTGGCGCTGCAAAAATAACCAAATAGTAAATGAAAAAAATAATCATTCTTGGATCCGAAAAATCAGTTGAAGAATACTCTTTACTACTCAAAGATTCAAGAGATGTATTATTAAAAGGTTACATCGATCCTGATGATTCTCTAAACTACAATATGTTTGGAGATTTTATTAAAATTATCGAGATTATTCAGTCAGGAGATTTGTTTGTTATTGGAAATCAAGTTAAAAATTTATCGTTTGATGTGATTTGTCAAATGATGAAGTTTGGTAAACACATTTTCATTGACGGTTACAGAGATTGGTCGACCCACGAAATAGAACATTTACAAAAACTACGAAGGGAGTCTGAAACCATTTTCCAGTTTGGAAATACATTATATAGTCTTCCACTATTTACAACATCTCTACAATACCTTAAAAAACCAAGGTTTATTAAACTAGAAAAGCACAGTCAAGCGCCTAAAACAGGAGAATTTAATCAATGGATTTTCAACCAATTGTCTCAAGAATTGGACCTAGTTTTAAGAATTGTTGATAGCAATGTTCGTAGCATATCTGCACGGCCAATGTTTCTTTTTGGAGAACATACTGATTTGTTAAATATTCACATTGAATTCGACAATGACGCGATTTGCCAAATTTCCCTAGGTAGAGCTATTGAAGAAAAAACGCACAAAATTCGGGTTTTTCAACATGAAAAATTGTTCAACATAGATTTCCACGACAATGAACTCACTGAATACAGATTGACGTCAAATCAAGAACAATTATCCCTCGATATTGATAGTCCACACATGCAACACGACAATCAGCAATTTGTAACTATCAAGCGAAATATTATGCCGTACGACGTGAAAAAAATGGAAATTCGAAATTTTATTGAAAATATTGACAAAAAATTGACACCATTGAATCACTTAGATCACATAGAAGGCGTGGCGCAAATTTGCGAAACAATTACCGAAAAGGTAAAGCGCAAATACCAAAGTGTTTAATTTTTTGAGTGAAATACCCTACTTTTGTGGGTATGCGCAAGCATTTTTTATTATTGTCATTGCTTTCTTTTTTCGTTTTCATTTTTGAGGGATGCGAAACTGAAAAATCATTTATACCGGCTTATATAAAGATCGACAGTGTTTCTGTTGATGCCTTTTCTGTTGGGGGAAATAATATTCAACAAATTACAGCATTTCAATTGTATCAAAACCAGAATTTTTTAGGGACTTACCCCATCCCATCAAAAATACCTATAGACGGACAAGGTAAAAACAATTATAGTTTTGCTCCCTATATAAAATTAAATGGAAACAGTGCCCAATTTTCACCGTATTTAAGTTTACAATTTTTTGATACCCAGCTGACTGTAAATAGAGGTTCTGTTTTAGAATGTACCCCTTCATTTAAATACAGATCTACTGCCAAAATTCTATGGCAAGAAGATTTCGAAGATGCTTCTTCTACCCTTGTGCCTGTATCTGTAAATAAAGGTGACACCACATTTATGGATGATAGATCTTTTGATTTAAATGGTCGATTTAAAGGACAATCTAAAGTTTTTGTAGCCAAGTTTAAGCAAATTGATTCGTTGAGAAAAATGGACCTTGCCAGCTTCACAACATTCAAAAACATTCCCGTAGATGGAACAGATGTTTACCTTGAATTTGATATAAAAACTGATTTACCTGTTCAAATATTTCTAAAAAGAACCAGTGCATCCAAAGGAACTGAATTTGTTCCATATTTGTTAGTAAACCCAACCAAAGAAAGTTGGAAGAGATTTTATGTAGATTTGGTTTACGAAACTCAAGGGCAACCTGCAGGAACCAATATTGATATTTATTTTAGTTTTGATAAATCGGCAAATTTTACTGGAAACCATGAAATATTGTTTGACAATATACGTTTATCACATTTAAGTAAATGATGCGCAAAGGCTTCAGAATTTTTTGGCACGTATTTTTTGATTGGATTGCAGCTTCAATTAGTTGGTTGGCGTTATTTTTATATCGTAAAAATTATGTTGAAGCAGTAAAGCACGGATATGTTATCCCGGTAAATCAAGATATAAAACTCTACGCTGGATTGATCATCATTCCATTGTTTTGGATTTTGTTGTATTCAATGTCTGGTTACTATCAACATATTCTCAGAAGATCAAGATTGGTAGAATTAGAAAATACCTTCGGTAACAGCATTTTAGGTGTTATTATCTTGTTCTTTGCGTTGATTTTGGATGACAGTGTTTCCAATTATTATGATTATTACAGTTCATTGGGGATATTATTTAGTTTCCATTTCAGTACAACGTTATTCTTTCGATTGATCAATTCTACTTATACGATCACTAAAATTAGAAACAAAGTTTGGGGTTACAATACATTGATTATTGGAACTGGCAAAACCTCTCAACAACTAATTGAAGATCTTCAAAATGCAAAAGTTTGGGAAGGTTTTAACATCAAAGGACTTGTAGAAATAAACAATCAAAATCCAAACAGTGATCAAAAATATCCAATATTGGGCACATGGAAAGAACTACCAATACTGATTCAACAGTACCAAATCGAGGATATCATATTATGCAATGAATCAGACGAATCTGAATTTGTCCCTCAAATCATTGAATATATTCAAAATGAGAACATTCATTTAAAAATGCTGCCAAACGATTATAACTTGGTTTTGGGGGTTGTAAAAATGAATAATATTTTGGGTACAATGCTGGCAGAAGTGGATTTCGAAGTGATGCCATATTGGCAAAAATTTATCAAAAGAGGAATAGATATTGTTTTTTCACTCATTGCTCTCATTCTATTGTTACCAATTTTTATTGTGATTGGAATTGCTGTAAAATTGAATTCTAAAGGTCCTGTTTTCTTTATGCAAGAACGTATTGGTCACAAAGGTAAATCATTTAAAATCATTAAATTTAGATCAATGAGAGCTGATGCTGAGAAATCAGGCCCTCAATTAAGTTCAGATAATGATGATAGAAGGACATCCATTGGGATTTTTCTGAGAAGAACGAGGTTGGATGAATTGCCTCAGTTTATCAATGTATTCATCGGACAAATGAGTTTGGTTGGTCCTCGTCCAGAAAGACAATTTTTCATCGACCAAATTGTAGAAAAAGCGCCAATTTATAAGCGATTACATAGGGTAAAACCTGGAATTACCAGTTGGGGACAAATAAAATATGGATATGCACAAGATGTCAATGAAATGATTGATCGCATGAAATATGATATTTTATATCTTGAAAACATGTCCCTTGGACTCGATGTAAAAATCATGTTTAATACTGTTTTGATTATGATACAAGGGCGAGGAAAATAAACAATTATTGATTATTTTTGTTATTTAGATTTATTCTACCCACATTCAAATGCAACCGTTACCTCCGTTAAACAATAGAGAAACAGCAAAACGCAAAATCCAATATGCAATGAAAATGTTATTTTCATTCATCAAAATTGAGCGTAAGAGTATCAAATACCTTTATTTATATGCTGCTTTAGCTGGAATAATTAGTTTGGCTATTCCAATTGGAATTCAAACCATTATCAATTACGTATTAGCCGGTAGATTGTCGACAAGTTGGGTAATATTGATTGTATTGATCACCATTGCGGTCTTCCTTTTGGGCATCACGCGAGTAGCTCAATTGAGTATTGTAGATTCATTGCAACGTAAGTTATTCGTACAATATGCAAATAAATTCAAGGAATCTTTGAGAAATCAGCCTGAATACGGTACAGAAAAATTACTCAATAAAACGCAAAAATTCCTAGATATAGTGACGCTTCAAAAGAGTTTTTCAAAATTGATTACTGATTTTACAGGAAAATTACTGCAAGCGGTTGCTGGCTTGTTATTATTGGCGTTGTACCATCCTATGTTCATTATTTTTAGTATTTTGGTTATTATAGTGGTATATTTATCTCTGAGGTTCACATGGTTAACAGGTTTTAAAACAGCGAGAGAAGAAAGCAACTACAAGTTCAAAACTGCAGAAAGTTTCAGGCATTTGGCCTTAGATTACTCTGAAGAAAATCTACAACAATTGGATCAGAATGTAGAGAAATATGCCGTTTCAAGAAATCAGCATTTTCTCATATTGAATAAACAAGCGTGGCTGGGAGTTATCATCAAAGTAATACTAACTTTTTTCATGCTGATTATTGGCAGTTATTTACTGGTGATTCAAGACATTAGTTTAGGTCAGTTTTTGGCATCCGAAATTTTAATTATCACATTGTTAGATGCTATTGAAAAATTGATTCTAACAGTTGAATATTTGTATGATTGTGGAATTTCTATCGAAAAACTAAATGAAATCAATGAAAAGGAATAATTCACAACATTTATTGAAAAATAGCCCTTGGGCATCCAATAAGTTTGGTAAAATAATTTTAACATTGTGTGTTGGTTTTGTTGTGGTACTGTTTCTTCCGTGGACACAAAATATACAAGCCAATGGATTTGTTACAACCCTAAACAATGATGAAAGGCCACAAGAAATTCAATCTGCAATTGCCGGTAGATTAACCAAATGGCATGTTAAAGAAGGTGATTTCATCAACATTGGTGACACTATTGCCATTTTAGGAGAAATTAAAAGTGAATATCTGAATCCAGAATTGATCAAACAAACTGAAATTCAAATTCAAGCCAAAGAAAATTCATTGTTAAGTTACAACTCCAAAATCAATGCAATTAACGAGCAGATAAAACAATTAGAAATCAATCGAAACTTGTCTATTCAGAAGGCCAAAAACAAGTTTGATCAAGAAAACTTAAAACTGCAAGCCGAAACTGCCGATTTTGAAGCAGCAAAGCTGAATACAAAAATTGCCAAACAACAACTAGAACGCGATAGTATTTTATTGGTGCAAAGGATAAAAAGTCCCATGGACGTGGAAAACAAAAGGGTGAAATATCAGGAAACTGTGGCTAAATTGTACGTTTCTGAATCCAAGGTTCGTCAGGCTAAAGCATCCATACTGAATGCTAAAATTGAATTGCAGAATCTAAATGCGGAATATGGCGAAAAATTATCTAAAGGAGAAAGCGACCGATATTCAGCAATTTCTGCGCAAATGGAAGTTGAAGCAGAAGTTTCTAAATTGAGAAATAATATGGCCAACTATTCCATAAGGAATGGGTTTTATGTGATAACCGCTCCAAAATCTGGCTACATAACCAGAACCAAAGTAAATGGAATTGGAGAAACCATTAAAGAAGGTGAAACTATATGTCAGATTCTCCCTAAAAACTATGAGTCTGTGGTAGAGTTATTTATTGATCCTGTTGATATGCCACTCGTTCATGACGGAGTTCATGTTCAATTTACTTTCGATGGCTGGCCTACAATGGTTTTTTCAGGTTGGCCCAATTTGACTTATGGTACATTTCCCGGGGTAATTTATGGCGTAAACTCCTCTCCAAATGAAAATGGCAAATACCGTGTTCTGGTGAAACAACGCAAAGATTTGAAACCTTGGCCGAATGAACTCAGAATTGGCGTAGGTGCAAGGGGTTATCTGTTATTAAAAAAAGTACCTATTTGGTATGAACTATGGCGAATTATTAGTGGATTTTCACCTGATTATTATTTACCTACAAAAGAAACTCCAACCAAAAAATGAAGAAATATTTTGGGCTTAGTTTAATTTTACTCTCAAATTTTCATGCTGTGTTCTCCCAACCCGGAGATACCTTTTCTTCTTTTTCAGTGAAGGATCTATTTTTCCAAATAGAAACACAACATCCATTGTTCAATATTGCCAAGATTCAAGAAGAATTAGGAAAAACGAACAAGTCCAAGGCCATTGGAAATTTTGAACCTGGAATTTCATACAATGGCCGCAATAAAACCTTTGATGGTAAAAACTACTACAATCAAAATTATTTTGAACTTGATGTTTTTACTCCATCCCCACTTTCATTTGATATAGGTTTTGAGAAAAACAATGGTTCTTACCTCAATGGCGAATCAAATACACCATCTAATGGTTTAGGATATATTGGATTGCAATTGCCCTTATTAAAGAATTTAATTACTGATCAAAGAAGAACCACACTAAAACAATCTTATAACACAGCAGAACAATCTTTATATCAAAAAAAATCAATGCAATTAAGTTTGTACGCTGAGATTTGGAAAAATTATATTCAATGGTATATCAACCACCAGCAAACAATTTCTCTTTCAAAAGCACTTGAATTGTCCAATTCTAGGTTAAATGCAATTAGAAAAGTTTATTTTTCGGGGGGATGTAGTGGTTTTGACACACTAGAAATATCGGTACAGCAACAACAATTCGTAGCGAAACTTCTTGATAACGAAATCATCACATTAAAATCCAAGATATTGTTGAGCAGTCACTTATGGACCAAAACGGATAAAAACGAATTTGTTCCTTTATCATTCAAACCCAATGTTGTTCCAACCGATTTTTATTTTAATTTACTTGATCCAATTGTTGAATCCACCAAAGTTGAGAATCCAATCACCATGCAACCAGATTTGATGATTTCGCAGAAAAAAATGGATAACATAGAATTGGATTTAAAGTTAAAACGGAATTATCTGTTACCCAAAGTAGATATCAAATATCAATATTTGAGTCAATCATACGATCAATTTAATGCAATTACAAATAATTCACGGTTTGGACTTTCTGTTGCATCGCCGTTGTTTTTTATTGGTCCACGGGCTGAATTTAAAGAAACAAAGTTTAAATTAGTGGAAGCCCAAATGTCCCTCAAATTTAAAAAAAGAGAAATTGAACAAAAATCATTGGCATTATTGAAGCAAATTGAAACCTACAAAACGATATATGAAATGTTAAGGAAAGTGGAAATGGGCTATTATCAATTGTATCAAATGGAAATTCAGAAATTCAACAGCGGAGAAGGGACCATTTTTCTTTTAAATTCCAGGGAAGCAAAATATTGGGAAGCCAACCTCAAAACCATCGAGCAATACGGTAAATTATTGTACTCTACAGTAGAATATTTGAGTGTTTGTGGCACTTTAGATCGATTCAATTCTGCGTTCAATTAAATCGTTGTTATTATGTGGAAAATTCCGCATAAAGTTTATTCACTAGCCCGTAATTTATCATTAAATTTACCAAATAATCATATTCATTACAGTAAATGGACGAGAACAATAAAGGAAATTACGGTGCCAATAATATTCAGGTATTAGAAGGTTTAGAAGCCGTAAGAAAAAGACCCGCGATGTACATTGGTGATGTTGGACCAAAAGGTTTGCATCACTTGGTTTATGAAGTAGTAGACAATAGTATCGATGAAGCCCTTGCTGGTCATTGCGACACCATTCATGTAGCAATTTTAGAAGGTGAAGGAATTCGCGTTCTCGATAATGGTCGAGGTATTCCGACCGATATTCACGAAAAAGAACAAAAAAGTGCGTTAGAAGTGGTAATGACCGTTTTGCACGCCGGTGGTAAATTCGATAAAGACACATACAAAGTATCTGGTGGATTGCACGGTGTGGGTGTAAGTTGTGTAAACGCTCTTTCTTCTCAAGTGAAAGTTAGGGTACACAGAGATGGTATCATTCACCAACAAGAATACGAAATTGGTAAACCTCTTTACGATGTAAAGGTAGTTGGAGAAACTGATATCCGTGGAACAGAAGTTTCTTTTTTCCCAGATAGAAGCATTTTCAAAGAAACACATGTCTACAACTTCGATACACTACAAAATCGTTTAAGAGAATTGTCGTTCCTAAACAAAGGAATCAAATTAACATTAACCGATGAGCGCGAGAAATTAGAAGATGGCACTTACCGCACAGAAACCTATTATTCTGAAGGTGGTTTGAGAGAATTTGTAAAATACATCGATGGAACCCGCGAAACCCTTATTCCTGAGCCTATTTATGGCGAAAGTGATAAATATGGTGTTCCCGTTGAAATTGCCTTCCAATACAATACTGGTTATTCCGAAAACCTTCATTCATATGTTAACAACATCAATACAATTGAAGGTGGAACACACGTTGGTGGTTTTAGACGTGCCTTAACCCGTACCCTAAAAAATTACGCCGATAAACAAAAGTTACTTGAAAAGGTAAAAATTGAAATCGCCGGTGATGATTTTCGTGAAGGTATCACTTGCGTGATTTCAGTTAAAGTTGCTGAACCTCAATTTGAAGGACAAACAAAAACAAAGTTGGGTAACAACGATGTTGGAGGTGCTGTTGAATCTACAGTTAACGCAATTTTAGAAGCGTACTTGGAAGAAAATCCAAAAGAAGCAAAAATCATTGTTGATAAAGTAATTTTGGCTGCTCAAGCTAGAGCTGCTGCCAGAAAAGCCCGCGATATGGTGCAAAGAAAAGGTGCCATGTCGGGAATGGGACTTCCCGGTAAACTCTCTGATTGCTCAAAAACAGATCCTAAAATTTGTGAAATCTTCTTGGTTGAGGGAGATTCAGCTGGTGGTACCGCTAAACAAGGTCGCGACAGAGAATTCCAAGCCATCCTTCCTTTGAGAGGTAAAATTTTGAACGTTGAAAAAGCACTTGAACATAAAATTTATGACAACGAAGAAATTCGAAACATGTTCACCGCTTTGGGCGTTCATATTGGAACCAACGAAGAAGGCAACAAAGAACTTATTCTAGACAATTTAAGATACCATAAAGTGGTGATCATGACGGATGCCGACGTAGACGGAAGTCATATTAGAACCTTAATATTAACCCTATTCTTCCGATATATGAAGAAATTGGTTGAAAATGGTTACTTATATATTGCTACTCCTCCTCTTTACTTGGTTAAAAAAGGAAGAGAACAACGCTACTGCTGGACGGAAGATCAACGTATGGCTGCTATTTCTGAAATTGGTGCAGGAAAAGAAGATTCTGTTAACGTTCAACGATATAAAGGTTTGGGTGAAATGAACGCCGAGCAGCTTTGGGAGACTACCATGGATCCTGCTCGTAGAACTTTCAAACAAGTAACTTTAGACAGCGCTGCGGAAGCCGATAGGGTTTTCAGCATGTTAATGGGTGATGAAGTCCCTCCTCGTAGAGAATTCATCGAAGCCAATGCGAAATATGCAAAAATTGATGCATAAAAGATTTGTAAATACCACAAAAAAAGGGAGATTTATTCTCCCTTTTTTTATGCTTTACAACCAATTATTTGAATTTGATAGCACTTATTGGATGAATTTTCCTCACATATCTTGCTGGTAAATACAACGATAAATAGATCAATCCAAAAGCAAAAACATTCACAGAGATTACTTCCCAAAATTCTATTTTCATAGCAACATACTTGATAAAGTATACCTCTTGATTCAAGGTTAAAAACTTAAATTTATTTTGCAAAAAACACAAAGTCAATGCGAAAAAATTGCCCAACAACAAACCAAAAAAAGCGATAATGCTCGATTGATACACGAAAATCTGTTGAATCTTTCGATTTCTTGCCCCCAACGTCATCATCAAACCAATAAATGATGTTTTCTCAGTGATAAAAATCAATAATGTGGTACATGTTGCCGTGATGGCCACTATTGCAATGAGCACCAATAAGATAACAACGTTCAAGTCTAAAATCGATAACCAATCAAATATCTGTCGGTTATATTCCTCTGCCGTATTGAGTCTCAAAGATTTGATATCAATATTTTTGACAATTTCAGATTTTGTTTTTTGCAAATCTTCGGCAGAGTTTACCCAAATTTCAGCTTGTGTGAGCCCCATCCCTTCTGGCATCATCACGCGAATTACATCGTGATTGAGCAATACCATATTGGCATCCACCTTTTCAATACCCGTTTCAAACAAATGAGAAACAGTGAGTTTTCTTGCCCTTGGTCGCACATTTCCAGTTGTATCTTGTATAAAAAACACCAACTTTAATTCATCACCGATATTCACTTTAAGTTTCTGTGACAAATTTTTAGAAATGGCCACCCAATAATCATCCTCAATTTCTGATGATTGTATTAAAAACTCGCCCAAATAACTTTTTAACCTATTTAATTCAATCCCCTTGGCAACGATTCCTTCGATTTCCTCGTCAGACTTAATTATGCTCGCTTTACTCGATGAAATCAATACCCTTTTAATATTTTTGAGGGACGATAACTTTTCCAAAGATGTTCTCAATGAATCTGAAAATGGTTGTGGGTCTCCATTTTCAACGTTCATAGGAGCATCAATCACAAAATCTCCGTGGATAAGCGAAATTTTAGATTTAATCTCATCTCTAAAACCGCGAACAGTGGCAAATGCCAAAATCATAACAGAAACACTCAAAGAAACTGATAAAATTGCCAAAAAAAAGACATTTTTTGACTTAGATT
>CAZBMF010000057.1:6502-14654 GCA_964492925.1 uncultured Rhizobium sp. | reverse complement strand
CGAAAAATAATCTCATTATTTGTTGCATTAATTGCAAAAAGAAACATCAATAGCCTTAATTTGTTTGGATACAAATTGAAATTTGCAACTTTTAATGAATTAAGCGTCATATAATTAGTATCAACTGCCTATGATCAAAAAAATACTAAGTTTCATTTTATTTATTGCTTCATTTTCTTTCAATACTGTGATTTCACAAATCATTGGAGGGCAAATTAGAGCAAGTTTAATTTCCTCTAATAAAATTGAGGTTCAAGCATCGGTTTATCGAGATTGTAGAGGACTAGCAATTTCTTCAAAAAACTTCACTTATGGGTGTTA
This sequence comes from uncultured Rhizobium sp., assembly GCA_964492925.1. Classification (GTDB taxonomy): domain Bacteria; phylum Bacteroidota; class Bacteroidia; order NS11-12g; family UBA955; genus VMCP01. The sequence goes on along the minus strand of CAZBMF010000057.1, from coordinate 14,333 downwards.
TGTTGGAAAAAATGGAGACAACTCTTGTGGGTCGATTACACTTACACCACCTAGTTTTAAAACCAAGAATATTGATTATTTATATAAAGGACAAACTCCTCCGTGTAATCCATCAAACACATATGGAACTGGAATGGGAATAGAAATGCATACTTTCACAGATACGGTGGATTTGTCGAGTTCTGGAATTTCGAGTTTATTGTCGAGTGGATCATGCAATGAAATCAATTTTTATATTCAAAAATGTTGCCGAAATGCCGCTTATAGCAATGGGTCACAATCTACAGTGTTCACTTTGAGTACAACTATTTATTTATCCAACTTAAGTCGATGTATCAAGAAAACAAACAATGCACCAGAGATAGCTTTTGCTCCTAAGTTGAAAATTACCGACCAAGAATTACATGTTTACACACCAGCACCATATGATATCATTGACAATGATAAAATCATCTGCAAATTGGATGCGGTACTATCGGATGTTCCCAATAAAACGGTTACATTAAGTAGTCCATACAAAACAAATGCACCAATACCAACATATTGCGGACCATCAGGGTCGGGATTTTGTTCTCCAGTACCTTCATTGTCGCCGGCAAAAGGATTCTATTTTGATACGGTTGAAGGGTTGATGATTTTCCAACCAAACATCGTTAATACACTTGGAACAAATGCTTTTTCAAATGCAGCCATTCATATTTTCGAATACAGATTAGATAGTATTCAAAAATGGATATTAATTAGCCGGTCAATGCGAGAATTTGAGTTAATTCATTTAAATACGGGTGGGAACAACAATCCACCTGTAATTAATTCAAACAAAAATGTTTTGGCCATTGCCGGAAAACCATTTTATTATGAGTTCAAAATTACAGACAATATCAAATCAGGCAAACAATCGAGCGCCGACACATTGCAAGTAAATGTAGTTTCAGGATGTAAAGCATTCAATATTTATGTAAAGAACCCAAAAGATAGGGAAAAAACAGTTGTTATTGAGGGAACTCCGGATTCATCTTATATTTCAAAAGTACCGTATAGGATGTCAGTACTTTGCAATGATCAATTTGGCCAATATTTATCAATTTCCTCCAGGCAAATTATGATACATATTAAACCGCAAGGTGGTTATAAAGCTCAATCTTTAGAAGGATTGTGTAATCGAATTATTTTGAAGGCAGCAGTTGACAAATCCATACCGGGCACAACAGAATACACTTGGACAATCATTGATGCAACAACCGGGAAATTGCAGTTTTCCACAAAAAATGCTTTCGATAGTTCATTATCCCTCACGAATGGAAAAAAATACATTAAATTAATCATGGTAAATGAGAATTACGCATTTGCTACCTTTTACGATACCATAGAACTTCAAAATGCGCCAACATTCAGTGTTTCAGGTGATACAACAATTTGTAAAGGCACAAAGCTTGATATCACATGTATTCCAGTGAAGATGAAATCCATTACTCAAGTTGAATATATTGTTGGCAGCGATTATAGTTATATTGACAGTGTTAATCATTTCAATAAATTAAACATAGATTCATCTATAAAAATGACAGCCATTGCAACTGATATTTCGGGGTGTCAAGCAACTACTGTAATCTCAATTAAGGCTTTGAATTTACCAAATAAACAATTTACAACTCCAGTAAAAATTTGTCAAAATGGTCCGGATTTGGATTTGTTGGGATATTGCAATCTTTCAAAAACCGATACCATTAAAATATGGAGTTACCAAGGATTAGTCTATAGTGACAGATTTTTTGCCACAAAAAACGTTTCAAAAGCTGAATTTATTAGCTCAAGTTTGGTGCGTAAAATGATTTATTATAGTATTTCAGATTCAAACAATTGTATATTAAAGGATTCAACAGAAATTTCAATAAATAGACTTCCTTACACAACATTGATGCAAAATGACCTTTGTCAAAATCAACTTTCAAAGGATTTAAACAAATTGATTCTAATTCCGTCATCTAACTCTTTAACCCAAAACAAATATCGTTGGAAAGTAATAGACAGGCCCATTTTATCTAAAAACCAACAAATATTATCCAAGGGAATCGACACAATTGAACATTATTTTTCCTTCGGAAATAAAGTTGATACAATTTATGGAGGGACATATAAATTCCAATTTTATTACTTGGACCTTACCACTCAATGTGAAAAATATGATACTTTAAAACTTATTGTTTATAATGAGCCAAAAATCACTTTTCAAATTGATCCATTTTATTGTTCGAATCAAAAAAACATAGATTTATTGAGTTTAGTTAGAAACAACAATGAACCGGCAGTTTTTGGAAATTTCGAATTATTATCACACAACAATTCAAATACAAGTGGAATATTTTATGGAACTCGATTAATTTCAAACAGATATTTTCCTAAAAACGCAGTTGAAGGCATTTGGAAATTTTCCTTTATTGATCCTTTAGCCCGTTGCAAGGATACTGGTTATGCTGAATTCAAAATAGTGCCAACTCCAGAATCAGATTTCAGGACCAAAGATACTTTAATAGACGAGCTTACTCCTACAATTTTGGCGATAAACAATTCCTCTATTTCCGATAATTCCACATTAGAATATTTATGGGATCCAGGAACATTGAAACCGTCAGATATGGCAACTACAAAAGATTTCAATTTCACATATCCCAATAATTCCGGAATTTATAATTTAAAACTCGTTGCTTCAAATTATGTTTATGGATGTAGCGATACCTTCAAAAAAACCATCAAGGTCCAAAAAAATGTCGGAATTTCCGAATTAAATCGAAATGGATACACTCTCAACAATGATTGTATCCTGTCTAAATTTGATGGTCAATTTTTAAGCGGGAAATGGTATAATGAAAGTGGTCAACTCATTTGGGAGGACAAACAAAATTCGGGAATTTCCCTTAAACCAGGGATTTATTTTTATGAAATATCCATAATAAAATCCACTGAGGTACAGAATATCAAAGGCAAATTCTTCAAACAATAAGCAATTATCCCTTGGTTTTGTACCCTTTTTGTTGAAGGAAGTTTTTTACTTTGTCGGCAAAATCCCCTTGAATGATGATATCTCCTTCTTTGCTTGTGCCACCAACTCCGCAATGATTTTTGAGGCTTTTTTCTAATTGCTTCAAATCATCAGATGTACCCACAAATTCTTTAATTACAACACATGGTTTTCCATTTCTAACTTCTCTCCGAACATATAATTTCTGCTGAGATGGTTCTAATGTTTCCATTTCCTCTTGTCCATCATCATATTGAAAATCTGGATTGGTACTGTATACAATGCCGTTTTTGTTTTTATTCTTGTTGCTCATTTTATTAAATTTAAAGTTGAATGTTTAAAGTTTAGAGTTGTTACAAACTCTCATAAACCTTCATAAACTCTCATATACCTTCATAAACCTTCATAAACCCACCTTCTAATCTCTCTAATCTTTCTAACCTCGGTGAATCACCCCAGCCGCAGGTTGAGCCGTTGGCATAATCACCAAATCATTGATGTTTACATGTGGTTTTCTGGTAACCGCATACAAAATAGCATCCGCAATATCTTCGGCAATGAGGTTTTCAAATCCTTGGTACACCGCTTTAGCTCTTTCTTTATCACCGTCAAATCGTACTTCGCTAAACTCAGTTTCTACAGCACCAGGATGTATTCCGGTAACGCGAACTTTATATTCTGCTAATTCTAATCTCATGGCCTTCGTTAATGCATCTACGGCATGTTTTGTGGCACAATAAACATTGCCATTCATATACACTTCTTTTCCTGCAATTGAACCAATGTTTACAATATGTCCAGATTTTCTATCTTTCATCCAATTGGCTACAATTTTTGAAACATATAGCAAACCTTTTACATTGGTATCGAACATGGTATCCCAATGATGCGAATTTCCATCAAAAAACTTACCCAATCCCCATGCCAAACCAGCATTGTTTACCAAAACATCAATAGCTTTCCATTGATCAGGTAACGATGCCAATGCTGCAATAACTTCAGATTCATTTTGAACATCAAAGTTCAAACAATGAACCCTGTTTTCTCCGTATTTCTGTTGAATTTCTTTCAATCGATCCAATCTTCGACCTGTTATGATCACAGAAAATTGATTTTCTAACAGAAGTTCAGCAGCTGCCAAACCAATGCCACTTGTGGCGCCCGTAATCAACGCAATTTTATTCATAATCAATTACTTAATAGAATTCGCTACAACAATCATATTGGGGGTAAACAACACATTTTGTGTGCTTCTTCCCGTTGCAAATAAGGTTAATTTGGCCCTAAAGACCAATGTCCCCCATAAAAATTTGCGCAACAATTCTTTTACTGGGTTTTGAACTTTGGTACTACTTGGAAATACATTGACAGAATGAAAACCGCAGGCCAAACAAACTTGTTGTGCCGAAGAAGCATTCATATAATTTTCATGGGTAAAATCGCCATTCGCAAAAACTGTGGCATAAGGTGCATCCAAATTGGGTGTTCTAAAAATAGCTTTTCCCCCAGGATTTAACTTTTGTTTGATTAACGAGAGCAATTCAACGAGTTCGTCTTTTGTAAAATGCTCAATTATATCCATCCCGAAAATCAAATCATAAGTTTCATTGGTTTCTTTCAGATAGGCCAATGCATCCTGTTCCTTCACACAATCAACTCCAAGATTATGAGCAAGTTGCACCTGCTCCGAACTTAAATCCATACCCAATAAATTTGTAAATCCATTGTCCTTTAAAACCGACAGTAAACTCCCGCTTCCACAACCAAAATCATAGATTTTGGAATATTTTTTATAAGATTGAACCAAAGGCAAAATTTCGATAGAAAATCGCCATTTTTCTCTATTAAAAAGTGCAATAGCATCTACCCCACTTGCTCTTCCGCTTTGTGTGGTATGATAGTTTGAATATAAGGTTTTGCGATAATTCATGAAGTTTGATATTTAATAGGAATGTCTACAGCGCACATGATAGATTGACAAGAAGCCACCAATTTCTTTGTGCCATCTTCAAAAACATCATACAATTCGCCTTCACAAAAAACGAGAAAATTTCCCGATTTTTTCACCCTACCTGTGGCCAAAATTTTTGGCGCAGTAGAAGGATTTAAATAACTAACTTTTAAATCGGCTGTTACCACGTTTTTACCTTTGGCAACGGTGGTATAGGCCCCAATTCCGGTAACTACGTCCAAAATTGTGGCTGTTACACCCCCATGGGTAAATCCATTTTGTTGCAAATGATGTGTTTTAATATCGAGGGACATTTCCGCGTAACCAACTTCGAGGTGGGTTAACTGCAATCCCATGTATTGTATAAAATGATTCTCTTTCAATCTCTCATCGAGATATTCTCTTAATTCTTGCATTATTTAACGGGGTTATATCCTGAAATTCTTAATATTTTTGAAGCATCGTGTTCTTTGAACAAATCAGCATAAGTGCCTCCTGATTCTTTGAGGTATGCTTGAACAATTTGATACCCTATGAATGAGCCAATCATTGGCGGACATTCAGGAGGGATACCCGCACCAAATGTTCTATTTCCATAGATAAAGTATCGTTTGTAGGCATTAAAATCAGAGCTAAACAAGTTTTTTGTTTCTAGAAGATGTCGCCAAATTTGACCTTGATCTAGTGTCATCATGTTCCATTCTTGCTTGGTATAACCTAACAAATCGTAGATTTCTTTATCGGGTTGAACTTCTTTTAGTAGTGACCAAATTTTACCTTCAAAAACAGCCTGATCAATCATGGTTTTTAACTGATGTTCATTTTCGTATTTACTCTTAAGATAATTCCAAATAAGCATGGTTGGAATTTGAGACGGGCTATTGTAACGGGCGTAAAATTCCGGTACTTCAAGCATATCATAGAGCGGAAATGTATCGTTCATGAACATTTCTTTGCTAAAACCCAATATCAATTTACCATTGGCAGAATCAACAAAGGTGTTATAATTGCTAAATTGAGAAAAATATCCGTATAAAATGGGCGTAGGAGTTTGGGGCAATTGGGATTGAAGATTGCCCCAAGCATCGTTCATATCTTCTTTCCATTGGGTATGAATTTTATAATGGGCATCCAATGCTTTGAACATGGGTTTATTGGTTTGCAACCAATAATTGAAGTAATCTGCAACAATAGAATCTGGATACATTTTGTAGCGTTGGTAATCCATAATCTCATTGAACCAAACATCAAAAACACGACCGTATTGTTTTTTGAGCACGTAAATATCGGGAGCCATACATCGCTTAGTGGTAAGTTTTTCAAGCCCTTCAACCATATCTACATATTTAAGGCTCACCTCTTTCTTGTTTTGTTTACAACTTATGGATAACCCCAATAGTCCAATTATCAGAAATACTGCCCATCTACTAAAAATGTTGTTTTTTTGCATAAAAATCATTATATTGTATAACATGAAAAAATCGTTTTTGTTGTTCGCGAGCATAATCGGCCTTTCAATGGCTCAAAACCTATCTGCACAAGATACAAAACAATTCTCTTTCGGGTTCAAAGTTAGCCCTAATTTTTCTTGGGTCAAAACAGTAGACGGCCCTATGGCAAATAATGGCATGGGATTAGGATTTTCTTATGGGATAACTGGAGATTACAACCTATTTAACAACCAAAATTTATGGTTAAACGGCGAAATCATGGTAACATCACTTCCAAGTTCAACTATATTTAATGCCGATTTGAAAGGTTCAAGCAACAACAACGCAACTTATCAAAACGTTAAATTTGATTATAAAAACCAATACTTACAAATCCCAATTTCTTTGAAATTCAAAACCGATCAAATAGAGAAACTCAAATATTACTTCCAAATGGGTTTGGGAATGTCATTCGCTTTAAGCCACAGACTCACAACAACTTCCAATCCTTCTATTTATGAAAAAGGAATTACAGACCATGATCCTAACGATACTAAGTACTCTGATTATGATTTCAATGGAGGATCATTGAACGACGCCACATTAAAATTCACAGATGATATGAAATTTTTCCGTTCATCATTGGTAATAGGTGCGGGTATTGAATATCATTTATCTGGTAACATGAATTTTGTAGCTGGTTTGAAGTTTGACAATGGTTTCAGTGATATTTTTGTTGACGAAAGAGTGAATGCTCGAAATAATTTCATTTCTTTGCAGGCGGGAATAACATTTTAAGCACGCCATGTCGGCAATCAAATTCTGCCTAGCTCAACTCAATTTTAAAATCGGCGATTTCGAAGGAAACACAGCCAAAATTGCAGACACCATATTTAACGCCAAGCAAAAAGGCGCCGATTTGGTTATTTTCTCTGAAATGTCCGTTTGCGGTTACATGCCCGACGACCTTTTAGACTACCCTTGGTTTGTAGAAAAATGCGAACAAAGTCTTGAGGCTGTAGCCCAATCTTGCCAAGGTATTGCTGCCATTGTAGGTGGCGTAATGAGGAATCCCAATAAAGGAAGATCGCTACAAAATGTAGTTTGCTTCATGCAAAATGGTAGAATTCAGCAGATTACGGCAAAAACACTATTGCCTACATACGATGTTTTCAATGAATCTCGCTATTTTGAGCCAGCCAGCGCTACCGAATTAATCAATTTCAAAGGTGTACAAATTGGCGTTGCCATTTGTGAAGATATTTGGGACATTTACAACGATTTTGAATACCCAAAAAGTCCTGGAACTATATTGAAAGATCTGGGAGCTGATATTATCATTAATCCTTCTGCTTCTCCTTTTCACTTAGGTAAACAATCTTTGAGAAACCGCGTATTTAGTGGACAAGCAAGTCGCTTTGATTTACCAGT
>CAZBMF010000057.1:0-6476 GCA_964492925.1 uncultured Rhizobium sp. | reverse complement strand
AATTCATACTGAATTGATTTTTGATGGTGCCAGCAGGGCCATCAATTCAAATGGCGAAGTAGCGCTTCAATTACCTGAATTTAAAGAGGCGGTACATTATATAGATTTTGAGAACAACAAATTTGTGTCTTCCAACACGGTTCCTGTTGAGCCAGATGAAATTGAAACCCTCCATGCAGCTTTGATCTTTGGAATTCAAGATTATTTCAAAAAAATGGGCTTCAAAAAGGCTGTTTTGGGCAGTTCCGGAGGAATAGATAGCGCAGTGGTACAAGCTTTGCTTACTGAAGCACTAGGCGCTGAAAATGTACTAGCTGTTTTGATGCCAAGTCAATTTAGTTCTGATGGCTCAGTAAATGATGCCAAACAATTATCAATCAATTTAGAAAACACCTTCGAAATTCTCCCGATATCATCCATTTTCAATCAGTTTGAAGACACTTTAAAACCAGTGTTCAATGGACGTGAGTTTAATTTGGCCGAAGAAAACATTCAAGCACGTTCTCGCGGAGTGCTTTTGATGGCCATTTCAAATAAATTAGGGAACATTTTAATCAACACCAGCAACAAGAGCGAAATGTCGGTGGGATATTCCACCCTATACGGCGATATGTGTGGAAGTCTATCTGTTTTGGGGGATGTTTACAAAGGACAAGTCTATGCATTGGCGAGGTACATCAATCGCCACAAAGAAATTATCCCTCAAGAAATTATAGAAAAAGCACCAAGCGCTGAATTGCGTCCAGGTCAAAAGGATTCTGATTCACTGCCAGATTATGGGGTTTTAGACGAAATATTGCGTTTGTATATTGAGGGACGCAAAAGCAAGGATGAAATCACCATGGAAGGATATGAATCTCAAGTAGTTGAACGCATTGTAAACATGGTAAATGCCAATGAATACAAACGCTATCAAGCTCCTCCAATTATCAGGGTTAGTTCAAAAGCTTTTGGCAAAGGACGAATTATGCCTTTGGTAGCTAAATATCAATAGAATGGAGAGAAATTATCCGAAAGAATTTTGGATCATGTGCGGTGGCGCATTGTTCTTTTTTCTCTCGTTTAATATCATTTTACCAGAACTTTCCAATTTCCTCAAATTTTTAGGTGGGCAACAACATCTCGGTTGGATTATTCCAGCATTTTCAATCTCTGCCCTAATAGCTCGCCCTTTTAGCGGTTGGATAGCTGATAATCTAGGCCGAAAATGGACCATGATTGGTGGTTGTATTTTCTGTATTATTGCTGGCGTTTTCTACCCTTTCGTTGGAACTGTTTCTTCTTTTTTTTTGGTGAGGGCCATTCATGGGTTTTCAACAGGATTCACACCCACTGGATTCACCGCATTTACGGCAGACACCATTAAGCCAGATTATAGAGGTCGCGCCATGGGGTGGCAAGGCACTTTCAACAACATAGGAACTAGTTTCGGATATGCATTGGGAGCCTTGATTGTACAATATTTTAATGCAACAACCTTATTTATTTCGAGTGCAGTGTTTGCCGCTGTTGCTTTGATATTGTTTTCAATGTTGCCAGAAACAAAACCTGAAGAATCGAACAGGAAATTTGAATTCAAACTGAAAAACCTCTTTTATATCAAAGCTTGGAAACCAGCATTTCTCATGTTTTTGGTGTGTATTTCGTTGGGATCAATTCTCACCGTAATGCCCGATTACACCATTGAATTGGGTTATGCGAACAAAGGACTTTACCTCACGATTTACATTTCGTTTTCTTTGATTTTCAGAATGTTCAGTGGTAAAATTAGCGACGCATTTGGTCGTGCTCATTCCACGGCCATTGGAACACTTGCACAAATTATTTCAATGGCTTTGTTGATTTTAAATCCTTTTGAATTCGCATTTTTTGTGAGTGCCTTCTTCTATGGAATTGGACAAGGTTTTAATGCTCCATCACTTTTTGCTTGGGCCAGCGACACTGCTGGGCCTAAAACCAGAGGTCAAGCTTTAGCTTCTCTGTTTATGATGCTTGAATTTGGTATTATTTTTGGGGGATATTTTTCCGGAAAAATGCTGATGCAGTGGGGACTTCATGCAAAAGATGTATTTTTAATGAACCTAATCTTTTTCGTCATCGCCTTCATCTTTAGCCTAATGAGTATTCGAAATTTTGCTAAAACTGCAAAAAATAATGCGTAAATTATTTGCAAAAAATGCAATTATTGATCGTATTCAAAGTTATCTAAAAGCCAAAATACATCGCGGTACCATTTGGAATACGCATTGTACGATCCCCGCATAAATCGGATCATTTCCTTTTCAGACTTTGGCTTTCTTTGATAATATTTGATGAAAGATTTTTCGGTATATTCTATGTAATATTTAAAATCAATCATGCAGTCATACCAATGATCGAAAACACAATAATTACTGTACCCCCTTCTTCTTGCAGTTGTTTCCCTAAAATTAGGATAACGCATTCCCACCAAATTATTATACATTTTGGCATAAACAGAATTTTGTCCGTCGTATCCACTTTCTTCAATTTTAAGCACAGTAAACAATTTCGCCCAACGGCCCAAGGAAACCTTAGCTACTTCATGTAGTTGCCAAACTGGCGGAATTTGTTTTAAGGGTATTTTTAAGGTATCTAGAAACACCGTATCTGAATGAATCACAACTTCAAAATGCCTGGGTTCTCCGAAGGGTTTGTCTTTGCGAATCCCCGGCAATCCGTTTATGATAACGTACATCAAAATGAACGCAAAGAAAAATACCGATATTAATTTCAAATATCTCATCAAAACCTAGATACTACACTGCCCATTTTATTGGCAATTTCAATTTTTACGGTATTCAGGAAATCCAAATATTCCAAAATTTCATCGTGCTGTTCCTCTGGATCCAATAGTTTTTGTTGCTCAGCTATGATAATTTCCTCAATTTTGGTTCTACGTATGTTCAAGAAAATCGCAATTACAGACTCTCGGTAATTGTCATTTTCTGTTTTAACGTAAATCATACTGTCTAAAAACGCCGGACTTAATTGGTGATCATTTGAAAAAATCCCTGCGGCAAACGATGATAAATCCGGATCCATGTGCCTAATAAAAAATTCGGCTCCAGGCCATTGATAAGTGCCATCTTCTTGAATCAATGCACCCATAAATTTTTGAGCCAATGGATCTTTAAAATGAATACTTTCATCTTCGAGGTATTCTTTAATTACAAACTCAAATACAGATTGTCCTTCTTCAAAAGGTTTTTCACCATGTAACAGCAGTAATCTGAGCATAGCAATTTCTTGATGCACATCAGATAACGGTGTTTGTTTTACATCGTCAACGAATGTTTTAATAACATCATCAACGTGATCGAGAAATTCTTTTTTCTCTTTGATCACACTTTGGCGCAATAACTTGCCTAATTCTTGTGCCAAAATCTCATGTTGCACATCGCAGATTCTTGCCAATTCCTTCACCAAAGCATTGCGCTTTAAAGAATCGGCAATATGGGCAACAGACTGCAATATATCTTTGATGGCATCAGATTTTAAAATTGGGTCATCTTTAGCGGCCGACAATAACAATTCCGCCTTAAAGAAAATGAAGTTTTTTTCATTTTGAAGGACATATTCTTGGAATCCTTCAGGACCTAATTTTTTACAGAAAGAGTCGGGATCTTCCCTTTCAGGCAGTGGAACCACCCTTACATTTATTTCATCAGCGAGGAGTAAATCTATCCCTCGTAAAGAAGCTTTGATCCCTGCGGCATCACCATCGTAAATTACAGTGGCGTTGTGGGTAAATCGCTTGATTAGTTTTATTTGTCCCGGAGTAAGTGCAGTGCCACTACTTGCAACGGTATTTTCCAATCCAGACTGATGCAGTGTAATCACGTCGGTATATCCCTCCGTTAAATACACTTTATCTAATTTTTTAATGGCGTTTTTAGCCTGAAACAGCGCAAACAGGAAATCACTTTTTTTGTATAGTTCGGTTTCCGGGGAATTGACATATTTAGGGGCATTTTCCACTTTGCCCATAATACGTCCAGCAAAACCTACCACTTTCCCACTTACGGCAATAAGTGGGAACATCACACGATGCCGAAATAAATCGTAATGAGACCCATCAGAGTCTCGAGATTTAATTAAACCGGCCGCCAACAACATTTCATCTTTGTAACCTGCTTTTTTAGCGGCCTTATAAAAGGCATCCCAAGCTTCGGGACTGTATCCTAAGTTCCATTTTTTGATGGTTTCTAGGGTAAATCCACGTTCTCTAAAATATGGAAGGGCAATATTTTTCCCTTCTTCTTGATCGTGTAATTGTTTGGCAAAGAAATCAATAGCAAAATCATTGATGGCTTGAACACCTTCACGAAGTTTCTGTGATTCTTCATACTCTTGTTTGTTCCCTGAATTGGTTTCAACCAGTTCAATTCCATAGCGTTTTGCCAGCATTCTAGCCGATTCTGAGAACGTAAGATTCTCAATTTCCATCATGAATTGAATGGCATTGCCACCTTTCTGACAGCCAAAGCATTTGTATATCCCCAAAGAAGGTGTTACAGTAAAGCTAGGTGTTTTTTCATCGTGAAATGGGCAGTTCCCTTTGTAACGAGAACCAGAGCGTTTTAAATTCACATAATCACCTACTACATCTTCAATTATGGCTGTGTTTAACAGTTGATCAATGGAATTTGGGCTAATCATGGAAATAATTCTCTTTTAATTTAGGAGATTGAACAAACAAAATTTAGATTTGCAAATTACCACCGGTATCTATTAAAAACAAAATTATTATGGGGTTAAAAGAGCAAATTCAAGAAAAAGCCAATGTTTTAAAGGCAAAATTAATTGACATCAGACATCATATTCACTCACATCCAGAATTGTCTTTTCAGGAATTTGAAACCCAAAAGTTCATTGAAAATTATTTACAAAATGAACTGGGCTTAACCACTAAAAGAATGGCCAACACCGGTGTTGTGGCTCTAATTGAAGGTAAAAATCCAAGCAAAAAGGTCATTGGTCTAAGGGCTGATATGGACGCTCTTCCCATTACAGAGGTAGAAGATGGCAGATCTTACAGAAGCATGAATGATGGCGTGATGCATGCTTGTGGACATGATGTTCATGCAACCTGTTTACTAGGGGCAGCCACCATTATCAACGAATTAAAAGACTCATTTGAAGGCACAATAAAGCTCATTTTCCAGCCCGGAGAAGAAAAACTACCTGGTGGTGCTAGTATTTTGATCAAAGAAGGCGTTTTAGACCATCCTAAAGTCGATTTCATGATCGGACAACATGTAATGCCGTTTGTAAAAACTGGGAACGTAGGATTTCGTCAAGGATTGTATATGGCAAGTGCCGATGAAATATTTGTTACGGTTAAGGGTAAAGGAGGACACGGAGCGTTGCCGCATTTGGGAACCGACCCTGTGACCATTGCCTCTCAAATGATTGTTGCACTTCAACAACTTGTTTCACGAAATGCCAACCCAATTATTCCCAGTGTATTAACTTTCGGAAAGGTGATTGCAAATGGTTCTACCAATGTGATACCCAATGAAGTATATTTAGAAGGCACTTTCAGAACTTTGGATGAAAAATGGCGGGCTGAGGCACATGAAAAAATGTTGAAGGCGGCAATTGGGGTTGTTGAAGGACTTGGAGGGACGGTTGATTTTGAAATTCGAAAAGGATATCCCTTCTTAAAAAATGATGTTTCGTTAACGCAAAAATGCGAATCTTTTGCGAAGAATTATTTGGGGGATAACCATGTAGAGGCTTTAGATATTTGGATGGCAGCGGAAGATTTTTCTTATTACTCGCAAGAAGTTCCAAGTTGTTTTTATAGATTAGGAACACGCAATGAAGAAAAAGGCACCACATTTGGGGTTCACCATCCTAACTTCGATATTGACGAAGATGCCATTGAAAATGGGGCAGGTTTATTGGCCTTTTTGGCCTTAGAAAACCTCAACCATTGATTATGCGCCGATGATGCTGCATAAATTTTCTACAGCAACATCCCAAATCGATGCAGCCATATCCACTTCTGTGGTTTCTACAAATTCGGTAATTAGAAGTTCTACATCTCCCGTAATTTCATCTTGCTCTATTCTAAATTCAAGAAATTCATTTTCTGCGGCTTCTTCAATTTGAAATCTAACGTACTTATTTGGAATATTCTTAATGATTTTGGCATAATATTCAGTGCCATCTTCCCAGGAAAATCTGTAACGAACTCCTCCAGAAATGTCTACTTGATCTGCAAACCAACTTTGAAGTCCAGAAGGGTTTGATAAATATTGAAACAATATTTGAGGTGAAGACCTCAGGGAATATTCTAATTCTATTTTGGTACGGTTATTCAATTCAGCTGCCATATTTGTGTGATTTTTAAATTATTACGGGGTGTTAATTATTGCAAAGAAATCATTTCTATTGAAAAATCAAAATATTATAACATTAAGTTGTAATTATATTTGCGAAAGAATGAA